>JADWMG010000312.1 GCA_015767405.1 Actinomycetota bacterium
GTCACCGGATCTGACGAGCGTTCCACACTCGAGAACCTCCAGAAGACCCAGGGCGAACCAACTCGACTTCGCCCGAAGTGCAGCGAGAGGTATTGCGTTGCTTCGTGGGTTTATGTCTCGGCTCTGTCGTCGGTGAGCGAGAGCTCTGAGCGGGTGGCTGAGTGCCTGGCGCCGTGACCGTTGCTTGACCGTCCACTCGATGAACTCACCTGTTCACGATTGTGAGAGGGCGACGAATCGATCACCTCGCCAGTCAGTGACGGATCGTCGCGGTTCAACCCGAAAGGTGAGAGAAGCTGCCTAGCTTCCTCTGGAGCTCAGCTAGGAAGCGGTAGCTGCCTTTCGCGTCTGGCTGCTGGCTCGAAACCGAGCCGGCCGTTGTAGCGAGGTGACCCTTCGAAGCGATCCCCAAGCCGTCCATCGCCCGCTGCTTCCCGACGCAGACAACGGTTCAGTGTCGGGCTCATCGGGACGAACAAGGATCAGGCGGCGTCGCGTCGTTCGATGAGTAGGGAGTCTCCGAATTCGTGCGTGCGATAGTTCCGCTCTGTCGCGGTTCGGTGGGCACTGAGCAATACGGGATCATTCGCGAACGCACGGAGCAGCTCAAAGTGGCTTTCACCCGGTTCGTGCATTCCGCTGAGGACCGTGTCGATGACGCGTATCTGAGTGTTCGGCCCGATGCGACCACGCGCGACTCCGTGCCCGGCGCGCACGATGCCGTCCATCGTCGCCGCGGACTCGAGTGCACGCACGACGGTCGTTCCGATCGCGATGATCGATCCGCCCCGCGCCTTCGTCTCAGCGATGGCGTTCGACGTGTACTCGGGAATGATGTACGCTTCATCGAACGGCAACTGCTCGTCGAGGTCCGCGTCGCCGGTGGACGAGATGCCGGCCGCATGGGTGATCGTGGCCAGCTCGATGCCCCGCCGTCGCCACGTCGTGAGCGTCTGCCAGTCGAGTGCGAAACCTGCCGATGGCGCTTCGAACGCGAACGGTTTCGCCGCGAGATTTGTCCACACATCCCAGAGCGCCAGCGGGGCGGGAACGTGCGCGTACTGGATGGGTTTCCCGTGCCGTGCGAGCCCGCCGAGGACCTCCGGCGGGTCGCCTTGGAATCGCACCTCAAGCAGACGCGGGTGGTCGAGCAGGCGCTCGACGACCGCAACCAGTGGCCCGAGCAGGAGACGGTCGCCGGCCACCAGGGTGGTGCCGAACGCGACGGCGACGAACCGTGTCGGATCGGCGGCACGTACGAACGCGGCCAGCCGGATCTCAATGGGGTAGCCAGTTGGCTGGTGTTCGCCGAGCAAGCTGGCGGGCAGCGTTGCGGCATCGTTGGCGACGACTAGGTCACCGGGTCGAAAGAGGGTGGCGAGATCGGCGCGACACAAGTGCTGTATGGCGCCGCTCGCATCCACGGCAAGCAACTTTCGGGACGGCCGGTCGGGGTAGTGGGCGGCGATCATGCTGACACCGCCTGTTCGATCGCATCGTTGATGGGGCGTACGGCCAAGAACGCTTCGATGACCTCGGCCGCAGAATCCGCCGGGCGTTTCAATGTGGACGGGTCGGCGTCCGGATCGGCAAGGGCGTGCAGTGGCGTGTCCATGTCGCCCGGGTCGACGGACAAGAAACGAATGCCCGCGTCACTGACCTCCTCGTCCCAGATGGCGGTCATGTGGCGGAGCGCGGCCTTGCTTGCTCCGTACGCACCCCACCCCGGATAAGCGTTGACGGCGGCGTCGCTTGAGATGTTGACCACGGTTCCGCCGCGTCCCTCGCGGGCCGCCGCTGCGAGCGCTCCGAGTAGCGCCTTCGTCAATCGGAACGGGCCGACCACGTTGACCGCCAGCGCTTCTTCGAGATCCTCGCAATCCGTGTCGGCGAGGGGAACGAGCGGGGTAGGGCCGAGGCTCGACGCGTTGTTGATGAGCACGTCGAGTCCGCCGAGATTGCCGGTGATCTGTAACGCCGTCGGGTAGATGTCGTGCTTTCGGCTCACGTCGCCGACGATGCCGATCGCGCCCGTCTCCGTGGTGACCTGTTCGACGTCGCCCGCCGAGCGAGCGACGAAGGCCACACGGGCCCCGTCCTGCGTGAGCTGCCTGACGAGCGCCAGTCCGAGGCCGGATGTCCCGCCCGTTACTGCGACCCGAAGTCCGTTGATTGCTGAGTTCTGTATCATGTTTTCACCCTACAAGTTCAAGTGAACTTGAAGTCAAGACATTTCTTCGATATCCTTTGAGAATGCAGTCAGTTCTCACCATCGGAGACGTCTCCAAGCGCAGTGGGGTGGCCTCCTCCGCCCTGCGTTTCTATGAGGAGCGAGGTCTCATCGTCTCCGAGCGGGCGGGCTCCGGGCACCGGCGCTACCACCGTTCGGTATTGCGCCGAATCGCTTTCATCGTCTTCGCGCAGCGGATTGGACTCTCGCTGGATGAGATCGGAGAGGAACTCGCCAAGTTGCCCGCTGACCACGTGCCGTCGCCCGATGACTGGGCGGAGCTGTCAGGTGGATGGCTCAAGCGGATCGACGAGCGGGCGGCTGAGCTGGAGCGCCTCCGCGAAGGGCTGACGAACTGCATCGGATGCGGATGCCTGTCGTTCAAGACGTGCTGGATCGCCAATCCCGAGGACCGACGCGGGCGCGCCGGTCCCGGACCCCGGTCCTGGGTGTGAGTCCGCTACCCAACCGGCGCCACCCAGGCTGGCGGAGCACCCGCTTCGAGCCGCACTCACCGAGTCCCCGCAATGGTCGACGCGACGTGGTCGCGGCCGCCCACAAACGGCCATCACGACCTAGCCAAGCCACCCGATATCCGCGCTCGTATTCACGATTCTCGAGCAAGAACGTGTACTCGGGAACGACCTCTACCGGGTGCCCGATAATCGCAGCCACACACCAACTCGCGGTCGTTCCAACCCGCCCATAACCGGCTGGGTGTGTTTCTATGCGACGATGTAGGCGGTGTTGCACACGATGGTCCAACGGTGGGATTGCACAGTCGAACTGCGGATGTCAGCTCTATCTGGCGAATACTGCCCGATTGCGGTGGCGTGGGTCATCCCTTGTTCTTGAGCGAGTAGGGAGGGATAGTTGACTCCACATACGATCTGGGTGGGAGCCTGGCCCAATAACCGGCTGACGCATCCTGAGATGCTGTCCTGATGATGACCTGCCGACTCCCACCCACGAACATTCTTTGGGCGGTGTGACCTCATACGACCCTGCCCACCTCACGGTGTGGCACTACCCGGTCCTGTCCACCCAACCCACAAGCTCCTTGACAAAACAACGCCCATACGAGATTCACTATGCATGGCGCATGCGAGCGCTACGCGGCTGCCCATCCACTCAACGACCGGATCGTGAACAAGAGAAGCGAACCGACCGTGCCTGGCTCGCGATACTGCGGGTACCGGTTGGCCAGCCGGGATGGCCAACCGTCTGCGTAGTCCTCCGTGCCAAGGAACCCAAGGTCCGCCCGGACCCACCACAGTTCGGTCCAGTCGTCGCTCCTTTGGTCAACAACCAGCGACGCCCTCGCATCCAAACGCAGATTGCTGATCCGGCGGAGCTGCCTCGTCGCTTTCGGCTTCACAGCATCGATCGGGACAACAAGTTCATCACCCGAGACAGCGAACACGACGGGAACGAGATGCGTCCCCCGGTCCGGGTCGACGGTTCCCAATACTCCGAACATTGAGGAGTCCATCCGCTTCCGGCAGTCGATCGAGTCCAAGCGCATACGGTGACGATAAACGACGCCCGGCTGCGATGATGCTTTCGACTACGTTTGCGCTCGCTGTGACGAGACCGGCGGCGGCAAGCCAACTAGCCCAAGCACCACCAGCAGG
>JADWMG010000313.1 GCA_015767405.1 Actinomycetota bacterium
ACGCTCGGCGCCTGTCGGAATCAGCTTGCGGTGCAGGCCCGCGATCTCTCCGGCCGCATCGATGTACACGAGCGAGTTGTTGAGCGTGCCCGAGGGCAACCGCTCCGTGATTCCCAGAGCGACCCATGTGCCGGCATCGCGGGCTGCCTCACGGACAAGATCGAGATCCGGGCCTTCGACATCAACAGCCTGCGCGGCGAACCGCGCATACCAGTCACCGTCACTCATCGGAGGCCGACGCCACACCCAATCGGGATAGCCCGGCACGAACGACTCGGGAAACACAACGAGTTCTGCGCCATTGGCGGAGGCCGCTACGACCTCGGCGGCAACGATGGCCATCGTTCTCGCCCGGTCGAGGAACGCCGGAGTCGCTTGTACGGCAGCAACCTGAAGAGTTGCAGCCCTCTCTTGTGTGCCATCGGCTGTGTCGGTCGCGTTCGAAGATGCCATCCCATATTCCTCTCAATTCGGCGGGTCGCGGCGACCGTACAACACTCGCATCCACCGCCGCTCAGTCAGGAAGCGTCGTCGGCGCCAGACGAGGTCTCGACCGGTAGGCCCGCCAGCCGCCACTCGGGCAGGCCGTCTTCAAGGCGCTGTGCCGCAACTCCGTGGGCCATGAGCATCCGCACTGCATCGACGGCATAGACGCAGTAGGGGCCTCTGCAGTACGCAACGACCTCGGTGTCGGACGGTATTTCGGCCAGCCGGTCTTCGAGTTCACCGATTGGAACTGACTCTGCGGTCGGGATGTGGCCGGCGTCATACTCGGTGGTTGGCCGAACGTCGAGCAGGAGCAGGTCGGGTGAACCCAGCCGGTCCGACAGTTCATCACGAGAGATGTGCGGAATGTCCGCGTGATCGCCGAGATAGGCATCAACGAGCGCATCGAGGCCCGCGACGTGATTGCACGCGACGTCGGTCAGAGCCGACCACAGTTCGCTCACCCGTTGGTCTGAAAGCCGGTAATACACCCAGGTTCCCTGCTTGTGCGTGCGTACCAGCCCGGCCCTTGAAAGGATCTGTAGATGGTGAGAGGTATTGGCCATGCTCTGGTTGATCTCAGCGGCCAGCTCTTCGACCGAGCGCTCCCCCTGAGCAAGAACGTCGATGATCTCAGCCCTCCTACCGCTGGCCAACGCCTTGGCGATACTGGCCAAGCCGTCGAAGAGAGCATCTTTTGCGTCCCGATTGCTCATCTTGTCCTCTCGGTTCCCTCAACGGGCACCATGTTATCAAATAACGCCTTGAATATCCGTGGGCGTCGAAAGCCGAACTTTTCGGCCGCCGACCGGAACCGGACCCATAGCGACGCGACTACTGTCGACCCATCGTCCGATGAGAGGGGTGCTGTGTGAGCTGGACAATGGTTGACGAAGGGTGGGGTCGCAGGGCCGCGGATTTTGCAACGCTGAGCGAGCCGAGCAACTGCCGCGAATACGTCTTCATGCACGAAAGGCTCGGCATCGGAAGCGGCGATCGATTGCTCGACGCAGCCTGCGGTTCCGGACTGGCTCTCGAGTTGGCCGCAATCCGCGGAGCAACGTGTGCCGGCATCGACGCATCTCACCGGTTGATCGCGATCGCGCAGGACCGCAGCCCGGCCAGCGACATCCGCGTCGGAGACATGAATGACCTTCCGTGGAATGACGGAGCCTTCGACGTGGTCACGAGCTTTCGCGGCATCTGGGGAACAACTCCGGACGCAGTGAACTCGATCGGACGCGTTCTTGCGCCGGGGGGCCGATTTGCGATGACCGTATGGGGCAACGTCGGCAAGTCCCCGGGAGCGTGGATGTTCCAACCGTTCCAGTGGGCGACTGAGGAGCAGGTCGAGAACCAGGCAAACATGGTGTCGCTGGGTCGCCCAGGCGTCGGGGAGGCCTTCCTCGACGATCACGGATTCGACCCCGAGGAACGATTCGAGGTTCCCTTCTTCCTCGAATACGCGGACCCCGAGTCGTACGCGAGAGGAATGGCATCGACGGGCCCCGCGTATGAGGCCATCCAGTCGATCGGGCCCGACAAGTTCCACGCGGATGCGGTTGCGCTTGCAAACGACCATGTGCGTTCGGGCCTCCCTCTCCGCGGTCAGATACAACTATTCGGATATGTCGGGGTGAAACGCTAGGCCGCCATCGAATCGAGATACCCGGCGAGGTGGTCGCTGAGATCGTTGGCGTCGTCTCCCGCGCCGTGGATGAAACTCGATTTGCGGCGTCGAAGAAATGGCATGCCCAGGATGTACATGCCGGGCGAATCGACAACTCCCCCGTCATGTTCAATTCGTCCCTTGCGGTCGAAGACAGGAACGTCCAGCCACGAATGATCGGGGCGGAAACCTGTCGCCCACACAACGGTCTTGATATGACCGTGCTTGAGATCCATCTCGAGCGGCGGTTCGGTATCGATTCGCGTCGGTCCGAAACGGTGTGAATCGGCGACGTCCTCACATTTCGATTCGTCCGCCCACTCGTCGAAGGTATTGAGCAAACGATTCATCTTGAGATCCGCCAGCATGCAGTGATTTCGAAATCCCCCAGAGAACTGGGCAACTCCGTCGCGTATTCCGCCAAGGCGGCCGCGCAGTTCGATTCCGCTCTCGACCAAGGTATTCAGGTCGACGCTGGCCCTCTCCGGTGTGCCGACGAGTTGCGGTGACGGAACATGTCGCGCACGCATGATGTCGTCAACGTCATCGAGAGTCTCATCGAGCAACCCGGCGCCATCCATCCACCATTGCACGTCACGCCCTCGATACGTACGAGGCATGCGGACATG
>JADWMG010000314.1 GCA_015767405.1 Actinomycetota bacterium
CTTGGCCGCCTTGGCGTAATACGGCTCGGCCAGCTTGGTCAGGTGCTTTTCCCAGTTCTTGTTACCGACGATGGCCATCTTGTCGATGCTGTCATGGAACTGCTTACCGAAACTCAAATCTGCACCCCACGCGCTGACCTTCTCCCAGTGGAAGCCGGTCATGTCGAGCAGCAGCGATATCGACCCATGCTCCTTGACGGCTGCTTCCACTGCCGGGACGAGCGTTTGGTAATCGGACTTAGTCATGTCTCCCGAGATCTTGTATCCGAGCACACTGCCTGTGCTGCGTTCCATGGTTTCGATCATCTGTCGCCCTCTCGCTTGCGGAAGTTGATCCGACGTGAATCCATCGGACACAGTTCATCCAATCACCTCCTCCCCACAGCGGCAACCCATGTTGGCCGGCCCCGGATCGCTTTCTCGACGTAGCGGACCTTGGCCTCTGGTCGAGTGTCTGGCAATAAGGGAACGTGGGAGTTGGCCAGCTCTTGGCGCCGGTCGCGCGTCGCCTCCTTGAAAGGTTGCCTCGATGGTCAATCGGACCCAACCTGAGAACATGCCGGGCTCCCGCCAGTTGGCTGGTGCGGGCCGGAACTTCTGGCAGCGGGTGACAAGAAGAGCATCAACGAGCGGTCGGATCGGTTGATGGGTTCGGCCGCGGCGATCGTATGGGGTCTGGTCGTGACGACGTTGTCGTTGCTGTGCTGGGGAGGTCAGCTGCTGTCATTTTTCGCGCCCCAGGCGGCAGCCCGGTTCGGGCTGATCGAAGACGAGGACGAAGTCGATCCGGTGTTCAGGGTTGACGCTCGAGGCGAGGCCCTGTGGGACATCTTCACGCTGTGGTCGATGGTGGTAGCCGGGGTACTCCTAGTGGTGGGGCAGGAGGCGTGGGCGTATTTCGGTCTTGTGGGCGGCGGGACATACCTTTACTTCGCGGGTCGTGGAATCATCGTTCGACTTACGATGCGACGCCACGGATTGCGGATCGGCAACGCGAGCAGTGTGCGGGTCGGACTCATTGCACTCTCGGTTTGGGGCGCCATGGCGGCAATCACCATCGCGGCCGCAACCATCACGCTGGCCGAGTGAGGTAACGGACGTGCAACACGCGAGGAGGATCTGATGACAGTCACGGTGTGGACATGGACGGTTGCTGTCGGTGGACTGGTGTTGATCATATTGTTGTCAGCACTTCAGGTGGTGGCGCTCGTCCGGCCGCGCAGCAAGTGGACGATCTCCAACGTTTACGGCGGGGACCCCTCATCGACGGATCCAGTCGCCTATTTTGCGTTCAATCAAGGCTCGGCCTGGGCTGACGTGTTTCTGTGGGCACCGCTGCAGATCGCCGGCAGCGTCGGCATGTTGCTCGGAGAACGATGGGGTTTCCTGTTGGCGCTCGTCGCGTCAGTGCCATATTGGTATACCGCGGTGTACTTCTTCATTTGGGACCGCGATCTGGGCTTCCGACAACGCACCGCGACCTACTGGATTCTGACCTGGGGAATTTGGCCAGCGTTCGGTGTCCTCGAGAGCACCTATTGCTTCGCCCGACTCGTCACTTGAGAAGCCGCCAAGTCATGAGCACCACCAATTGGGCCAAAGGCCTCTTGGACAGCGTGATCTGATCACTCAGTGTGGAGATGAGGGGCATTGCCCTGGATCGATCGTCCGAAATGAATCGAGATCCGCAAGGAGGAGACCGATGAACGAGAGACAGAAGGTCGGAGGCATTGCTGCACTGCTCCAAGCGGCAACCATCGTGGTCGGACTTGCCATGTTCGCAACCTTGCTTTCCGACTACACCACCGGGGACCCCGAGCCTGGAGAGTCCGTGGCCTTCATCGCCGACCACTACGCGACGATGTACGTCTGGAATCTGATTGTCATGGTCGCCTTCGGGGTCCTGCTAGTTCCTGTCGCGTTCGCGCTGTATGAGCGGGTGAAGACAGAGTCGACTGCGTTGGCTCAGACGGCAACCGCTTTCGCCTTGATCTGGGCCGGACTGCTCATTGGTGCCGGCATGGTCACGCTCATCAACTTGGGAACTATCGCCGATCTAGCCGGCAAGGATCCGAGTCGAGCTGAAACAGTCTGGATAACACTCGACTCGATCGAGGGGGGATTGGGCGGAACGATCGAACTCGTTGGAGGCCTGTGGGTCTTCCTGATTAGTTTGGCGGCCCTCCGAACGGGTGCGCTCCCGAAGGCACTCAACTATGTTGGCATCGTCATCAGCGTGTCGGCCTTCGTAACAATCGTGCCCGCTCTGGAACTCGTCGGGGCTGTCTTCGGGCTCGGCCTCATTGTTTGGCTCGGCTGGCTTGGCGCAGTCCTGTATCGCGGCAGTCCCAGAGCGGCGAGTGAACGGATCTGAAATCGGTCCGCCATCACTGCTCGCAGATAGGGGCGTCGGACTCTGGCGGAGCCCGGCTGGGAGAGAGACCCTGTCTGTGTAGGTAAGGCAAGAGAGGTCGAGGATGCGCTCTCAAATAGCGACCGCCCGAATCGTAGGTGCCCTGTTCATCGTGGCAACGGTCGCGGCGGTGATGAGCAATCTGTTCCTGAATCGGCTGCGCAACGACTCGAACTACTTGGCGAGGCCGCTCACATGAAGACCGGAAGCCATCTTGGACGCAACCTCGGGATCGCATTTCTCGTCGTGTTCGCGGGAAGCGCTGTCAGCGGTGCGCTCTCCGCATCGATCCTCACCGGTACCACCACCGAAACTCTCGAAAACGTCGCTAGCAACACCGCGCAGATGCGTTGGAGCACGATGATTG
>JADWMG010000016.1 GCA_015767405.1 Actinomycetota bacterium
GGGTGCTGTTCACATTCGACACCAGCGGCCGCGGGCCTCCTGGCCACGCCGTGAGATAGCCGCCGGTGAACGTGCGGGCGAGGGTCAGGTTCTGGGCGACCCCGGTCGCATTGTCCGGCACCGACGCCGGATTCAGGCTCCTGGTCGCACCGATATCGAGCGTGCCGAAGCCCAGTGGAACCCGCGTATCGACTTCACGCGTTGGGGGGAGGCGGACGAACCGGCCGGCGGTTGACGACCCAGCGGTCGAGTCTGTGAACCAGCCAACCACGTCGAGGACGACGTCGTCGACGTTGTGTAATGTCACGTCGATCGACCCGTCGTCCCCAATAGGAGCGATGACAAGGTTGGCGCGGCGATCACTGACACCACCCGTCCGGCCATTGACGTTGAGGTTCGACGTGCTTGGCTGTGCAGTGCCACCGGCGTACACGGTGACGTAGCCCGACGATGCCTTGCTTCCGCTGAGCCCCGTGGCAATCAGCGCGACCGAATCAGCCGATGCGGGGACACCGAACATCCCGGCGATGGGCACGTTGAGGAAGTCGTCGAGGGTGCCACCTGAGGTGCGCTTGTATTGGTTGTCCGATCCCGGCGGAAGACGCGAGTCGGTCAGCCGCTTCGGGTCGACGACGTTGTACCGACCAGCCCGGGTCGCTCCGGCGGAGGGCACGAAGTATCCGGCTACGTCGACGATCGCATGAGTTGTCGCACGCACGTACAGCAGAATGTTGCCGTTTGCGTCGACCGGTACGATCGAGCTGTTGGCCGCCACCTCGCCACTCGGTGCGTTGACATTCGATGTCGCCGGACGGTCGGTGCGCGGCTGCCACACCGTGGCGTAGGTGGGTCCCGCAGGTCGGACGATGGTGAGGTTGACCATCGCCGCCGTCGCGCCCGCAGGAGCATCGACATCGATCAGTCGTGTCGTGCCTCCGCGGATACGCGTGGCTGGGTTCTGGGTTCGGCTGTCGAAGGCCCTCATGGGCGTGTCGAGCTGATCGAAGCGCTGCGGGCCGCTCGCCGAGGGCGCCGGCATGTCGATCGAGATACGCCGGACCGCCGACCCTGCGTTGAGTGAGTACCAGAGCGCGTAGCCGTCGGGCTCCAGGACAAACGCCATGTCGGCGACCGAGAATGACACATTGGCGAACGGCGAGTTGTAATCGACGGCGCCGTTCGACCGGCGCAGCCACATCCGGCCGCTGCCGCCGTCGACGAACAGGTAGCTACCGTCGTACTCGGCTGGCCAGGCGCCGTTCGGAACGAACGCTCCGGCGGTGATGTACTGACCGAGCTCCCGGCCGTAGGCAGTGATTGGGTCGGTGTAGCCGGCCGGTGGCCCGGGGCACGGAGTGGTCTGACCCTGCGGGCACGGCCCCTCGCGATCGTTCCACCCGTAGTTGGCGCCCTTGATCCCGTCATTCACCTCTTCGTAGGTGCCCTGTCCGACATCGTTGATGAAGAACCGTGTCGCCGGCGTGTTCGGATCGAACGCGAACCGATACGCATTGCGGATACCCCAGGAGAAGATTTCGCGGCACGAAGTGGTCGGCGTCGACGGCAGGTTGCCCCGGCTTCCGCACGTGACCGTGCCGGCACCCGACAGCGGGTTGCCGGCCGCTGGAGCGCCCGTGTAGCGGTCCAGTCGGAGGATCTTGCCATTCAGTAGCGAGAGGTCTTCGGCCGCGTTGTTGGACCCCGCGCTGCCGGAATCGCCACGCGGATCGCGGCCGGCGTCTCCCGTGGCCACGTACAGATGACCGTCGTTGCCGATCTCGAGATCGCCACCGTTGTGATTGCCGTTGACTGACGAGATGTTGTCGATCAAGACCTGCTCGCTGTTGCCGAGGATCGAGTCGCCGACCATCGTGAACGCGCTCACCCGGTTGACGCATCCCCCGGGGAAGCCGCCGGCCGGTCGCGTGTAGTACACGTAGACGCGGTTGTTGACCGCGAGATCGGGGTCGTGGGTGAAGCCGAGCAGACCGCGCTCGGAGCCCGAACACACCGCCAGGTCAAGCGCCGGTGCGGTGAGGGTCGTCCGCGTGGCCGAATCGATCAACCTGACGCGGCCCGTGTGCTGCTCGAGCACAACGACGCGGCCGTTCGGGAGCTGTTCGAGTCCGGTCGGCGACGAGATGCCCGCGACAAGGCTGTCGGAGAAGCCCGTCGGCAGCGCGTCGACGGCGCCGGAGCCGGCCACCACCGCCACGATGGTGGGGACGGCCGCGGCGAGGGCGAGTACGGAGAAGAGAGTTCGACGCATGCCCGTAACTTAGTCGCGATCTGCGGAACGGTCCGGCGATCGGCTCCTGCCGAAAGATGGCGTCGATGAACCGCCCGCGGTCACTATCTGAATCTGAAATACGGCCATGAGATGAACCTCACTCTGTGGTCGGATCGAAGAGAACAGCCTCTACGCGAAACGTTGCCCAGGAGAACCAGAATGTGCCGACATGGTCAAGTGGTTCGTCGGGGCCGGCGATTGCCTCACCGAGAATATTCCACGTGCTCTCGGTGACATCGTCGACGAATCCCCTTTCAACTCGCTTGAAGTCAGCTGGTTGACCCGCGACTTGTGCGTAGAAAACACCAGTACTGCCGACATCCTCGCCGGATGCCAGATCGGCGTCGTTGAGAGCTGATGCCGTTCCAGGCAAGTGCCACAAGGCGATGGGGCGTCCGCCCAGGGTGGTCGACGCAACACCGACCTTGGCGAGTGAATCCGTCGGAACGGCAAGCGCCTCGTCAGTCGTGCTGATACCGACTATTCGTTCCAATGGAGGGAGAGTTTTGTCTGGCTCACCGGTGAAGAAACCAGCGACTGGTGCAGTTCGCTGATCATAAGCGTTGTATGGATTTCGCCCGTAGGGCTTTGGGTTGCGAGTGTCGCGTGAGAGCACTGATCCATCTGGGTGGTCGAGGAGGTAGTCATTCCAAGAAACCATTGATGTCGGAACCGTTGCAAGCTGTTCTCCAACAAGCGTACCCACAACAGCGCGCCCGTCGAACTGGGTCCACAGGGTCTCTGTCTGTCTGTCGTAAAGCACGAGGTTTGCCTGGTACAGACCGCCTGAAGTTCCGAAGTCGAGGACGTTGTCACCGACCTGCCGATTGAAGACGACGCCTGAATTGCAGAGTGGACAGTAGGTCGCGGTTACGGGATGGCCAGCGACAACGTCATTGACGACCTCGTGCCATATCATCACCTGAATTGGGTATGCACGCTCTTCGCCATCGAGCAGGAGCACAAGCACCGGCTCCTCTGGCTCTATCCAGTCGACCTCTGATGCGACCTCGAATCGTGGATCGTCAATTGGGGGTATGCCATCTGGTGGTGGGCCTCCTAACACGATGAGAGAGCGGTCCACAAGCGACACAGGAAATGTCTCGGTATCCAGGTGCCGCGGAGGCATGGCGCTATTCGTGACTGGCCGCGGGGCCGACGCCAGTCGGTCGAGATGACGAGTTATGGCATCTGGGTATTCCTCGATCACGTGCGACGAGCTCGGGGCCGGAGTGGCATCAGACTCGGATGACAGACCACCACAAGCGGCCGCGAGCAGACCACCGACCACAAGGACTACAGCATGACGCGGTGCCCAGCTCACGAACGGGACAGTACCGTTCGAGTCGGCATTGTCTGGCGGCCCAGCGAAACGTTCTCAGCATGTTTCGGGTCTTGGAAGTGGTCGGTCGTGACAGGGTCTATTGTTCATGAGAATGAAGTCCAGCGAGAGGAGCGGGAATGAGTGACACGGCAACGCTGAGTGAGATCAAGGCATTCGCTGCCAGACTCAGCCCGTGGGCGCACCTAGCATCGATCGGCGCCGACAACAAACCTGACGTAGTGCCGGTCCATCCGTGCTGGGAGGGTGATGTCGCGTGGGTGATGATCGGCGCTATGTCGGTGAAGGCGCGCAACATCGCCAACAACCCGAACATTGCAATGCACTGGCAGGTGACAGAAGTCGGTGATGGCGTCGAGCTCTGGGGAACGGCGGAGATCTTCACGGATCTAGCGACTAAGCGCCGGCTCTGGGAGGGCGTATTCGACTACGACCTCAACCTCTTCGCTCCGGGGGGCCCGGAGGACTCACCTGACGCCGGATTCCTGGCTATAACACCCGAACGAGCGCTCGTAGTGAAGCAGTACGGAGTTGGTGGGATGCTGCGCTGGTCGGCGGCGTGACCGAATCCCCAGTGCGCCTGACTGAGTTGTCGCGCTCTATCTGCGGCAAGGTCGCGATCGTCACCGGTGCCGCGAGCGGAATGGGTAGGGCAACAGCTCAGTTGTTCGCTGATGAAGGGGCGCTCGTGGTCGTCGCCGACCTGGGCATCGATCGCGTTGGTGCCCAGGTCGAAGAGATCCGGGCGGCTCACGGAGACGGAGCGGCGCTGGGCGTCGTGTGTGATGTCGCCGACCACGACCAACTCAAGGCATTGGTCTCCTCGACCATCGAGTGGGGTGGAGGCATCGACGTCGTGGTCAACAACGCCGGGGTGTCGCTGGCAACCTCGGCGTTCCAGCCCGAGGATGACTTCGAATCGAATTGGGCACGGACACTCGAGGTCAATCTCACGGCCCACGCGCGATTGATCAGGCTGGCGATTCCTCACCTATCGGCGTCGGGCGCCGGACGTGTGGTGAACATTGCGTCAACCGAAGCGATTGTGACCACGGCGGGGCTTGCTGCCTATGCAGCCACGAAGGCGGGCGTCGTGGGTCTGACCAAGAGCTTCGCGGTGGAACTCGGGCGCCACGGTGTCACTGTCAATTGCATATGCCCTGGCCCGATCGACACCGGGATGACGGCTGAGATCGATGCCGAGTCGAAAGAAAAGTACGCTCGACGGCGAGTTCCGCTGCGCCGCTATGGAAGCCCCGAGGAAGTCGCACACATGACACTCAACCTCTGCCTTCCGAGCGCGAGTTTCGTCAACGGAGCAGCGATCCCCGTCGACGGCGGCATGTCAATCAGACACACCTGACCCAACCCGAACGCGTGAACTTGTTGCGCACATAGTGCGCAACAAGTTCACGCGTTGGGCGAAGGGATCAGGCTGCTCTGACCTCGCGACACCGCAACCGGTAGAGCTCCACCAGTTCTTCGATTACCTGGTCGAAATTGTCGCTGAGTTCTTGGTCGGTCACCCGGTCGATCTGCCATCCGATGCGCCGCGCATTGCGGTCCCGACCCTTGTCGCGCTGACTATCCAGCCGACCTCCGTGCCAGGTGACATGGTCGATCTCGACGGCCCAACGAACCAGTGGGTCTGCACCATCTGGATGGATCGTGACTCCGTTTGGAAGGTGGAGCGGATGCTGTCGGATCAGGGGGCCGACGCCTCGCAATTCCAGGGCGTTGAGCACGCGAACCTCGAGACCTGATCCAGCCGGTTTCTGCCAGTCGGCGCGTTTGGACATCACGCGTTGAACACGGGCTAGCCCAGGGCGTCCTCTGGCGGCGAGCCGACGCGTCGTTGCCCACAGCTTCGGCATCGTTGTGTGACGATCGAGAACCCATTCGGTGAGACACTCGAACTTCTCGTCGTTCAAATCTCGCGCACAATCGAACCAGGCTCGGGTTGGAGCAGCGAGTCGGATTCCGTCCCTCCGAATTGTGAAGTCTGTCGCGTCGAGAACGTTGGTTCGCCGCAGAAGCACTCCTCGTGCGAGCGGCGTTCGATCGTGGGCGGTGAGCACGATTGGTGTCTCGGTCCGGTACACATGCCGGAATTCCAAAAGTCGTCCTGCAGCAACACCTGAGACGATTGACTCGTTATCAGTCGCGCACGCCGCGGCGCATCGAGACTCGAATGTGTCGGGTGAAGAGGCGATTCGGTAGGTGGACCGATGCACCCGAACCAGGAAGCCGGATGTGACGAGACGACGGATGCCGTTCGTTGTCAGACCGTCGGCGAGTAGTTCGTCGCTTCGAACTACTCCGTGTCGAGCTGCGACCATGGTCTGGAGATTGCGCGAAAGGTGGGGCATGTTGCCTCCGAAGACTGGATGGGAATCGGGACTCGCTCGTCCAATCCGGGTCTCCCCGTGCCGCAACGTTACCGGAGCGCGTATCCGCTGCTCATAACATCCGATCGCGTGAACGTATTGCGCACATAGTGCGCAATACGTTCACGCGTTGGGGTGGGGAGGTTTGGTCGGCAAGATGTGCGGCCTATGAGCGTGAAGGTGACGGTGAGCGAAGAGGAGGGCGCCAAGCTAATCACGCGCCCCTTCGTCATCGTCACGTTGACCGCGTTCGTCTTTTTCATTTACATCGGGATGTTGATCCCAATCGTTCCGCTGTTCATCGAAGGCCCGTTGAACGCTGGCGAATTAGGTATCGGACTCACCGTCGCGGTCTTTGCCGCTGCCGCGATCGCTGTCCGGCCGATGATTGGACACATTGCAGATCGGCATGGCCGTCGTCGCCTGATCATGGGCGGTGCTGTCCTTGCGGCGATGGGGGGCGCACTATCAGGCCAAGCTGATTCGCTGTGGCAGCTGCTTTCCATGCGTGCCGTGACTGGCGTCGGCGAGGCAGCCGTGTTCGTCGGCGCGGCAACTCTGATCGCCGATCTTTCGCCGCGAGATCGTCGCGCCGAGGGGGCGAGCTACTTCTCGGTTGCGGTATTTGGTGGCATCGGCATCGGTCCGATATTCGGTGAGTGGATCTTGAACGACAGCCAATTCGAGAGGGCATTTCTCGTCGCTGGGTCATTTGCACTCCTTGCGGCAGTCCTTGCCTCGTTTGCCCCGGCCCGCGTTGAATCACCCGATGATGAGGTGTCCGCTGGCGAATCCGAACGGCTCAGCAGCGGCTGGCGTCGTTTCGTTCACCCCGCCGCAGTGCTGCCAGGTGTTGTGTTGGCGTGTGGCGTTGCCGCATTCACAACCTTTGCATCGTTCGTACCCGAGTACGCCCGATCAATCGGTCTGACAACTTCGGGCGGGATCTTCGCGCTGTATGCGCTGATCTCAGTGCTTGTGCGGATATTCGGTGCGCGATTGCCAGAACAATTGGGACCTAGGCGCGCCGTCACGATTGCTCTCGGAAACGTCATGATCGGCCTGCTTGTACTCGCCGCAATCCCTGCCGTTCCGGCGCTTTGGATCGCCGCCGTATTCATTGGCGTCGGGTTTGCATTCAACTATCCATCGCTGCTCGCGTTGACCGTGAACCGTGCCAGCGATCGCGATCGGGCATGGGCAGTGAGTTCGTTCACCATGTTCTTCGATGTGGGCTCAGCGGTCGGCGGGCTTGTCATCGGAGCATTCGCACAGGTGGTTGGCAAGCAAATCGGCTTCCTCGGAGGTGCTGCAGCCTGCGTGCTCGGGCTGTGGGTGTTGCGCACCAAGGTCGTGCCTGCAGACGCGCCCGACGCGGGGCCCGCAGCGAGTCAGTCGCAGCCGAAGCCCTACGTCCCCGTTCGACGTCGCTGATTGGCCGCAAACCGTGATGTCCGATTTCCGCTGGTGAATGGCGAGCGGCTCCGCCATGATGAGGTCGTGCCCCAGCTGGACCAAGACCATTGCTACGCCGTCGTGCGAAGTCGCGATCGTCGATTTGATGGCCGGTTCGTCACGGCGGTGCGGACCACCGGTATCTATTGTCGGCCGAGCTGCCCGGCCATCACGCCGAAGCGGACCAACGTCGAATTCTTTCTGACCGCAGCGACGGCCCAGCAGCAGGGATTTCGTGCGTGTAAACGTTGCCGTCCCGATGCTTCACCAGGTTCGCCGGATTGGAACACGCGCCAGGATGTCGTTGGCCGAGCGATGCGGCTGATCGCCGATGGAATCATCGAACGCGAAGGCGTCCCGGGGCTGGCGCAGCGGCTCAGCTACAGCGAACGTCATCTCAATCGGCTGCTTACCGAGGAACTCGGCGCCGGACCGCTCGCCATTGCTCGGGCCAATCGAGCACACACCGCACGTTTGCTGATCGAGACGACCGCGATGCCCCTCACAGACGTGGCATTCGCAGCGGGCTTCGGGAGTGTGCGCCAGTTCAACGACACGATCAATGAGGTCTTTGCGCTGGCGCCGTCGGCTCTCCGCACAGCCGCGGCTGCGACGCATGGGCCGCGGTCTTCCGCCCGTCCAACCGCTGTTGATCTTCGCCTGCCTACGCGCCAACCCTTTGCCGGTGAGGATGTTCTTTCATTTCTCGGAGTTCGAGCGATTCCGGGGATCGAGGCTTGGGATGGCACGACCTATAAGCGCTCTTTGCGGCTTCCAGCTGGTCATGGAGTTGTTCATCTGGTCGCACACGATGATCACGTAGCAGTCCGCGTCAGGCTCGAATCTTGGAGCGACCTTGCCGCGGTAGTTGAGCGCGTTCGGCGGCTACTCGACCTCGACAATGACCCCGAGGCGGTCGATGCAGCCCTCGATACGGACGTTCGTTTTCGTCCTCTTGTTCGTCGGTTGCCTGGGCGGCGTGCTCCGGGAAGTGTCGATCCGTTCGAAACAGCCGTTCGGGCGGTCATTGGCCAGCAAGTATCCGTTGCCGGAGCACGAACGGTTGCCGGTCGGATCATCGAAGCGATCGGTGATGTTCTGGAGATTGACGACGACCAGCTGACCCACGTGTTCCCTGATCCGTATGCACTCGCCGACGCCCCCGATGGTGCGTTCTCGATGCCGACGGCGCGGCGCGACACCATTCGCCGAATGGCCGCCGCTATCGCTGAAGGATCCGTGGAGCTGCATGCCGGGGCCGACCCTCAGACCGCACGTCAACAGCTCCTACAACTCAAAGGAGTCGGGCCGTGGACTGCCGACTATGTGGTGATGCGCGGGCTCGGTCATCCCGACACGTTCCTCGCCACGGATCTCGGTGTTCGTCACGCTCTCGACGCAATGGGGCTTACCGGCAGCGACTCATCGAGTTGGGCGCCATGGCGGTCGTACGCGGTCCATCACCTCTGGGCCAGCCTCGGCTGAACCAGAGCCAACACACTCAATTGAAGCCACTCGCACAAGGGATACGAAGAACATGAACTCTGCAGAATCAGTGTTGTACAAGTCGACGATGGATAGCCCCGTTGGTTGTCTGACGGTCGTTGCCAGCGACGATGGAGTCCGGGCTGTGCTGTGGCCCGATGACGACCCGAAAAGGGTGCCGCTGGGGGACGCGACCGAGCACAACGCACATCCGATTATCGCGGCCACGGTCACCGAACTCGCGGAGTACTTCGAGGGCGATCGGAAGGTTTTCGATGTGCCGCTCGATCCGATGGGGACAGAATTCCAAGAATCAGCATGGCTTGCGCTGAGGTCGATTCCGTACGGCACGACTGTCAGCTACGGAAAGCAGGCTGAGCTCATGGGCGACAAGCGCAAGGCTCGCGCGGTCGGTGCCGCGAATGGACGCAATCCGATATCGATCATCGTCCCGTGCCACCGTGTGGTCGGCGCCGGGGGTGCTCTCACGGGATTCGCAGGTGGAATCGACTCCAAGGCTTGGCTCCTCGATCACGAGCGCCGAGTGCTGGGAGTGGGGTCAGAAAAACTGTTCTGAGCCTTGCGACTCAGGTGGCAGAAATCAGCTGCGGCCTCGAGCGGCGTCCGACTGCGCCTTACGGGCGCGGGCTTCTTGCTTCTTCGCCTGCTTCACCTCGGCACGCTTGGCGCGAATCGCAGCCTGTTCTTCATCGCTGCGTGTCTGAGTATCGAGCAGCGGCGCGATCTGGATTTCTTCGACCTTGGGAAGAGCGACGAGTTCGTCTGACTTGAGCAGATCTCGAATGATCGCGGACGCAGGTGCTTCACCGGCGACGGTCGAGGCGAGCATGATCCTCACACTTGCAACGCCATGGCGCTCGATGAGGCCAGGATTGACTTCGCGTAACTCTTCGGTTGATGGATTGTCGGCGTGATCTCCGAGTTGTTCGATGCAGTCTGCGAGGCACACGTCGGTCAGAATCGTCGCGATTGCCTCCATGCTGCCGTCGATGCGCCCGGCCTTGACGCCAGCCCGAATACCGGCTGGTGAGGCCTCGTCCACGAAGGACTCGAGCCCCTCGCGATGGTCGTCGTCGAGGCTCTCGATGGCAGCGGCAAGCTCATCGTCGGTGGTGGCTTTGAACGAGCGGTCGAGCAGGACGAGGGCCTGCATACGATTCTTCATCTGATTCACGCGGGGCGACGCTATCTGGCGGTCTTCCCCATCGCGACGGCGATCGGCGATGATGAGTCAATGGCGACGATTGAAATCGAGGGATTGACCAAGATCTACGACAACGGTTTCGAAGCGATTCACGATCTGAACCTGAAAGTCGCAGACGAGGAGTTCCTTGTTCTTGTCGGGCCCTCCGGGTGTGGAAAGTCCACGGCACTCCGCATGATCGCCGGACTCGAATCGATTACGGGCGGCACGTTACGAATCGCTGGTCGGGTCATGAACGACGTCGAGCCGAAAGATCGCGACATTGCGATGGTCTTTCAGAACTACGCGCTGTATCCGCACATGACCGTCTACGACAACATTGGGTTCGCGCTCAAGCTGGCGAAGGTTCCCAAGAAAGATATCGACACGCGTGTGCGTAGGGCTGCGGCAACGCTCGAACTCGAAGACCTCCTCGATCGCAAGCCCGGGTTGCTGTCTGGCGGGCAGCGGCAGCGAGTTGCGATGGGGCGCGCGATCGTGCGGCAGCCAGCCGCATTCTTGATGGACGAGCCCCTGTCGAACCTCGACGCCAAGCTACGTGTGCAAATGCGAGCCGAGATCGCCGCGCTGCAACGCGAACTGGCAGTCACAACGGTTTATGTCACCCACGACCAGATCGAGGCGATGACCATGGGCGACCGCGTTGCGGTTCTCAAGGACGGCCGTCTGCAACAGGTCGACGCGCCGCAGAACCTGTACGACTTTCCGGCGAACGTTTTCGTCGGCGCGTTCATCGGGTCTCCGTCGATGACGCTCTTCGAGGCGACGGTTCGCCTTTCAGGTCACTCGGGAAGTGTGACGATCGGCAGCAACGAGATCGGACTCGCACAAGAGTGTCTGATCAAGTATCCCTCGCTCCGGGATTACGACGGAGAGCCAGTCATCGTGGGCATTCGGCCCGAGGATTATCAAGACGCAGCTCTCGTGCCGGAAGTCCCGGAGAATCGATGCATCTCGGCCAGAGTGTCAGTGCTCGAGGCACTGGGTTCTGAAATCATGGTCCACTTCAGGATCGACGCGCCATCGGTTGACTCGGGCGACCCCGATGCCATCGAGGAGAAGATCGGGTTGGATACGGCCAATGCGGTCGGGCGTTTTGATCCTCGTTCGAGAGTCAAGCTCGGCGACACAGTGGAGGTAGCGATCTCGACTGAGAACATGCACTTCTCGATCCCAGGACCCGCCTGGCTATCTGATTCGAATGCGGGGCGAGGCCGCAACGTTGACGTACTGAAGTACCGTCGCAGGCGTGACCACCGATTCGACGCGCCCCGAAGACCAGTCGCCCGAAGTTGACGATGCGCTGGCGCGTCGCGCGATCACGCTGATCGACCTGACCGATTTGGCTGATGATCACTCGGTTGCCGGTATCGACGATCTCTGCTCGCGGGCCAAAACGCACGGCACGGCTGCGGTATGCGTCTGGCCCGAGCATGTTGCTCGTTGTGTAGCGAACCTTTCCGGCTCTGGCGTACGCGTTGCGACCGTCGTCAATTTCCCGACGGGTGAGGAGCCAATTGGCGAGGTGCTAGCTACGACTCAGGCAGCACTCGATGCGGGCGCCGACGACATCGATGTCGTTTTGCCGTACCGCGCGTTTCTCGACGGTGACCTGGAGTACGCCGGACAGATGGTTGCCGAGGTGGCGGCACTGATAACCCCACCGAACTTGATCAAGGTGATCCTCGAATCTGGTGAACTCGTCGACCCTGAACTCGTCGCTACGACCGCTGCCTTGGCAATCGAGAACGGTGCTGATTTCGTCAAGACGTCGACCGGAAAGGTTCCTGCTGGGGCGAGCATCTCGGCGGCAACCGCAATGGTCGGTGCGATTGCTGGAGCGCGTGATCAGGGCCGATCGATCGGTTTGAAGCCGTCAGGCGGCATCCGTTCGTATGCCGATGCTGCGTCGTATCTCGACGTTGCCGAATCCGTCATGGGTAGTGGTTGGGCAACCCCGGCGACATTCTGTTTCGGCGCGAGCGGGTTGCTTGACGCGCTGCTCGAAGTGTTGGACGGCTCTGAGCTGTCGCCCACCACCGACCAGAATGGATACTGACCGACTGCCGGTAGCGGTGCCGCGCCGCCGGGCAATCGTTGCTGGATGGCTCGCGGTTCTGCTCATCGTGGGGCTTGTCGCGCTTGTAGCGTCCCCGAGCGATCCGTCCGGGCAACTGGCCACCGAATCAGTCGCAGCGGCCCGCGAGGTCTCGACAGCTACGACAACTTCTACGACGAATCGATCGTCGAGCGCGTCTACGGCCACCTCGTCGGCAAGTTCGACGTCATCAACGACTGAGGTGTCGACTTCGACGGTGGCCGTGCTCGATGCCGGTGAGCCGGCCGAACCGCCGCCCCAAGATGCCGATGATCCGGCCGTGGTCGCGAGACCCGTCCCGCAGGAACAGCCGACCGAAACGCTTCCACCGGCACCACCACCGCCATGGGCAGCGTCGCGGTCGACATCAGCCAGCGGTCTTGTTTCCACCGACATCGGTTGCGCCTGGGACCTCAGTGCGGGGGGTCTCGACGCTTTCTTCGCGGGCCGGGTCGGGCCGGTTCTCGGCTGGGACTACCAGCATGTCTATCCGCTCGGCGGCAATCGATATCTGTGGCTGTTCCAGGACGTTTTCATCGACCAATCTGGCGCGGCTGCGACGCTCGGCCAGTCGGGCTTCGTGCACAATGCTGCTGTGGTGCAGGAAGGAAGCTGCTTCCGATTGCTGCACGGAGGTACGTCGGGCCACCCACAGCCGTTCGAGGACGGCAGCGGGGCGTCGCCGGCGACGTGGTTCTGGCCGATGGGCGGAGAGGTCCACAATGGTCGCCTGCAGGTGTTCTGGGTGAAGATGGTCAAGGACCAGTTCGACCCCTCTCCGCCTGATGGTCTCGGCTGGCACCCAACTGAGACCTGGCTTGCTACGTACGACCCGAACACGATGGCCCGCGTGAGTTTTCGCCCCGCACCGAACTCCGGCGTGACGCCGATCTACGGATACGCCGTTGCGAGTGATGCAACCCACACCTATCTGTTCGGCAACTCCTTCGAACAGAACCTGGCGCGTGAGGGCGGATATTGGAACGGCCCCCACTCGGCTACGCGGGTGTACCTGGCGCGTGTTCCGCGGGGCCAGCTTCTGGCTCAACCGGAGTACCGCACCGCAGAGGGCTGGACCACCGACGCGGCAGCATCCGCACCGATCCTGCAACGTCACTGGGCGGAGTTTCCGATGCAACCACGTTTCATGGATGGCCAATGGGTGGCCGTAGCCACCACCGATGGCTACTGGGGCGACTGGTTCAGCATGGATGTTGCGCTCGACCCATGGGGCCCGTGGACGACGGTCGAGGCCAGGCCCCTTCAGCCACGCAACTTCGATCCCCGGCGCAACACGTATCACGCACACCTCGCGCCGTGGCGCGATGCGCGCGGCAACCTCGTTGTAACGGTGTCGAACAACGCGCGCAACATGTTGCGAGACGCGTGGCCCGATCCGTCGCTCTATCGCCCGATGGTGATCACCTCGACGTGGGCTGTGCCGCCCGCTCCACCGCCCCCGACGACCACGATTCCCCCGGCAACAACAGCCAAGCCACCGCCGACTACAAGTCCGCCAACCGCTCCGCCAACGACTGCGCGGCCCACGACGACCACCACGCTCCCGCCCCCCAGCACATCGACAACATCCACTACTTCAACGACAACGACGAGTTCGACGACCACCACTTCGACGACCTCGACATCGACGACGACTACAACGCTCAGTCAATTGGCCGACTGAGCGCTAACCTGCCGTCTTCCCAGCCCTCGTAGCTCAGGGGATAGAGCATCGGCCTCCGGAGCCGTGTGCGGAGGTTCGAATCCTCCCGAGGGCGCAAAGGCGATGAGCGTCAGCGCGGACAGGTCGCGTCGAAGCTCACCGCAACTACGTCTGGCCCTCTTCCGGTGAGCGTCAGCGCGGACAGGTCGCGTCGAAGCTCACCGCAAGTGGATTACAGCGCGAGGAAGGTGACGCACCGGTCGGTCCAGCTGGCCAATTCGTCGGCGGTCGAGGCAAACACCAGCTCCGAGTTGGGGAGCAGCTGCTTGAGCTGTTCGGCGGTCGAGACGGGGTGGCCGGGATCGCCGGTCCACGCCAGAATCAACGTCGGGGCGACGATGGTCTTGATCTCTTCCGGTGGCGGCAAATCGGCCACCGCCGCACTTCGGAACACGGCGGCCAGCCGTTCCGCCTCGGCACCACGAAGAGCCTCGGTTCGATTGCTCAACCACTCGTCGTCGCCGATGAAAGGATCAGGTGGCGGCATCATCCGGAGGCCCTGAATCAGAGGTTCGGCACCCTTGGCTTCCAGAATCGAGGCCATTTGCTCGTAGAGCTCCACCTGTGCCTGCCGACTTTCCCACGCCGTTGGTGGGATGACCAGGATCAGCTTCCGAACTCGCCCACCCAGTCGTAGCGCCGCGTGGAGTGCGGTCGCAGTTCCCATGGATGCACCGCCGAGCGCCACTTGGTCGAGGCCGAGTTTCTCCATCAGGTCGATTTGATCGAGCGCGAGCTCGGCCCAGTCGCCCTGCTGCGGGTTGGCCGCGTCTCCGGACTTGCCGTGTCCCCTTGCGTCGTATCGGACCACCGGGCGATACTCCGCGATCTGTGCCAAATTGATGAGTGGGCGGCGGTCCTCGTGGGCGCGACTACTACTCAGACCGTGGCCCCACAAGAACGGGATATTGGTCGTATCTTCACCTGCGTCACCGATCAGGTCGTAGGCCAGCTCGCATCCGCGTACGGTCATTGTCGACATTTTGACGACGCTACGCGGCAGGGGGCGATGCTGCCTCACCAACCCCTTGTGAGAGTCGGCGTGCGATCCGGCACACTGGGAAGATCATGTCGGACCCCATCTCCACGATCTCGACGCTTCTCGAGCCGGTATTTGCCGAGTTGAACGATGGTGAGCCGGCAGATCCAACGGTCCGGCCATCCGACCGTGCCGACGCCCAGATCAACGGGGCGCTTCCGCTTGCCAAGCGGCGTGGGGTCAATCCCCGAGAGCTTGCTCAGGCGGTCGTCGACTCCGGAGTCCTGGCTGGGTTTGCGAGCGACGTCGAGATCGCGGGGCCGGGGTTCATCAACGTCACCTTCTCGACGGAGTTCCTCACGTCGCAGCTTGCGTCGATCTCCGACGACCCCCGATTGGGAGTTCCACAGGCGGTGGTGGCCAAGACTGTCGTCGTCGACTATTCGGCGCCGAACGTCGCCAAGGAGATGCACGTCGGACACCTCAGGTCGACGGTGATCGGCGATGCCCTCGTTCGAATGCACGTGTTCCTCGGGCACGACGTACTTCGCGAGAATCACATCGGCGACTGGGGCCGACCCTTTGGCATGCTGATCGAGCACCTGATCGACCTCGGTGAAGACGTTGCAGCTGATGGCTTGACTCAGGGAGACCTGGATGGTTTCTACAAGGCGGCCAACGCCAAGTTCAGCGAATCCGAGGAGTTCCAGGTGCGTGCCCGCGAGCGGGTGGTGCTGCTCCAGAATGGCGACGAGGAAACGGCGAGGCTGTGGCATCGACTGGTCGATATGTCGACGGCATATTTCGATGCTGTGTACTCCAAGCTTGGTGTGCTCCTCACGGATGACGATTTAGTCGGCGAAAGCTTCTACCAGCCTCTCATGGGACGAACTGTTGAGCGGCTGAGTGAGGCGGGGCTACTCGAGGAGGATGACGGCGCGAAGGTTGTTTTCCCACCCGGTTTCACCAATCGCGACGGCAACCCGCTGCCCCTCATCATTCAGGCCCGAACGGGCGGCTTCAACTATGCGACGAGCGATCTCACATGTGTGATCGATCGTGTGGAGCGGCGTGGTGCCGACTTGATGCTGTACGTCATCGGTGCTCCCCAACAGCAGCATCTCCAGATGGTGTTCAAGGTTTCCGAGATGGCGGGATGGCTCACTGAGGAGACTGAGGCGGTCCACGTTCCGTTCGGCAATGTGCTGGGCGACGACCGCAAGATGTTGCGTAGCCGGTCAGGTGCTTCGGTGAAGCTGGTCGATCTCCTCGACGAGGCAGTCGACCGCGCCGGGCAGGCAGTCGCCGAGAAGAATCCGAATCTAAGCGCCGAAGACCGAGCCGAGGTAGCGCGCATGATCGGTATCGGTGCTGTTAAGTACTCCGACCTGTCGACGGACCGCGTCAAGGACTACATGTTCGACTGGGATCGCATGCTTGCCTTCGACGGCAATACGGCGCCGTATCTCCAATATGCACATGCTCGGATCTGTTCGATTTTCAGACGCGCTGACATTGATCGAGCGTCGGTGAGGAATTCGCCGATCGTGCCAGAGGCACCACAGGAGCACGCGCTTGCGCTCCGGCTGCTGGCCTATCCATCCGCAATCGACGCCACGCTGCAATCGTTCAGTCCACACAAGCTCAGTACCTACGTGTACGAACTCGCGTCCGACTTCACTTCCTTCTACGAACACTGTCCAGTAATCAAGGCCGATGAACGGACCCGCTCGAGCCGCCTTGCGTTGGCCGACCTCACGGCGCGAGTTCTCGCTCATGGTCTCGACCTGCTCGGTATCGAGGCTCCGGAGCAGATGTGAGCGCAATCCCTCGCTACCTCCTCTCGGACAACTCGACAGTCGGTGACGACGGCGCCCTCTCGGTGGGGGGATGTGCCGTAAGCGATCTTGCTGCCGAGTACGGGACGCCTCTCTTCGTCTACGACGAGAACCACCTGCGCGAACGTTGTCGGGAAGCTGTTGCCGCATTTGGTCACGGCCGGGTTGTATACGCGACCAAAGCATTTCTGTGTCGGGCGATGGCGAGGCTCGCGTACGACGAGGGCATGCTGCTCGATGTCGCATCTGGCGGCGAATTACATGTCGCGCTTGCCGCTGGAGTTCCGGCAGGCGCTTGCACACTCCATGGCAACAACAAGTCGCTCGATGAGCTTCGCCACGGGATCGAAGAGGGCGTGCGGCACATCGTCGTCGACTCGTTCGACGAACTAGACCGCCTCGATTCGCTGTACCGCGAGGGCCTCGGTCCGACCCCCAAAGTGTTGCTGCGCATCACTCCGGGCGTGCACGCACACACGCACGAATTCATCGCCACCGGTCAGGACGACTCGAAGTTCGGCTTCAACCTGGGCAACGGCGATGCACTCAAGGCTGTCGATCGTGCGAGTCGGTCCCCCTCGGTCGATCTCGTCGGTGTGCACTGTCATATCGGATCAAATGTCTTCGAGGCATCATCGTTCGCGAAGGCTGCCGAAGTCATGGCTGACTTTGCCGTTCCGCTCGATCTACCCGAGCTGGTCCTCGGTGGCGGGTTAGGCGTTGCCTACGTGGAGGGGGAGGAGGCGCCGACGATCAACCAGTGGGGGAGTGTTCTGCTCGATGCCTGCGCTGCTCTCGGCGTTCGCTCCAAGGTGAGTGTCGAGCCTGGCCGAGCAATCGTTGCGGCCGCAGCGATGACCGTTTACACGGTCGGCACAATCAAGGAGATTCCCGGAGTCCGCACATATGTCGCGGTGAATGGAGGCATGAGCGACAATCCGCGCCCGGTGCTCTATGGCTCGGGTTACGAGTCGTTTCTGCCGCGTGCGGTTAACGCAGAGCGGAACCTCACTGCACGACTTGTCGGCAAACACTGCGAGTCAGGCGACGTTCTTTCATTGGCGGCGAAATTGCCAGCGGACGTTGCGGTCGGCGACCTGCTGGCAACCCCGGTCACAGGTGCGTACGGCCATTCGATGGGCTCCAACTACAACAAGATCACTCGCCCACCAGTCGTCTTTGCCGCCGACGGAGACGCCCGGCTCGTCGTCCGGCGCGAGACATTCGAAGACCTGCTGGTAACCGACGTCGGGTGATATCCGGATACCGATTGACGATCAGATGAAGGACCCCCACATATGAAGGGCTTCGATCCAGCGACGAGTTTTGGTGAGAATGTTGCAGCTACCTACGACGACGTTCTGCGGGGAGACGAAGACGACACCGTCGCGTTTCTCGAGGGGCTGGCGGGGGAGGGCGCAGCGTTGGAACTCGCCATCGGAACTGGCCGAATCGGGTTGCCGCTCGCCGCGCGCGCTGTGCAGGTAGACGGCATTGAAATCTCTCAGCCGATGGTTGATCGTCTGCGAGCGAAGCCGGGCGGCAATGAGATCTCGGTGACGATCGGAGACTTCGCGGATGTCGCCGTGAGCGGCTCATTTCGGCTGATCTTCGTGGTCTTCAACACCTTCTTCAATCTCCTGCATCAGAACGATCAGGTGCGTTGTTTCGAAAATGTCGCGGCTCACCTCGACGATGACGGCGCGTTCGTGATCGAGGCGTTCGTTCCGAGCTTCCTGTATCGGCTGCGTGATGATCAGTACGTCGACGCCGAAACGATCGAAGTCGACGAGGTCCGACTCGATGTCGGTCGTCATGATCCTGTCGCCCAGCTCCTCGATGAGAGCCATGTATCGCTGACCAATGCTGGTGTGCGCGTGACCCCGATCGTCGCCAGGTACGCCTGGCCGAGCGAGCTCGATTTGATGGCGCGAATCGCCGGCCTGCAATTGCAGGAGCGCTGGGCCGGCTGGAACAACGAGCCCTTCACCTCCGCGAGCGAGCGCCACGTATCGGTCTACGGAAAATCACGTTTGTAGGTAATTTTTCGGCGCTATGTGGCAGAAAAATACCTACAAACGAAATGGGTTGGCGGAACTCGCGCGTTGCTGAGTTTGAGAAACGGTCATAGGCCGAAGGTATTCGATCCCGTAGCCTCCACTTCGTGATCAGCGACGTACAACGGCTCAGAATTGGTGTCCTCGGTTGCGGCAACGTCGGCGCGGCGTTAATCCAGTTGGTCGCGGCGCAGTGCGATGCCGTCGAGCAGCGAACAGGGATTCGTCTCGAGGTCACGCGGGTGGCCGTCCGCAACATGTCGGCACCTCGCGATGTCTCCCTCGCCGAGGGGGTGTTGACACGCGACTCGCATGGCGTGGTTACAGATCCTGATGTCGACATCGTTGTTGAGGCAATCGGTGGGATCGAACCGGCACGAGAACTGATGCTCGAGGCTCTCGCGAACGGGAAGCCCGTCATCACCGCTAACAAGGAACTACTCGCCAACGTCGGAGCTGAGCTCTATGCGGCTGCTGACGAAGCCGGTCTCGATCTGCTTTTCGAGGCTGCTGTTGCGGGCGGCATTCCAATCATGCGGGCCCTGCGTCAGAGCCTTTATGGAGAACCGATTCGGCGCGTGCTCGGAATCATCAACGGCACGACCAACTTCATCCTCACCAAGATGACCGACGCCGTTGCCGAAGGCGGCGACGCCGATTACGCCAACGCACTGACTGAGGCGCAGCGGCTCGGGTTCGCCGAGCGCGATCCGACTGCCGATGTCGAGGGATTTGACGCGGGAGCGAAGGCGGCGATCATCGCCACTGTGGCGTTTGGGGCAAAGGTCGTGGCCGGCGACGTCTACCACGAGGGAATCAGCAACGTCACTGCCTCCGAGATCGCGATCGCGCACAGACTCGGCTACGTCGTGAAGTTATTGGCGATCATCGAACGGACAACCGATGGCGGCGATATCAGTGTTCGGGTACACCCCGCGATGATCCCGCTCCACCACCCTCTGGCCTCGGTGCGCGACAGCTTCAACGCGGTCTTCGTCGAGGGGGACTTCGTTGATTCGCTGATGTTCTACGGCCGTGGGGCCGGAGGCGCGCCGACCGCGAGCGCGGTATTCGGCGATGTGGTCGATGCGGCGATCAACCTCCGCAAGAAGACCCATGGATCTCTCGGTTCACTCACGACAGCCACGATCAAGCCGATCGACGAGACCTCAGCGGAGTATCTGCTCGGTCTGGACGTCGCCGACGAACCCGGTGTCTTGCACGCCGTCACCGGTGTCTTCGCGGCCAACGGGGTCAGCATCCGCGTGGCCGAGCAGGAGGGCAACGGCCCCGACGCCCGGCTTGTATTCATCACCCATGTTGCGCGCGAGGCTGACCTCCAGGCAACGGTTCGCGAGTTACGCGATCTCGATACCGTCCACAAGGTTGGCGGCCTTCTCCGCGTCGTGGGCGACTGACGCTCGATGCGTTACGTTTCCACCCGCGGCGATGCGCCCGAGCTCGGCTTCAGTGATGTACTGCTCGCCGGGCTTGCCAGCGACGGAGGGTTGTACGTACCCGAGCACTGGCCCACGCTCGAACAGCCCGCTGAAGCTCGCACGTACGCCGAGCGAGCAGTTGAGGTCATGTTGCCGTTCGTCGAACCCGACATCGACGAAGCCACGCTCACGAAACTGTGTAATGACGCGTACGCGACATTTAGGCACCCTGCGGTTGTTCCACTCGTCCAGATCGACCATCGTCAGTGGGTTCTGGAGTTGTTTCATGGCCCGACGCTTGCGTTCAAGGATGTGGCCCTCCAGTTGGTCGGCCGCATGTTCGATCACATTCTCGCCCAGCGCGGCGAACGAGTCACGATCGTTGGTGCCACGAGTGGCGATACGGGTTCAGCAGCGATCAACGCGGTCGCCGGGTGCGAACACATAGACATCGTAATTCTGTATCCACTCGGGCGTACGAGCGACGTCCAGCGGCGTCAGATGACAACGGTCGATCAGCCGAACGCTCACGCAGTTGCGGTTGACGGCACCTTCGACGATTGCCAAGACCTGGTGAAGGCGATGTTCAACGACGCTGACTTTCGGTGTCGCAACAACCTGTCGGCCGTGAACTCAATCAACTGGGCCAGGGTGATGGCCCAAGTCGTGTACTACGTCACGGCGTCGGAGACATTCGCCGAGCCGGTCACGTTCAGTGTGCCCACTGGCAACTTCGGCAACGTGCTTGCGGGGTGGATCGCCAGGGAGATGGGCGCGCCCATAAGAGATTTCATTGTGGCGTCCAATACGAATGACATTCTCACCCGATTCATCAACGACGGTGAAATGACGGCCCGTGAGGTCGTACCGACATTCAGTCCTTCGATGGACATCCAGGTGTCGTCGAACTTCGAACGTCTGCTGTTCGAGATGAACGGCCGTGATGGTGGGATGACCGCGGAGCAGCTGATGAGATTCCGGAGCTCCGGTCGACTGGCCGTCGAACCCGATCAGCGCGCCGCATATGTCACTGGTCATTTCCGTGCGGCCGCCTTCGACGATGAGGCAACGCTGGCCGAGATCGCACGGGTGCACGGTGCGACCGGAATGCTGCTCGACCCACACTCGGCTACAGGGACCGCCGCCGCGGCTCAGTTCGGCAGTGTCGAGCCAAACACGATCATCAGCCTCGCCACTGCCGATCCGGCGAAGTTCCCTGATGCTGTCGAGCAGGCAACCGGCGTTCGGGTCGGTCTCCCTGAGCATCTTGCCGATCTGTTCGAGCTCGAGGAACGAACTGAGACTGTCAGCAACGACCTGAGCACAGTCGAGGCGCTTGTCGAGCGACTTGTCCAACCCTGAGAATTCTGGAACCTTGACGCATAACGTTGCGCTGGGGGGCATCTGGTCGCTAGCTTGGTAGATGTCCAGTTCGACTGGGCCGCACCCCGAGTTCTCGGTTGTGTGCGAACTTTGACCAGGGGATCGTTCGTCAGGCGCTGTGTGCGCCCGTACACCATCCCTTCGGTACTCGAATACTCGCCCCGCCCAAATGAGGCCAAGGCGAGAAGAGAGGAAATATCGTGGCCGCAGCGGCACTCGAACAGTCCATGCTTGAAAGCAAGGACAAAGACACACTCCTGGAGATGGCCAAGGCGCTCGGCGTCAAGGCCAACTCCCGCCTGAAGAAGGCAGACATAATCACCAAAATTCTTGATACCACAGGGTCGAGCACCAGCTCCTCTGATGCGTCTGGAAACAGCAATGGTTCGGCATCCGACAGTTCGACGTCAAAGGCGTCGACCGCGGAGAAGCCGAGTGAGGCCCAAGTTGATGGGGCAACTGACACAGCATCAAAGCCTGACGACCGAACTTCGAGAAGTTCCGGCCGTAAAGGGCAGTCACGCTCCGAGCAAGGCGACACCAAGCAGGGTGAAACGAACTCGGACGACGCGAAATCGGATGATACGAAATCGGCCGACGCGAAACCATCCGATGAGTCGCCGCAGCTGGGAGCTGACGGTGAGCCCCTTGCCGACTGGGAGATTCAGCTCGCCGAGCACGGTGTCGAGGAGCCGCCTAAGGAGACCTCGACCGGATCCGGTCGCGATTCATCAGGCTCTGGCGGCGACTCTCAGCCGCAGAATCGGAACACCGGGCGCCAACAGCGCACTCGCAACGACGGCCAGGATGGCGGAAACCGCAACGACGGCCAGGGTGGCGGAAACCGCAACGACGGCCAGGGTGGCGGAAACCGCAACAACCCCCAGGGCGGAGGCAACCGCAACAACCCCCAGGGCGGCGAAGGCACTAGTCGTCGTCGTCGTCGTCGTCGTAAGGGGCGCGGCGGCCAGGAAGGACCCCAGGGCGATGACATCGAGTTGCTCGAGGCTGACGGCCAGCCACAGAACCTCGAGCCGATCGACGTCGAGGGCTACCTCGACATCCGCGACGAGGGTTACGGATTTCTTCGCGTCAAGGGCTACCTACCCAGCCAAGATGACGCGTACATCCCAGTCAAGATCACCCGCCAGTACGGCCTTCGTCGCGGTGATCATCTGACTGGCAAGGTTCGCCCAGCAGGTCGCAACGAGAAGAACCCCGGCCTGCTCGAGGTGTATACCGTCAACGGCGCAGATCCCGAGTTGGCGAAGAAACGACCGCACTTCGAGGATTTGACGGCGCTGTTCCCCGATCAGCGACTGCAGCTCGAAGATCCCAGCGACCCCGCCAACATGACCGCCCGCATCATCGACCTGGTCTCGCCGATCGGCAAGGGCCAACGCGGGATCATCGTGTCGCCGCCGAAGGCGGGCAAGACCACGGTCATGAAGACGATCGCAAAGTCGATCGAGCTGAACAGCCCTGACGTTGAACTCATGGTGTTGCTCATCGACGAGCGCCCAGAAGAAGTCACCGACATGCGTCGCTCGGTCAAGGGTGAGGTCATTTCCTCGACCTTCGACCGCCCAAGTGACGAGCACACGCAGGTCGCCGAAATGACGATCGCCAAAGCACGCCGCCTCGTCGAGGGGGGTAAAGACGTTGTCATCATGCTCGATGGCATCACGCGTCTCAGCAGGGCGTACAACTTGGCTGCACCAGCGAGCGGCAAGATCTTGTCCGGTGGTATCGATGCCGGAGCGCTCTATCCGCCGAAAAAGTTCTTCGGTTCCGCCCGCAATGTCGAGGAGGGTGGCTCGCTCACCATCTTGGCAACGGCTCTGGTCGATACGAACAGCCGGATGGACGAGGCGATCTTCGAAGAATTCAAGGGAACCGGAAACATGGAGCTTCGGCTCGACCGAAAGGTCGCCGAGCGTCGGATCTATCCGGCGATCGACGTCGATGCCTCATCCACGCGTCACGAGGAGCTGCTGTTCGACCGTAAGCAGCTCCAGCAGGTCTGGAAGCTTCGCCGAGTACTTTCTGGCCTAGCGGCTGATGGAAGTGCCGCAGCCGGCCTCGAGCTGCTGATGGACCGTCTCAAGACGTTCCGCACCAACGACGAATTCCTCGCCGAGATCGCCAAACAGCCGTCGATGTAAGACGCAGCATTCTGTTCTCGTGAACTATTGCCGACGACACGTCGTGCAAAGTTCACGAGATGACGGAACAGGTTTGTTTCTCGGTAGCGTGTTGTGTCGATCTGTGATGACGATCGGGGGCATTGGGCCCACCCGTTCAGCCATCCACGAAAGGATCCGCAATGAAGACTGACATCCACCCGACATACACCGACACCACAATTCGGTGTTCATGTGGCAACGAATTCCAGACGAAGTCGACCGTTGACGGAGACCTCACGGTCGAGCTCTGCAACGAGTGTCACCCGTTCT
>JADWMG010000315.1 GCA_015767405.1 Actinomycetota bacterium
TCGGAGTCCGCCATCACGATTGCAAGATCGTGGTGGCGGACTTTGTCGTTGATGGGGGGCGGCCGGACAATGGTTTAACGACAGACGCCTCACCGAGTTGGAGTTGGCTCAGTCTGTAGTCGCGAGTGTGCCGAGATAGAGCTCGATGACTTTCGGGTCATGGAGCAGGTTCTTACCGGTGTCCGTATAGGCATTCGTGCCCTGATCGAGCACATAGCCGCGGTCGCATATCTGGAGGCAGCGCCTGGCATTCTGCTCGACCATCACCACAGAAACACCGGCGTTGTTTATCGCCCGCGTATTGAGGAAGACCTGATCCTGTAGTACCGGTGAGAGGCCGGCCGACGGCTCGTCGAGCAGAACCACCTCAGGGTCCATCATCAGGGCCCGCCCAATGGCCAGCATCTGGCGCTCGCCGCCCGACAACGAACCGGCACGTTGGCTCAGACGATCGGCAAGGCGAGGAAACATCTCGGTCACGACCTCGAGGCGATCATTGAACGTGTCGGGCCGCAGGAAGGCACCCATCTCGAGATTCTCTTCGACGGAGAGCGATGGGAACACGTTGTCGCGCTGCGGAACATAGCCGATGCCCTGCTCGACCAACTCGTGCGCACTGGCATTGGAAATGTCTTCGCCCTTGTAGAGCACGACACCTTCGCGAATTGAGAGAAGACCGAAGAGGGCTTTCAGCAGCGTCGACTTTCCCGCTCCGTTCGGGCCGATGATCGCAATCAACTCACCCTGATGGAGTTCCAGAGAGCAGTCGCTCAGGATGTCAACGCCCTGCACATAGCCCGCACGAATGTTGTCAACATGGATCAGCACATCGCCGTTGCTACTCACGCTTCCACATCCCCCTCGGCTTCGATCTCGGACGGATGCGCGCCCGGGGGATGTTTATCGGCGACTTCGAACTCGTCTTCGACTTCATGGTCGATCTCGGTAACATCCAAATCGGACATGTCAGTGTCGTGATGACTGCCGAGGTAAGCATCGATCACCTGTGGGTCCGCGGCGATGTCGTCGGGTGTGCCTTCGGCAATAATCATGCCTTCAGACATCACAACGACCCAGTCGGAAATATCGTGCACCACGTCCATGTCGTGTTCGACGAAGATCACGGTTCGGCCCTCGGCCCGCAACCCCTTCACATGCCCCAACAAAGACTGTGTCAGCGCCGGGTTGACTCCGGCCATGGGCTCGTCGAGCATCACCAGCCACGGGTCAGTCATCAAGGCACGGGCCATCTCGACGAGTTTGCGTTGCCCCCCGGAAAGAGTCCCCGCGAACTCATCGCGCATGTGAGTGAGGTTGAATCGGTCGAGGAGCTCATCAGCTCGTTCTTCGATCTCTCGTTCCTGAGGCTTCCAAATTGGCAGCATCGACTTCCAAAAGCTCTCGCCGGTCTGCTGGGTAGCGCCGAGCTTCATATTCTCGATCACGGTCATGCGCGACAACACCTTCGTCAGCTGGAAGGTACGAACCATGCCACGTTGGGCAAGCCGATAAGACGCAACTCCACTGATATCTTCCCCGTCAAGTCGGACATCAGACGTATTTGGCTTGTCGAAACCAGTCAGCAAATTGAAGAAGGTGGTCTTCCCTGCTCCATTCGGTCCGATCAGCGCGGTGATTGCTCCACGTTGGATTTCCAGGTGTTCGACGTCGACAGCGACCAGGCCTCCGAAGGTCTTCGTGACAAGATTGGTCACGAGGATGGGGTCGGGCTTCGAGGAGCCAGGCACGGGCGACACATCGTCGAAGACGCCCGCAACCGGATTCGGATATGGCCGTACCGAGGTCTCCGATCCATCGCTGTTTCCGAGCGCGGTTTCGGGTGAGTTCTCATCTGTCATCGAGGGCCATCTCCTCCCGTGATCCGAAAATTCCCTGCGGACGGTACCGCGCGAGCAACAATAGCCCCAGACCGACGAGGATGAATCGAGCTTGGCTGATGTTGAAGTCACTCAGGCCGATGGTGTCTTCGAGTGTGGACGCTGGACCATCCGGTAGCTCGCGCAACACATTCTCGAGGAACGAGATTGCCGACCAGTAGATCATTGCGCCGACGATTGGCGACCAAGTGCGTCCGGCCCCACCGAGGATCAGGATCGCCCAAATGGTGAAGGTGATCACTGGGTTGAAGGTGTCGGGCTGGATCGAGCCCTTTTGGACCACCTGCAGCATGCCCGCCATGCCGCCGATTACGCCACCGAGCATCAACGCCTGAAGTTTGAACATGTAGGCGTTCTTGCCCAAAGCCCTCGCAGCATCTTCATCCTCGCGAACGGCCTTGACCGCACGGCCCCATGGCGATGACATCAACCGTCGAACAAACAGCACCGTCAGAATAAGAATCGTCCAGCCGACGAGAAGTACCCAGAGATCCCGCCCGAGATAGCTGAATGGGCCCAGTTCGTAGCGCACCCCCACTCCAAATGGGCTGACTTCGTAGAACGGATCTGCGAACTCACCAATCCCCTCTGAGGCCCCGGTGATGTCCTTCATCCGCCGCCAGCGGACTAGAAGTCGGATCGCCTCCGACGCAGCAATCGTCACGATTGCCAGATAGTCAGCACGTAGCCGAAGCGTCGGTAGACCAAGGATCAACGCGAGTATCACCGAATAGGCAATGCCGAACAGAATCGCGAACCAGAAGTTGACACCGAGCCAACTGACGGCCGTTCCGAGGCCGTAGGCCCCCATCGCCATGAATCCGACCTGATAGCCGGTCAGGACGGTAACGAGGGCCCACGCCCCGGCGCCTACC
>JADWMG010000316.1 GCA_015767405.1 Actinomycetota bacterium
GTCTGCGAACGGATCCGACCGCGTCGACGGTGATCCGCGGTCATGCCTTCGTCCAGAATCTGCGGCGCGGCCACTACGAACTCGGCGTCGAAGCCCGTCATGTGCGTCTACGCGTCGCGGCAGCTTTCGATGAACTCACCGACACGATCTAACCCAACGAGGAGATCACACCGGTGCGCCGCGCCCCCAGATCGCTCAACGCAACAGTGCCCTTGTGATGTCTGGACCGCCGCTGGGTGTGATTACTTCTCGTGTTGGCTGAAGCCCTCGGGGCACATCAATGCCGCATGAAGCCAGATACATGACGACCAGGGCACGAGCCCTGGTCGTCATGCCCAATTAGCCACACCGGATTGATCGGGCGTTGGTGTTTCAGCCCATACGAATCGCAAGGCGCCGGTGAGCCGATCCGGGCACGAACAAGCCGTCGGCCCCGTCAAGCTTTGCCATGTACTCTGCGTCGGCGCTGATCTTGGCATTGGCCGCGTCGGCAGTTGCGGCGTCGGCGGCGCCGCCAATCCACGCCAGTTGGCCCATTTCGCCGTACGAACCCATCGAAAGGTCCACCGGCATGCCGGTGATCTTCTCGACCATCGCCGCAACTTCCAAGCCCCAGGTCACCGCTGCACCGTACTTGCCACCGTTCATGACAGCAGTGGTGACCGTGGCCACTGAGCCAACCGGTGGTACCCCGGCAGTATTTTCGCCTTTCAGCGAGTCCCTCATTTGATCGACCGGAGCCCCTGTGGACCAGTCGGCACCTTTGGCCACAAGCGCGGCGAAATCGGCGTCGTCTGCCAGCGACGCTCCCATTGCTTGGACCCCCGCAATGCCGTCGAGGCGGGTCGTGAACGCGAAGGTTCCGACCGGCTCACCGAACAAAACATTCCACAACGCCACTTCGCTGCCGAGCCGGGCACTTACGTGTTCCCGGAGCGCCAACATATGGGCACCGACCTCAGCGACCGGTCCTGACGTATAGACAATTCTAGTGAACGTAGCCATCGTGTTTCCCTTTCGTCGTGAGGTTGGCGAATCCAACCTCTCAGCGGCACCCCGTCCCCAAATTTCACCGAGGCACCGCCACGGCAGCGTCCCACAACCGCAAAGCCCCGTCCAAAAGCAACCCTCAGAAGCACCCGCGTCAAGACCTGATCAACCTTGCAGCGCTCCGCTACCTCGAAGAGATCGCACCCCTGATGGCATCATTCGATGAAGGAACCGCCGCCAGCGAACGCGCTCACCACCTCCAACAGACCAAGTATCCACACACTTCGGTCGCCCAAAATCGCAACACGAAACACCTGCTCTACGTGCGAAAGCGGCCCAAGCTGAGCCCGCGACAACAGCGATCTGCTCTCGACCGGCGGGCCCGGTCGGCGAGTGCGATATTGAGCTGATCACGGGCGACCGCTCCGGTCCTACGGCGTGGCCAGCCGTGTTTGAGACCGCCATTACCGAGCACCATCGGACCGGTTTCGTGGCTTACCAGTGGAGGCGGAAGGAAACGATCGATAGCGCCAAGCACGCTGTGCAACGAATTGCCCCATCTCTTGAGAATCTCTTCGTACCACCTCTATAAGACACCGCGGGGCAGGCTATGCGACCCGTCGCGGATCGATGGTTTAGGCGAGGTCGATCTGAACGGGCACGGCTCGGCCCAGCGTGTGCCCCACCGGAGAGGTGCCGACCACCTGTTGGTGTAGTTGAGTGAGCTTTTCGGGTGTGGCATCGGAATCGAGCGCCACAGACACGCGGATCGCGTCGTAGCCCGCGTTGCCGTTCGGATTCAACCCCATAAACGTGTGCAGATCGAGATCGCCTTCGAGATCGATCGACAGGTCATTGATCTCGATACCGAGACCGGTTGCGTTGGCCGCGTACCCGACGGCGAGGCAGTTGCCGAGCGCACCGAGCAGTTGTTCAACGGGGTTCGCCGCCGTGTCGCTGCCACCGAGGCTGATCGGCTCATCGGACGCCACCGGCGCGAAGTCGCGAACGTTGGTCTCCGATGCGAACCCACCGTTCCAGACGACGTTCGCCTTCCAGGTGGTGGCCGCAACCTCCGGGTCGGTCTGAATAGTTTCTGCGAGGTCTGCGATCGCTTCGATGTCGACGTCGTTGATCTGTTGGGTGATGGTTGTGTTCGTAGTCATTGGTAGCTCCAGAGTCGAATCCCGTAAAAGTTGATCGGATTAGTCATGTATTGAAGCGGAGCGCTGCGTCTGTGTCAAGCCCGCACGCCCAACCGCGCGCCGATTCGCTCATCGTTGAAGTCGTCGTACGCGCGCCGCCACTTCGCGTAGTCCTCGACGTCGTGCCGTACAAACATCCTGATCATGGTGCTCATCCTCCGTCAGACGCGTTCAGTGCGCCTGGCTCGACACTACATCGCCCGCGCGGACGACCATCCCCGATGGACGGCTCGGGGCGCCCACACCAACATCGGCCGCCGACGCCATGATCCGCTCAGGATCCGGCAGCGAGAATCGCCTGCCGTTGGCGGGTTCGCTATCGCACGTTCTCGGGCGGGTGCTCGCTCACGTACGCGCCTTACGCGAGCGGGTCGTGGATTCGCACGGAGGCGGGATTATGGGGCGGTTGTGCGGCCGCTGCCGCCGCATCGCGCATGATGCGGCACGGCGCAGGGCGCTCTTGACCGTGATTCGCGAGTGGGGATCTCCGGGGCAGCGGTTCTGATATTGACGATGAAACCGCTTCTGCTAGCGGTGACTGCGCGTTGGCGGTGGGTCGGGGGCGAGGCACCGGTT
>JADWMG010000317.1 GCA_015767405.1 Actinomycetota bacterium
GTCCCGAAGGTCCACACGTGGCTGTGGGTCGACGATGGGTCCGGGGACTGCCCCGACTGGGCGATCCCTTATGAGGATGCTGTACTGGCCGAGGGCGAACCGGTCATCAACCGTGTTCAGCGCAGTGGCGACGACCTCTACATGTTGTACACCGGCGGCACGACAGGGATGCCTAAGGGTGTCGAGTGGCGTCAGGACGATCTGGTCGTGGTGCTCGGTAACGGACTCGGGTTGAGTGTTCCGGAGGAACACGATCCCGACTTCGCCTCGGCGGCTCTCACGCAGCCGGGCCCAGTTGGGATGCCGGCGTGCCCACTCATGCACGGCACGGGAGCCCTCACCTCATTTGGCACGCTCAACTCGGGGGGCTGCGTCGTTTGTCTCGAGTCGCGTCACTTCGACCCCGCCGAGTTGCTCGACACAATTGACCGTGAGAAGGTCAACGCAATTGCCATTGTCGGCGACGCATTCGCCAAGCCAATCCTTGGTGCGCTCGACGCAGAGCCGGAACGCTGGACACTCGAGTCGGTGCTGGCCTTTGTTTCGTCGGGGGTCATGTGGAGCGAGGAGACGAAGCAGGGCATGCTCGGACACCAGCCGAACATGATGTTGATGGACGTGTTCTCTTCGTCGGAGGCGCTCGGTATGGGCCAGTCGGTTTCGGGAGGAGGGGCTGCCGCGAAGACGGCGCGGTTCCAGGCAGGTGATGACACGATCGTGGTCGATGAAGCAGGCAATCGTCTCGAGCCGGGGTCTGACACCATTGGTCGGCTCGCGGTCGGGGGTCGCCAACCGGTCGGCTATTACAAGGACCCCGAAAAGTCGGCTCGAACTTTCATGGTCGTTGACGGCAAGCGGTACTCGTGCCCTGGCGACTATGCCACGATCGATGCCGATGGCACGGTCAACGTGCTCGGGCGCGGTTCGGTGTGCATCAACAGCGGCGGCGAGAAGATTTTCCCCGAGGAGGTCGAGGAAGCATTGAAGACCTATGAGTCGGTTGCGGACGCCGTTGTTGTCGGCGTGCCTCACGAACGGTTCGGCGAGATGGTTGTCGGTGTCGTGCAAACCGAGGCAGGCACGACTTTGAGTGAGCAGGACCTGATCGAGCACGTCCAAGGACGCCTGGCGCATTACAAGGCGCCACGGCGGATCGTGCAAGTCGACACAATCGGCCGCGCCGCCAACGGCAAGGTCGACTACAAAGGGCTACGAGAACACGCAGTCGACACCCTGTGATCGTCGAAGCTGACGGGGTCGCTCATCAGGCTGAGTAGCGCCTGTTCACTTGTACGAGGTGAACTCGCGCCCCATGGCTTCGCGGGCGATGACGGCCTTCATGATCTCGGGCGTCCCGTCACCGATCTCCAGCCCCATCACGTCGTTCAACCGCTGGTTGAACGGTAGATCGTGCCCCCAGCCCGCCCACCCGTTGAGAATGCCACATGCATGAATGGCCTCGGCCGAGTGCTTCGGGCCGAGCCACTTACACATCGCTGCTTCAGCGGTGTGCGGTCTACCCGCATCGGCGAGGTCGAGCGTTTGGTACGCGATCAGCCGTGCTGCGTGGATCTGTGCCAAGTGCTCCGCGATCTGAAAAGCGACACCCTCGTGGCGGGCGAGCGGCTTTCCGAAGGACTCGCGCTGCTTGACATGTTCCATGGTCTCGTCGAGGGATTGTTGGGCTGCTCCGATACATGCCAGTGCGATCACGGCGCGGTTGAAGTCAAATGCCTGCATCGCCGACACGAAGCCGACCCCTTCGGCACCCAGTTGATGGGATGCGGGGATACGAACGCCATCAAAGTGCAACGAGCCGCGTTGAGTGAGACGCGCCCCCGCCGAGTCGTAGACCGTTCGTTGGACCGCCGGGTCGTCGAGGGGCACGAGGAACATGCTGATGCCCCGGGCTCCATCACCGCCAGATCTGGCAAAGACGACGCATGCATCCGCCTGGCCCGCGAAGGTGATGCTTGCCTTCTCACCCGTGATCACCCAGTCGGAGCCGTCGCGAACCGCACGCGTGGACAGCTTCGCGGCATCGCTACCGACGCCGGACTCAGTCAGTGCGAACGCCACGATCAGTTCGCCGGTCGCGACCCCTGGGAGCCAGGAGCGCTGGAGATCGGTGTTACCTGAGACTCCAATGAGGCCGGAGGCGATCGCGCTCAGCTGGAGGAAGTAGCTGACATTGATGTCACCTCGTGACAGTTCCTCGGCGGCCACACCAAGCGATCGGAGCGGCGCCCCCGATCCGCCGAATTCCTTGGGAATCGCCATGCCAAGGACGCCGAGTGTGCCGAGCGCCTCGACCTTGGATCGCGGATATGGCTCATGGCGCCACCGTGAGAAGTCAGGTAATAACTCGTCGAGCGCGTACCTCTTCAGCGTCTCGGCGAGGAGTTCTTCTTCGTCGGAGCGAAGGAGTTGTGGAACGCGAGCCATGGTGCCTCGATGCAGTTTGTCTGTAGGTCGAGTACGCGGCTTCTGGCTACGTGACGATGCACAACAGACATATCGTTGTATAGCAGGCATGTATACAGTTCGGCCATGGACATGGACGAGTTCACGGACATCACCTACGAGGTCCACAATGGTCTTGCCTGGGTCACGATCAACAGGCCGGAGCGGTACAACTCGTTTCGAGCTCGGACGATGGATGAGCTGATTCGCGCGTTCAAGGCTGCATGGGTTGACTCGGCGGTCGGCGTGATCGCACTCACCGGTGCAGGTGAGAAGGCCTTCTGCACCGGCGGCGACCAGA
>JADWMG010000318.1 GCA_015767405.1 Actinomycetota bacterium
GCGACGAGGAGCTTCGCGGCGGTGTCGTAGCCGACACCAAACACGTCGAGGAGCCCTGGTGCGGTGCGGCGGATCAGAGGGCGCAACAGTTTGTTCTACCGGGCGTTCTCGTCGTGCAGGTTCTTCGCTCGCCGGCCGAGTTCGCGGATCGTGATCAATGTTGTGTAGTCAACAATGTCGCCGTGATCGCGGGGCCGCAGGCTCGAGGTCTGATTGAGCAGTGCCGCCGATGGGAGCCCTTCGAACCGGGCCCTGATGTCATCTGGTGCGCAGATCACCAAATGTCGGATCTGATTCAAGATCGCGATCCGTTCATCGACTGCTGAGCGACGGGCGACCATCAACACTCGGATCGCTTCCACGTTGCCATCGCGATGCTTCGCTTGACCGGTTGCCGTTTTCGTGAGCGCCGCGCGGGCCGCTGCGATTGCATCGACATCGTCGGACTTGCCGTGCCGGTGCCGTGCTTGCCGGTTCGGTCGATCCACCTCGACGACAGCGATACCTTCGCTGCGCAAATGACGGGCCACGCCGATGCCATAGGAGCCGGTGCCCTCGACACCAACCTGCTCGATCCGCCCGAACTCTTGGAGCCACGTAACGAGCCGGGCGTAACCGGAACCACGGGTCGGGAACGTTTCGACGCCCAGGACGCCGCCGTTGATGTCGACAGCAGCAGCGACATGGAAGTCGAGGTGGGTGTCGACCCCACCAGTGATCTGGGTCTGATTCTCTACGATGGTCATTGCCATCCCTTTCGATAGGTGAACAGGGTTGGCACGCACCTGCCGGAACGGTGGAACACGACACCGTGATCTGCGCGAACAGATCGCGGATGCTCCCCACCCGACCGGTGGGTGCCGTCTCCAAGGCTTGCCGACGCGTCGTTCTGAGGACAGCACCGAAGTGCGTCAGCCGGTTCAAGAGTCAGACCAGCCAAGGAGACCGACCGAACCGACCGATCGAAGAAGAGCCCAACTGATGGCCAAGGATCCTCCGAACAGCGCACCCCTACATACTCTCTGCCGGATATGTGGCGCAGAACACTGTGTTGGCGGCGCTCGTTCGTCAGCTTTCGCTTTGCCGCGCTCGGAACGTTGTCTACTTGCGCAGCAGTGCTGCGGTCAACGCGCCGACCAGGAGCCCGATGAGTCCCCCGGTGACAAGGATCGTGTGTGCCTGAGAGTTGGCGATCGGGTCGTAAGGAAAGGGTCGTTCAGGAGCCCACAGTCCGTGCGCTTCGAGGATCCAGCCGACGATCGAAGCGAGTACGATCAATCCTGCGACGAGCATCGCTGTCAGGGTCTTGGAGGTCGGCGGAGCGGAGTTCGCGCCGTTGGCGGACGACACCGGTTAGCACAATCACCATCGCTGCCATTGCGAGGCCCATCGCGAGCCCTTGGATGACGAGCCCAGATAGGTCGCTGCTGCGGGACTCAGTCCCGATAGCGGGCGCCGCGATGAGCGGTGCAATTCGATTCCTCGCCGGTGAACACCCTGACCAGCACCAAGTAGCCCGTGACGACCCAGCCGATGATCGCCACCACGAGCCCAATGAGGATCAGGGACCGCCGGTCAGCAGGTGCCGGCCCCTGTGGTCGAGAAGCTTCATCTGAGACAGCCGCGCTCGGCCGCCTTCGCCCGCGGTAAGGCACGGGGTAGGTATAAACGGCCGGATTCAGCCGTTGGCCGTCGTCGGGTCGATTACCTTGCCGACCTCGGTCACCGTGGTGGCCGGGAATCCGCTGCGCTCGGCATGCTCGGCGATGAGGTCTTCGTTGTCGGCGACGTAGACGCACACAGTCTTGTCGCTCGCGACGTAGCTGTGCTCCCACTGGATGCCTTTGCCTTCGGACTGCATGGCACTCAGTACGCCGTTCGACTGCGCCGCCGCCCCCCTGAGTTCTTCGCGCTCGGCGGAGCCGATGTCCGGTATTGCTCGCTCGATCACGTATCGCTTCATGGTTTCTCCTGACCTCGTGGAGTCCCTACCGTAGTGCGTTTGTGAATACCCCGAGGACGGCTCACCGGGTCTCACAACTCGGGACGATTTTGGCGACTGCCTCGCCCGTTCGAATCATCGCCCAGCCGAACTGAACGAAGTAAGTCACCTATGGAAACTTCTAGATGTGACCCGGTTCCTCCTGGCCGGCCGGATCAACTAGATCCTCCGCCCGCCGGTCGAAGACAGGTGCTCATGGCGTACGCAAGCGGCGGGGGCCCAGTGGAACGATAGCCAACCATCCAGCGGAGCTTGTTGGCCACGACCGGACTCGAAACAGGGACCGATACCGTCTCATAGTCTGGTCACTCAGAAGCAAAACGATTTCCCTTCGACCCGAACAACCTTGTTCGGATGCGTACGAGCGTTTGTCGGTGGCAGCTCCCTTTCTGAGGTTTTTCCGGTCGCGTATGAGGTGATCAGGTCGTCCGACTGATGTTGATCTCAGTCGGATTGGCGAGCATGTCGAAGATCGCCGAGTACTTCACGCCAGCGGCCAAGAGTGCGTCAATCTGACTGTCGTCGCAATCGGCGTCAATGTCGAAGTCGATGTCGACGTTGCTGAAACCCTTCCGAACATCGGCATCGACGCCGAGTACTCCCCGCACATCGATGTCGGCAGTCACCCGAGACGAGACCCTACGCAGCTCGATGTTGCGCGCCGCAGCGCCCGTGGCGACGCCGGCTGTGATACACGCCGCAAGAGCGTGAAGGACGAACTCCTGTGGTGTCGGGCCGTGCCCGTGCCCCAGCGTGGGGTGGTCCGCCGTGAAGGCAAATTTTTCGGCGTGGGTGTGGTCACCGCCCATGCCGTACCACTCGTAGATCGACGACTGGCTGGCCGTACCCTCAAGCCACTCGTTTTGAGCCGAAAACCGGAATTGGGCGAGGTCGCCGTCATCACGCACCTTCGCGATTGCACCGAACATCTTGTCGCACGGCACGCCATTGACTTCTTCTGTCATGAGATACTCCGTTCTTGATCCTGAGGTGAGAACCATACAACGTGTTGCGAGTGGCCTCGGTCGAAGTGTTCTACACGACTCTTATGGGGTGATCGTCTACAACCAAGGGGACCGAATCATGTCATGGCAAATGGTCGATGATGGCTTGGGGGCGGCGTGCAGTCGAACTCGCCACGCTTACCGAACCGGCGAATTGCCGCGAGTACACAGCGGTGCACCACCGGCTCGGTGTGGGTGAGACGGACAGGGTCCTCGATGTCGCTTGCGGATCGGGTTTGGCGATCGAACTCGCAAACATCCGAGGAGCCACCTGTGCCGGGATCGATGCATCGCACCGCCTCGTAAAGGTCGCTCAGGACCGCAGCCCCGCCTCTGACATCAGAGTCGGCGACATGGAGGAACTGCCCTGGGATGCCGACAGCTTCGACGTCGTCACCAGCTTCCGTGGTATCTGGGGAACTACCCCGGCAGCGGTGGATGAGGCTCATCGGGTGCTCGCTCCGGGCGGGCGGCTGGCCATCACTGTCTGGGGCAATGTGGGCAAGTCGCCCGGTGCGTGGACGATGCTGCCGTTCCGTTGGGCGGCGGACGTCAAGGTCGCACATCAGGCCGACATGGTCGCCCTGGGACGGCCTGGCGCGGGTGAGCAATTCCTGGACG
>JADWMG010000093.1 GCA_015767405.1 Actinomycetota bacterium
CGAGGGCACGCTGGCGCGAGTTGGCGGAGGTTCCCGAGTGGGGAGAAGACCCTGTATGGCTGCATGGAGATCTACACACGGCGAACGTGCTTGTCAGCGACGGAGCATTGAGTGCCGTCATCGACTTCGGCGATATCACCTCGGGGGATCCTGCGGTCGATCTCGCAATCGCGTGGATGCTGTTCGACGCCCCGCAGCGCCAGGCGCTTCGAAGTGCGGCCGGGGGCATCGACGATGCGACGTGGAGCCGCGGTCAGGCATGGGCTCTACACTTTGCCGTCGTGTATCTCTTGAATTCGGCGGACAACCCTCGATTTCAGCGGATGGGCACCGAACTGCTCGACACCGTTCTGTCCGGCTGACACTTCTGATCGGCGACACGCGAATCGGTACGGTGGATCCGTGCCACTCGATGAATCGACCGTAGCGAACTACTGCAACGAAGCATGGGAGGGCATCGTCCCGATCTTGCATGAATACATCGCGATACCGAATGTCTCGCCAGACTTCGACCCGCGGTGGCGCGAGAACGGTCACATGGCCAAGGCGGTCGACCTGATTTCCGGCTGGTGCCGGGACCGCCCAATTCCGGGTCTCACGGTCGAGGTTCTCGAGCTCGATGGTTGCACTCCGATGATCATGATGGAGATCCCGGCTGCCGGTGACGGAAGCGCGGACGACACGGTCCTGCTCTACGGGCACCTCGACAAGCAGCCGGAGATGGAGGGGTGGCGTGATGGCCTCGGCCCCTGGACACCGGTACTCGATGGCGACCGGTTGTACGGCCGGGGCGGCGCCGACGATGGCTACGCGGCGTTCGCCAGCCTGACGGCAATCGAGGCTGTACACGCTGCTGGTGGATCGCACACGCGTTGTGTTGTGCTGATCGAAGCTAGCGAAGAGTCCGGCTCACCCGACCTCCCGGCGTACGTCGAGGCGCTCGCCGATCGCATCGGCACTCCGAGTCTCGTGGTATGTCTCGACTCGGGATGTATCGACTACAACCGCATGTGGGTCACTACGTCGCTCCGTGGGATGGTGTCGGGCACCCTCGAAGTTGACATCGTGACCGAAGGCCTGCACTCGGGAGACGCCTCGGGCATGGTGCCGTCCACATTCAGGATCGCCCGCTCGCTGCTCGACCGAGTCGAGAATGCCCAGACGGGAGAGATCCTGTTGCCCGAACTCAACGTAATGATCCCTCCCGACCGGATCGCCGAGGCGAGCGGGACCGCAGCGGAGATCGGCCGCATCGGCGATCACTATCCGTTTGTGGATGGTGCGCGGCCGACCACCGCCGACCCCGCGGAGCAGTTACTCGCGCGGACTTGGCACGCGACGCTCAGCGTCATCGGCGCCGATGGCTTTCCTCCAACCGAGCGCGCCGGCAACGTGTTGCGACCAAGTACTGCGCTCAAGCTGTCGTTTCGACTCCCGCCGACATGCGACCCTTTGGTAGCCACCGAAGCCATCAAGCGTGTGCTCGAAGCAGATCCGCCGTACGGGGCGCGCGTTCAATTCGCTGACGGAGAGAGTGGGCCGGGTTGGAACGCGCCGGCGACCGCGCCGTGGCTCGTGGCCGCCCTCGACGATGGCTCGACTGTGGCGTTTGGCCAGCCGGCGCGCACCTTTGGAGATGGTGGCTCGATCCCGTTCATGGGCATGCTCGGTGAGCGCTTCCCCGAAGCGCAGTTCGTGATCACCGGTGTGCTCGGCCCTGATGCCAACGCTCACGGACCTAACGAGTACCTCCATCTGCCGACGGCGCGAAGACTCACTGTGGCGGTCGCTTACATTCTGGCGGCTCACGCCGCGCGTTAGCCGAGCGGATTACCGGACTGGGCGTGCCACGAAGACCGGGATGATCCGGTCGGTCTTGTCCTTGTATTCGGAGTATGTCGGGAACACGGCGACGGAGCGATCCCACCACGCCTGCCGCTCGTCGCCATCAACTACGCTCGTCACGTACTCAGCGGGCTCGGGACCGTCCTGAATCATGACGAGCGGCTCCGCAATGAGGTTGTGGTACCACGCCGGATTATCGGGTGCTCCGCCCTTCGAAGCGACCAGCGCATACTCGCCGTCATGCTCCACGCGCATCAACGCGAACTTCCTCAGATTGCCCGAACTGGCACCGCGGCAGGTCACGATGATCACGGGGATGCCGGTTTCGCGCAGCGTGTTGGCCTCGCGTCCACCGGTGCGTTCGTAGGTCTCGACCTGCTCGCGCACCCAATCCCATTTGCTCGGTTCGTAAGTTCCTTCGAGTGGCATGCGCACACGCTATTCGATGAGCGTGGGGGCTTGCGACGCGTGCCGTAGCGGCCGACGATTGTCAGGGAAGCCAGGTGTGGCGGTTCGACTCGTACTGATCGATCTTGTGCTCGTTGGCCATCGTGATGCCGACGTCGTCGAGCCCATTGAGGTATCGGTGCTGTGTTGCCGGGCTCATCGGGAATGACTCGACAATTCCGGCGACGTCAACGACGATTTCGGTTTCGTGGTCAGCATCGATGGCCGCCCAGATCGCCTCGACGATTGTTTCAGAAAGCACTACTGGAACTAGGCCGTTCTTCGTGCAGTTGTTGCTGAAGATATCGGAGAAGCTCGGCGCGATCACAGCTTCGAATCCGTGCTGTTGAAGTGCCCAGACAGCGTGTTCGCGTGATGACCCGACTCCGAATGCAGGCCCGGCAACAAGCACCGTTGCGTGAGCATGACGTTCGTCGTTGAGCACAAACTCGCGGTCGTCGCGCCACGTCGAGAACAGGCCCTTCTCGAACCCGGTGCGCTCGACTCGCTTGAGCCATTCGGCCGGGATGATCTGGTCGGTATCGACATCGGACCGTTTCAGGGGGACGCCGGTCCCGGAGATGACCTGTACTGCTTTCATGACTCGTCACCTTCCAAATCGGAAGGTGTACAGAACGTTCCCCTGACTGCCGTTGCCGCAGCAACTCCGGGAGACACCAGGTGGGTCCTGCCGCCGCGACCTTGACGGCCCTCGAAGTTTCTGTTGCTCGTACTCGCCGCGCGTTCTTCCGGCTGAAGTTTGTCGGGGTTCATTGCAAGACACATCGAGCACCCTGGTTCGCGCCAATCGGCTCCGGCTGCAACAAACACCTTGTCGAGACCCTCTTCAATTGCCTGCTCTTTGACGGCGTGACTTCCGGGCACGATCAGTACCCGGGGAACGGTCACAGTGCGGCCCTCGAGGACGACAGCAGCAGCCCTCAGGTCTTCGATTCGGCTGTTCGTGCATGATCCGATGAAGACAGTGTCGACGGCCACGTCGCGCATCATTGTTCCAGCTTCGAAACCCATGTATTCGAGTGCCCTCGCTACGTTTTCGCTCGTTGTCGGGTTGTCGAAATCGTCAGGTGATGGAATCGGATCGTCGATAGAGGCCACCTGGCCGGGGTTGGTGCCCCAGGTGACATGAGGCGTTATTGCCGATCCATCAATCACGACTTCTTTGTCCCAGACTGCATCGTCGTCGGAGAAGAGCGTCTTCCAGTGGTCGACGGCGGCGTCCCACTCCGCTCCTTTGGGGCTGACCTCTCGACCCTTCAGGTACTCAAAGGTCGTGTTGTCGGGGGCGATCAGACCAGCCTTGGCGCCGGCCTCGATCGACATGTTGCAGACCGTCATCCGGCCTTCCATCGATAGGGCACGGACTACTGGACCGCGGTACTCGATCACATATCCGATACCCCCGGTGGTTCCGATCTCGGCGAGGATCGCGAGGATCACGTCCTTGGCGGTGACACCTTCGGCCAGCTCACCGTTGACAGTGACCGACATCCACTTCGGGCGCTGCTGGGGGAGAGTCTGTGTCGCGAGAACATGTTCCACCTCACTCGTTCCGATTCCGAATGCAAGTGCGCCGAATGCGCCATGGGTCGCCGTGTGGGAGTCGCCGCAGACGATGGTCATTCCGGGCAGGGTTCGCCCCTGCTCGGGACCGATGACGTGCACGATGCCTTGACTGGGGTGTCCCATTGGAAAGTTGGTGATGCCGTGCTCGGCCGTATTTGCGCGCAGGGTGTCGATTTGCTTGGCGGATACTTCGTCAGCGATCGGTAGATGAATGTCTTGCGTTGGCACGTTGTGATCTTCTGTCGCAACGGTCAGATCGGGGCGGCGAACGGTCCGGCCGGATATCCGCAGCCCTTCGAAAGCTTGCGGGCTCGTCACTTCGTGCACGAGGTGGAGGTCGATATACAACAGGTCAGGCTCACCAGGCGCCGAATGCACCACATGCTGATCCCAGACCTTTTCTGGAAGTGTCTTGCCCACGATTGCGTCTCCTTGTCGACGGTACTGCCCACAGTGTTACGTGCTATCCCACATTATGGGATACTCTGTCTTGCAGTATGGACATCGTAACGGGCGTTGGGGTTATCGACAAGGCGATGCTGATCCTGCACGCGGTCGCAGATTCGCCGGCCAATCTCAACGATCTGCAATCGGCTACGGGGTTACCCCGTGCGACGGCGCATCGTTTGGCGTCAGCTCTCGTCGAGCACGGAATGCTCCGTCGGGACGCTGACGGGCAATTCGCTCTCGGGCACGGCCTGGTCGCCCTCGGACAAGCAGCCGCAGAGCATTTTCCCCTTGCGGATCTCGCCCGGCCCGTACTCGAAGATCTGCGGGACCAAACCGGCGAGAGCGTTCAGCTCTTTGTCCGCGAAGGTGCGGGCGACGGTGCTCAGCGGCGTTGTGTGCTGTCTTTCGAGTCGACTCACGGACTGCGATGGATCGTTCCGCAAGGTGCACTACTCCCGCTCGATGTCGGGTCAGCCGGCCGTCTGTTGTCTGGTGAATCGCATAGGGACGGATGGGTCCAGAGCGTCGGCGAACGCGAGGCGGGAGTGGCCTCGGTGAGTGCACCAGTGACTAGCGGTGACGGCAGTGTTATCGCGGCAATATCTGTGAGCGGCCCAATCGAACGGTTGAGCCGGCAACCGGGGAAGCGCTTCGGTGAAGAGGTTGTCGCTGCGGCAGAGCGCCTGTCTGGCTGATTCAGGGTGCGGCCGGGCCAGTCGGACCTGGTCAGGCGGGCGGGATCAATCAGACCGCAGGAGAGTTGCACTCGACTGCTGGATCAGATCGTCACCCGGACGACCCCACCACCACGCATAGGTGAGTTGGGCGCCCATGATGATGAGCTCGATCTGTAGCTCGAATCCGTTCTCTCCCCGGCCATTGTTGAACGTCGTTTCGTTTGTCTGACGGAGCTCACCCATACCCCTCAATTCCGCGCACATGACGTACAACGTGGCCTCGCCCGACCACATGTCGAACCCCAGCAACGTGTGCTCTGAATGCAGCACTTTCCCATCAGGTGCAGTTGCGGTGTACGTCAGTTCGGCGCCCATGCCGTCGAGCACAGAGCGGACGTCAACTACTCCGGTGAACGGGCCACTTTCAGCCGATTCACCCGGACCTTCGTATCGGCCGGCAGCGGCAACGACTTTGTCGATGATGGTCTCCATTCATCACACCGTATGGCATGCAACCGCATGGCACGAGCGCGGGTGATAGCGATCGAGGGTTGACGCCACGCTCTCGCGAATCGATTGTGTCGTCGCTCACGTACGATGGTTGATGTGACTGACACCGCTGTCAACGTGGATGTTCTGCCAAGCGACTGGCAAGATCAGGTGCTGAGCTTGGCCAAAGCGCGCGATGCCGTGATCCTCGCGCACAACTACCAGCTCCCCGAGATTCAAGACATCGCCCATCACACGGGCGACTCTCTCGGGCTCTCCCGAGTTGCGGCAGAGGCAGAGGCGTCGACGATCGTTTTCTGTGGCGTGCACTTCATGGCCGAATCAGCCAAGATCCTTGCTTACGAAAAGACCGTGCTGATCCCTGATGCCGCTGCCGGTTGCAGCCTCGCTGAGACAATCAACGCCGATCAGCTTCGTGCATGGAAGGCCGAGCATCCAGGCGCCGTCGTTGTCAGCTATGTCAATACAACCGCTGAAGTGAAGGCCGAGACCGATATCTGCTGCACCTCATCCAACGCTGTCGATGTCGTGGCTTCGATTCCCAGCGATCAAGACATTCTGTTTTGTCCTGACCAATTTCTCGGCGCCCACGTGCAGCGGCTGACCGGGAGAGAGAACATGCACATCTGGATGGGCGAATGCCACGTCCATGCCGGTATCAACGGGGCTGATCTGAAAGATCGAGTCGAAGCCGAACCCGAAGCTGAGCTGTTCGTTCACCCCGAGTGTGGCTGCGCAACGAGTGCGCTGTATCTAGTGTCGGCCGGTGTCGTTCCACAGGAGCGCACGAAAATCCTGTCAACGGGCGGGATGATCGACGCAGCTCGCGAAACTACCGCCGAGAAGGTTCTGGTCGCCACCGAGACGGGCATGCTCCACCAACTTCAGAAGGTCAATCCGAACACGATCTTCGAGCCGGTCAACCGTGCGGCAGTCTGCAAGTACATGAAGATGATCACGCCGGCGAAGCTGTTGCGCTCGTTGCAAGAGGGCATCGACGAGGTCACTGTCGAGCGCGACATTGCCGATCGAGCACGCACGTCGGTCGAGCGGATGATCTCCATCGGTACACCATCACCAACGGCTGAGTGAGGATGACTCCCGACTGGGTGATGCCACGCTCTCTGGGGCGCGCATCGTGAACTTGCCGCGCCGGCTGGCTGCTCCACAGCCGACATGGGAGCGCGATGTCGATGTTGTCGTCCTCGGCTCAGGTGCAGCCGGGTTGTCAGCGGCTCTTGCAGCCCGCCCGGTGCGCAGCGTCCTCGTGGTGACGAAAGATGTGCTTTCGGCCGGGTCCACCCAATGGGCACAGGGCGGATTGGCCGGTGTGCTCGACCCTAGTGACACAATCGAGAACCACGTGAGCGACACGCTTGCTGCGGGCGCGGGGCTATGTGACGAGGCGGTTGTACGTGAGTTGGTGAGGGAGGCGCCGAAGTCGATTCGATATCTGATGCGCCTCGGGGCGGCCTTCGACCCGGAACGCGGCGGTACCGATATCGCGCTCACCCGCGAAGGCGGGCACAGCCACAATCGCATCGTGCATTCTGGTGGCGATCAGTCGGGCGCTGAAGTGCAACGCACGCTCGACGAATCCGCAATCGGCGCGGGCGTCGACGTGCTCAGTCGGGCATTCGCGCTTGATCTGGTCATGGGCACCGCAGCTGACGGTGAACGACAGGTAGCGGGTGTCCGCATCGGACAAACCGATGAGCACGGCCAACTCGTGTCGGTCGGGATCGTTACGGCCCGAGCGGTCGTCGTCGCATGTGGCGGCTACGGGCAGGTGTTCGCCTCCACCTCCAATCCGCCTGCCGTCACCGGTGATGGTGTTGCACTGGCGCTGCGTGCCGGGCTGTCAGCCACCGACCTCGAGTTTGTGCAGTTCCACCCAACTGTGATGTGGCGCGGGTCCGACGCGACCGGGCAGCAGATGTTGGTGTCAGAGGCAGTCCGTGGTGAGGGGGCGATTCTGTTCGATGCTGCCGGAGAAAGGGTCATGGTCGGCGTTCATCCTCAGGAAGATCTCGCACCAAGAGACGTGGTGTCAGCAGCGATCAGCCAGCGAATGGCAGAAGCGCCCGGTGGGGTGGACGACCACGTTTACCTCGACGCAACCCACATGGGTGAGCGCTTCTACGAGCGGTTCCCGTCGATCACCGCGGCGTGTCGGGAGATTGGCCTCGATCCAGCCACCGACCGGATTCCGGTTTCCCCTGCTGCGCACTATGCGTGCGGCGGGATCAAGGCCGATCTCGACGGCCACACATCGTTGCGAGGACTGTTCGCGGTGGGTGAGGTGTCGTCGACTGGAGTCCACGGAGCGAATCGGCTTGCCTCGAACAGTCTCACTGAATCAATTGTTGCCGGGACAAGGGTTGGTCGCGATCTCGCGTGGGAGTTGCCCGACAGAGTGAGTGTCGAGCCTGAATTCGAAGATCCGATGGCTCTACCGCTGCTCAACCCCGCGCGTCTGCGCGAGGTTCGCGCCGTGATGTCCCGTCACGTGGGGGTGCTGCGTGACGAGCTCTCGTTGTCGTCGGCCGCTGGGGCGCTGGGTGCAATCGCCCGGGATATGAGCAGTGTCAAGTCGTCGTCCGACGAGCGAGCATCAGTGGAGCCGTCACGTCGCTCATGGGAGGGTACGAACCTTTTGACTGTTGCTGTTGCAATGGTCGCGGCCGCCCGAGCGCGGACGGAGAGTCGCGGCTGTCATCGCCGTGTCGATTATCCCGACACTCTCGACAAGTGGGTCACTCACCTCGATGTAACGCTCGACTCGGTCGGCGAGATCTGTGTTGATGGCACTCCGGATTGACGGAAACAGCGCACCACGTACAGTCTTGGAATGTCGCTGAGCATGACCGATCTCGCGTGTTCTGAGTGTGGCTTCGAGGCGTCACGCTGGAGCAGCAACGACCTCGAACGCACATTGGCCCACGCCGACGATCTTCGCGGATACGTAACTGAGGGCCTCGAGCCTGACGAGCTCGTCGGTTTCACTGCGCCGGACCTGCTCGATGCTTCGTCTGATCCGGTTGGCTCGACACATGCCGTAATGCACCACCTAGTGGATCTTGCTCGGCTGCGTCGTGAGGCCGAGGACTTCGAGCTGATCACTGGTGCAGTGGTCGGGTTGTACACGTCGGGTGGAGGTGTCCCGAAACTCTCGATTCCTGAAGCGGTTGTGGGCGTGGGCGGAGTCGAAGGTGACTCGCAGGGGCACCGCGTTCACCACGGCCGGCCTTGGCAGGCGGTGTGCCTGTACAGCGCAGAGGTCATCGAGGCTCTGCGCGAAGAGGGCCATCCGATCTCAGCCGGCGCGGCGGGTGAGAATCTCACGGTCGAGGGCATCGACTGGGCGCGTTTGCGCGGTGGCCTGACAATCGAGATCGGTGAGGTCCGTTGCCGCGTCAGCGCGCCTGCGCAGCCTTGCCACCAGATCGCCGGGTTCTTCGTCTCTGAGGACTCCTCTCGAATCGCCCATGCGAAACATCCCGGTTGGAGTCGCTGGTATGCATCGGTCCTGCATGGAGGAGTCATCCGTCCTGGAGACGCCGTTGTCGTCTCCGCCTGAGGTGTTGGTACCCGGCCGTACACTCGCGCCATGTTTGTCTTCCATCCGCTGACGGACCGGACGCAGAGTGGGCTGATCGCCGTTGGCCTCGACCCCGATGCGATCGCTGCACTGATTCGGCACGCGCTGGAGGAAGACTTGATGGGTGGCGTCGACGTCACTTCGGTTGCAACGATTCCTGTCGATCAGCGCAGTACCGCGACCTTCGGGTCGCGTGAGGTTGGAGTTGTCGCTGGGCTCGATGTGGCGGCCGCGGTGATCGAAATCGTGTGTGGCGATCAGGCCAGCGAGTTCTCGCCGCTCGTGTCGGATGGCTCGTCGGTCGAGCCTGGGGTGAGGTTGGCGGAGGTTATTGCGCCGACGCGCCAGTTGCTGACTGCCGAACGAACTGCCCTCAATCTCCTGTGCCATCTGTCGGGGGTGGCATCGCTCACGCGGCGTTGGGCAGATGCCCTCTCGGGGACGTCGGCCGTTGTGCGTGATACTCGGAAGACAACCCCTGGTTTGCGGGCGCTAGAGAAGTACGCCGTTCGTTGTGGTGGGGGCGAGAATCATCGAATGGGCCTGTCTGACATGGCGCTCGTCAAAGACAATCATGTGGCCGCTGCCGGCGGAATCACGGTTGCTTACCAGCGCGTTCGGGAACTCGAGGCGACCATTCCGGTCGAGATCGAAGTCGACTCGCTTGCCGGGCTTCGTGAGGCCATTGTGGCCGGCGCCGATGAAGTGCTCATCGACAACTTTGATCTCGATCAGATGCGTGAGGCAGTCGCCCTGCGAGACGAACTCGATCCCAAGGTGCGCCTCGAGGCCAGCGGCGGTCTGACGCTCGAGACGGCGCGAGCCGTTGCGGAGACCGGTGTCGATCTGATTGCCGTTGGCGAACTGACGCACTCAGCGCGGGTGCTCGACATCGGCCTCGACTTCGAGATCAACCCGAAGGTGTGTCAGTAGAGGCCGATGAGGTCGATGACGATGATGACGTCGGTGTCGGCGGGCAGGCCGATTGTGGGTTCGCCATCGGGGAAGCCCGACTCTGGCGGGATCGTGATGGCTCGTCGGCCGCCGACTTTCATGCCTGGCATGCCCTCGACGAGCCCTGGGAAACTTCCCTCGCTCATCGGGAGCTGGATCGCCTCCGTTGCCCAGGTGCTGTCGAGAGCGACCAGGTTGTCGCCGCGAAAGAGCACGAGTTGAAAGACCGCGGTGTCGCCTTCTTTGAGTTCGGCACCCTCGCCCTCGATCAGGTCGACTGAGGTGACTTCGGTAGCACCTTCTGATGCTGGTACTCCCGCCTCGGTCGGCTCATCGGCCGGATCGGCCTGCGGGATGACGGCACGCACGTCGATGATGAACGTCAGCGCTTCGTTCTCTCCGATGATGTCGCTACGGGATTCCTCACCGTAGGCGAGGTCGCTAGGAATGTCGAGTTGGATGCGGGCGCCGGTCTGAGCGTCGACGAGCCCTTGGTCCCAGCCTTGGATGACGCTGCCGGCGCCGAGCACAACTGGGAAGGGCTCGAATCGGTCGTAGCTGTTGTCGAACTCGGCCCCGTCACTGCTGCGAACGCCGAGGTAGTCCACGATGACGGTGTCACCGGCCTCTGCGGCAGGTCCTTCACCCGGGATCAGAACGGTGACCTCGAGTTCGTCAGGCGGCTCTGATGGGAGCTCGACAGTTGGCTTGTCGGGGTTTGTGGGGGGCGGCCCGACGTCTTCGAAGGTGGCGGGCGGCTCGGTGCCGTCACCGTCCGTTGATTCGGCTTCTGTGTCGCTGCTGTTCGCCGATCCGGTCGTGTCATCGCTCGACCCGCTGTCGTCACTGCCACCGCAGGCGGCGAGCAGCAAGATGGCGGTCAGAAATACAGGAATGGTCCGGCGCATCGCAACGACGCTACTGGTCATCACCCCCCGACCAACGTCAGCCGGCCTCGCGCCCCCGCCGCCCCGCTCCCCCGTCCACAACTCGTGAACTACTACCGACGAGACGTCGGCAATAGTTCACGAGAACGAGCGAGGGCGGGTGGAGAGCCATTTGGCTTCGGC
>JADWMG010000319.1 GCA_015767405.1 Actinomycetota bacterium
GACCGCCACACCTGGCAGGAAATGACGCCCGACTACTGGGACAACCGCTTTGCCGTAAACCTGCGTCACTACTTCTTCGCCATTCAGGCGGTGGCGCCGGCAATGATCGCCGCCAACAGCGGTTCTATTGTCAATATCGGTTCCAGCAGCTACCTGATGCAAGAGGACTTCTTCCCCGGATACGCCGTTGCCAAGAGCGGCGTCGAGGGCATCACCCGAACAATGGCCCGCACTTTCGGAGAGCACGAGATCAGGGTCAACACTGTGATGCCCGGTTGGGTCGCCACCGAGCGGCAACTCGAGCGCTGGTGGACCCCCGAAGGTGAGGCAGGCACTCTGCGCGATCAGGCACTGAAGCGCCGGATCCTGGCCGATGAGTTCGCCCAGATGGTGCTATTTCTTGCCGCCGACGACGGCGCTGCCTGCACCGCACAGACCTTCCTCGTCGATGGCGGCCGATACTGAAGACGTTCTGGATCAGACGTTTAGCTCGCCGGTGCAGTCGACAACGACTGAGTCTGGAACTGTGTAGGAACAACGAGGATCAGGAATGACCGATACTCAGCCAGACGTCCAATCCGATGTGAGAGCTTGGCTCGACGAGAACTGGGATCCGGCGCGACCTGTCGGCGAGTGGTGGAAGATGCTCGCCAATTCTGGCTGGGGCTATCCCCACTATCCGGTCGAGTGGTCCGGGCGCGGGCTGTCGTCCGACGCTGAGTCCATCGTGACGGAAGAACTGGCGGCCAAAGGTGCATTCGGCCCGCCATGGGGTGTTGCCACGATGATGGTCGGTCCGCTGCTACTCGAACTGGGCACGGAGGAACAACGGGAGCGTTGGCTAGAGGGGATTGTCGACGGAACTGACATCTGGTGCCAACTGTTCTCAGAACCTGAGGCCGGGTCTGATCTGGCTGGACTGAAGACGACGGCAGTGAGAGATGGTGACGAGTGGATCATCAACGGTCAGAAGGTCTGGACGTCAGGAGCGATCGACGCCAAACGGGCGATTCTCGTGGCACGTACTGACCCTGACGCGGCAAAGCATCACGGACTCAGCTTCTTCATCATCGAGATGGACCAGCCAGGAGTAGAGGTGAGGCCACTGGTGCAGATGACCGGTGAGTCCGAGTTCAATGAAGTCTTCCTGACCAACGCAGTCGTACCTGTCCAGAATCTCATCGGCGAGATCAACAAGGGCTGGGGTGTGACACTGCGCTTGTTGTCGTATGAGCGAAATTCGCTCGACCCGGAGGGGGAGGCCGGCCTCCAGAACAAGTTCGACTTGTCGACGCCGGTCGGACTCTTGGCCAGCGGCGAGGTCGACGACGGCACACAGACGATGATGCCAAAAGGTTCCGAAGCGTGGGCGATGCTTCTCGGAATGATCCAGGAGAACGGGCTGGACACAGAGGCCCCTATTCGCCAAGAAGCAATGCGCTTCTACTCCATGTTGCAAATCGCCCGATACACGTCGTTACGGGCCGCAGCCGCGATTGACGCGGGCCAACTACCTGGCTCCGAGGTCTCTCTCGGCAAACTCGCATCGGTACGGATGATGCGCACGTGGCGCGACTTGGCCCTTCGTGTTCTCGGCCCGAACGGCCAGATCGTCGGCGAAGACGCACCACTCGGTGGACGTGTTGCCCAGATTGCGTTGTCGGTTCCGGGTATGTCGATTGCCGGTGGCACCGACGAGATCCAACACAACATCGTTGCCGAACGCGTCCTTGGTCTTCCTCGCGAGCCTCGGCCAAACTGAACGTAGCGATTGCAACCCCAGAAGGTGCCGCACCCTCAGACAGTGACCCGAACCATTCGGCGGTGTCACAGACCCCGCTGAGCCGGGTGGCTACCGTGTATGTCAAGGAGGGCCAGGCATGACGTTCGAAGAATCAATGGAGGACATCGCCAAGGCCTTCGAAGCTGTCGGCGTGATGGTCATTGTGATCGGCGGCGTCGTCGCGATGGTGTTGGGAGTCAAGAACTTCAAGGACATGAACAAGTTCTTCGCCGACGTCAGGCGAGACTTCGGCCGGCCGCTAATCCTCGGCCTCGAGATCCTCGTCGCCGCCGACATCATCAAGACGATCACCGTCGATGCGAGCCTCGAAAGTGTCGTCGTGCTCGGAATACTCGTTGCCGTCCGGATTGCCCTCAGCTTCTCACTCGACATCGAGGTTGACGGAATGGTTCCATGGCGGCGAGCCGAGTCCCTAGCGCGCAGGGCCGCGCAGGACGAAACCGACGACGACTGACCGCGGGATTCCCCTCATGGGGATTCCTGTCACGGTGCGATGGAGTCGTCGCTGACTACGTCGAGTGGAGCGGGTTGGTCAGGGTCCCACTTCACACCGACCACCGTTGCTCCCCTCAGGTCGCACAGACTGACATTGGCACCGGTGAAATCAGCCCCGGTGACGTCTGCATCGCGAAAGCTGGTTCCCCAGCGATGGATCAGACGGTGAGCTTCCCTACGCAAGGCACGATCCCGAGGGTCGCCGCGCGCCGCTCGCTTTGAAATTGTCACCAGCGATATCGCCACCACTATGCCCGCTAGGCCGCCCTCGAAGCGGCCCGACGCGAGTCCTCCGAGAACTGCAACCATGGCAGTTGACCACGACCCGAAAACGCCGCCGACGACCCTTCCAAAAATGCCAGCGGCAACCGCCAGAACCAAGAAGATGACAATCGCTGTCGCTCGAAGCGTTCGAACGAACTCGACCTCATCCCAGATGAGATTGGC
>JADWMG010000320.1 GCA_015767405.1 Actinomycetota bacterium
CCCGCGACCATGTCGTGAGTGTCGGTCTGGGCTGTGATCATGATGATCGGCACGATGCTCTTGGCCCGCATTGCTCGGCACACGTCGAACCCGGACATGTCAGGAAGGCGAAGGTCGAGCAACACCAAATCGGGGGGATGCTGGTCGAACGCAGCAAGCCCCTCCGTTCCGTTCGCCGAGCCGCTGACCGAATATCCCTCGTCTTCCAACGCCATCGAAAGCGCGAGCCGAATCCCATCGTCATCCTCTATGAACAGCAGCGATTCCATGGTCGCTCCATTGTGGCTGAAATCTCTGTCATCCGGCCAAACGCCGCATTGTTACGCAAATCGCACAACTACCGCGTAACTCTGTCACAGAGACCGACAATGATGATTGATGTTCACGCTGCCCCGGTGAGGTACCTATCTCCCCCTGGTGCCTCGCCGGCAGCGGGTGAACCGCCCACAGCGCCCCGTTCGAGAACCGCGTCAATGCGCCGTGAGGCAAGATCAGATGCCGACGCCTGCAACACTGACCCCGTGGCACCGCGCCGAACACTCCGACTCCGCCTTCGCACGAGGGTCACGATGTTCTTTGCCTTCATTGCGCTGCTTGCCGGAATCGTGTTGATCGGCGTCACATACGGATTTGCACGCAGCAACCTGCTCGACGGAGAAGTAGCTGCTGCCAAACAGCAGGCGTTCGTCCACGCTGATGATGTGCGGGCTCGGCTGACCAACAGCGACCCGACCGAAATTGGCGACTACCTCGAGAACTCGCTGAGAACCGTACCGGGCGGCTTCGCGGTGCTCAGCTCAGGAGATATCGATTCTTCTGACGCCGCCTCAGATCAGCTGTACACGATCGCGGAATTCCCAACGCGACTGGTCGATGCTGTGCGTGCAAAAAAGACTGGCACCCAAAATGCGCAGATCGACGGGCAGGACTACGTGACCGTCGGCGTCTACATCGCCGAATACGACACCGGCTACTACGAGGCCTTTCCCCTTGACGAGACCGAATCCACGTTGAATGCGATCCTGACCGCGCTGGCCCTTGGCGCTGCAGGCACACTGCTTCTTGCAACGCTGTTCGGCCTCGCAACCAGTCGGCGTCTGCTGCGTCCTCTGAGTCAGGTCGCGGACGCGGCCGGTGACATCGCTTCAGGCGGGCTCGATACCCGCCTCGAGCCCGAGTCCGACCCAGACCTCGACCGACTCGCCGGTTCGTTCAACGAGATGGCCGACGCGGTTCAGACAAGAATCGAGCGCGAGGCCCGTTTCGCGTCCGACGTCAGCCATGAGTTGCGTTCTCCGATCACGGCGCTGACCGCTGCGGTTGAGGTCCTCGATGCTCGGCGCGATGACATTCCGGAGCGAACTCAGCAAGCGCTCGATGTGGTCGTCAGCCAAGTTCGACGCTTCGACAGCATGGTCATCGACCTACTTGAGCTTGCCAGGCTCGATGCCGGAGCAACCGACCTGAACATTGAACAACTCGAACTCGTCGACCTCACGCGACGGATCGCGGCACGGTACGGCGAACCCGATCTACCAATCGTGGTGCAGCGACGCACACCGAAAGTCGTCGAAATCGACAAGGTCCGGTTTGAACGTATCCTGGGCAACCTGCTGGAGAACGCCCGCAACCACGGGGGTGGGGCAATTCGAATCGAGCTCCTCCCGACAAAGGGACGCCGCATTCGCGTGGCTGTCGAGGACGGCGGGCCAGGCGTTGCCAGTGGCGAACGCCACCGGATCTTCGAGCGATTCGCCAGAGGGAGTGCAGCGCGTCACCGAATTGGCACGGGCCTGGGCCTGGCACTCGTTGCGGAGCACAGTGCTGCCATGGGTGGCGAGGCCTGGGTCGAGGATCGCGTCGGCGGCGGAGCCCGCTTCGTCGTCGAGCTACCAGCAGAAGTCCAAACATGATCGCCATCACTCCCGGAACAGCAATTCGTCGACGACGTCTACTTCCTGTATTGGTGCTGGCGCCAGCGATGGCACTCGCTGTTGGCGCGTGCGGAGTGCCGACCGGTGAGGGCAGCTTCAGCGAAATCGCGCCACGCGATGTTCCATTCGGTCTCGATGCGACGTCGACGAGCACGACCTCCACAACCTCCACGACAACCACAAGCACTCTGCCCGAGCTGCCCGAAACAACAACCGCAACGACTTCGACCACACCGATCCGTCTCGAAGCTGTTGAGATCTACTTCCTCTCCCGCGGACGCCTTCAGCCGGTCTTGGCCGATCTGCCTCTCGGATTTACTGCCGACCAAGTCACCGACGTCCTCGAAGCCGGTCCGCAGGAGGGCACCGCCCTCGATACGTTGATCGAGCCAGGCCTGATCGTCAGCGCTACCGAGGCCGAAGGCGTGCTCACCGTAGACCTCGATGAAGACATATTCCGGGAGATCGCCAGCTTCGATCAGTCTGAGGCAATCGGCCAGATCCTCATGACAATGGTCAATAGCCTGCGAGGTATTGGTCAGGTGAGGTTCACCTTTGACGGCGTGCCGACTGCCGTGAAGAAGGGCAACTCGTTGCTCTCCAGAGTGGGCGAAGCACTCTCTTACGACGACTACGTTGTCCTGCTTGTGAGCGTGCCCGTTTCGTCACCCGATGACACACCGGATGGAACGACAACGACAACTACTACGGCTGACGGTTGACGGCTGACCTCAGTAGCCGAGTCGCTCTACGCGCTCTGCCCGTCGTTGCCAGTCCTTGTCGACTTTGACTCGGAGTTCGAGGTAGACGCCCTCTGGCAACTGTGCCCGCGCCCGCTCCCCCGCTTGCTTGAGAATCAAGCCACCTTTGCCGATCACCATGCCTTTAAGATCGGATATCTCGTCATCCGGGAAGTACTTCGGTCCAGGCGGCAGACGTGAGATCAGGTACTCGACAAGCGCATCAATACCTTCCCCAGACGTCGCCGATACCGGAAAGTACTCTCGCGCCTCGAGCGCACTCGCAGCCTGGAGCATTGCCAGCACCTGCTTTGGCTTCGCGATATCCAGCTTGTTGACGATCACAACCGAATCTGTGACATCCATGCGGTCAGCTACCCAGCGATCGCCC
>JADWMG010000094.1 GCA_015767405.1 Actinomycetota bacterium
GCCCCACTCGACTATGCATCCGCTGTCCCCATCGGCGACGGCATTGCCATCGATCAGCGCCTGTGTGCCACCGTCGACGTCGACGGCCCGCATCGTGTGATCGATGTGATTGCCGTACACGTGAGCGCGTTCGGTCAGTTGGAGGCGGACTCCCCACCAACGCGCCGAAATGTTGTTCCCTCGTATGACCGTGCCTGTCGTATCAGCAACCCGGATCGCGCACAGATGATCATGTATTTCGCACGAGTCGATCTCGTGCTCGCCTCCGCCAACGATGTGGATACCGATGTCCCACCCCATACCGGCGAGTTGACATCGGGAAATGGTGAGACGATCGCTGCCGCTGGAAACCACACCCGCCGCCGAAGTCGCTCGGATAAGGACACCGTCAGCATGGACCATCAAGTGACCATCGATCTCGCATCCGAGAACAGTTGCGGATTGCCCGACAATCTCGACGACCGCAGATGGGATACCGTTGAGACGCTCGGGGCCGCCCGCCACCGTGAGGTGTTCCAGGCGGGCATTACTCTGGAGTTGAACAGCGGATTGGCCTCCACCGTCGATGATCGTTCGCCCCGGCCCGAGGCCGCGCACAACTATCCCCGGGGGAACCGTGATTGGCCCGCAATAGATTCCATCGCCGAGTTGCAGGATGTCGCCAGGTGACACATCGTTAAAGAGAGGTTCGAGAGGGATCGGCCGCCGGGGTTCTGGTGCAAAGAGTTCGACCGGACGTTCCGGCTCGGACATTCCGATGCGGTAGACGGCAATGTCAGCTACCTGATCAAGTTGCCCATGGCGATCCGTGGAAGGTCGCGGGACGTCGATGTGGAGGCCGCCGTCATTCTGGTGGAACATCGTTGTTGCACGGGTTTCGTATTCTGCGCCGCGCCTGGTACTGACGGGTTGGATGTCGTCAACCCGGCAACGATCTGGGTCCAAGGCCGCAAATTGACCACGACCAGACAGGTCGATGGCATGAAGGATGCCATCGACGCTCAGGTAGCGGACGTATTCGTCTCCCCATTCATCCCACGGCGTTGACTGGCTGATCAGTGAGTCGTGGCTTCGGATCCACTCACCGGCATCGCGCAGTGGATCGGATTGCACACGGGGGATCGATCCATCGAGGTCGGGTCCAACGCTCAGCAATAGGTTGCCGCCCTTGGCGACGACCTCGGTCAGCAACGAGACGATGCCATAGCCCGACATGTGGTGTTCCGCTCGCTCGGCTCGGTTGTTGCCAAAGCTCGGGCCGATTCCCCGACACAGTTCCCAAGGCTCGTCGAGGATGTCATCGGGCGTTGAGTACTCGAAGGTACGCACGGATTGAGTGCCACCGGGTGCAAGTTCGTCAGCTGCTACGCCCCAACGGTCGTTGACTACCAGATCCGGATTGAGCTTTTGCATCTGCTCGAGCAACTCGCTGGTGCGCCAATTGTCAGACTCGAGATTGCGATTGGCGTCGCCCCAGAGCACGTTGGATCCATATCGTTCGACGAGGTCGATCACATGCGGATGGAGGGCTTGATCGACGTACTCGGCCGTCGGGTACCGAGGGTCAGCCCAGTCGAGCAGCGAGTAGTAGGTGCCGAACGTGATGTCGTTGCGCTCACAGGCGGCCGCGTAGTCAGCCATGACGTTGCGGTACGGACCACCGCGGACCATCGTGCGTCGCGTGTTGGGGGCATCCCACCAGCACCAGCCGTCGTGGTGCTTCGATACGAAGACCGTGTAGCCCATGCCGGCGTCAACCGCGAGCCGCGCCCAATCCTCCGCGTCGAAGTGATCGAACGTGAGGAGTGGGAGAAAGTCGGCGAAGTTTTCGATGTGGCCCCATCGATCTCGGTGGTGTGCGAGCACTTCGACCATTGGCTTCGGATGGTTCTCCAGCTCGGCAACGTCTTCACCGAGGTGGCTCTGATAACAGTCGGAGTACTGGCCGATGGGGGCCCATGCCGGCACGGCCGCCAGCGAGGAATGCACAAAGAGCCCGTACCGCCGTTCACCCCACCACTTCGGCATGCTCATCGGATGATCAGTCTCGCGCGTCTGCGTCCCGAGGACGAACCTGACGTCAGTAGCCGGGCCATTCCGGCATACTGCGCCGATGGAATTCGTCGATGAAGTGCTCGCCGGCAAGTTGGCGATGCTCGATGCCGAGTTCCACAGACTCGGCCGGGTTGTTGTTGCATTCAGTGGCGGAGCTGACTCATCGTTCCTGGTTGCCGCCGCGCAACGAACCCTTGGGAGGGAACAAGTGCACGCCGTGACGGCCATCTCCCCATCTCTGGCGGGAGACGAAGAGGCCGACTGCCGAGCGCTGGCGGAGGAGTGGGATCTGCAGTGGACGCCGGTGAGAACAGGAGAAATGGAGCGCGCGGCCTACCTGGTCAACGACACCGATCGATGCTTTCACTGCAAGGCCGAACTGATGGATGTTGTTGCGCCACTTGCCGATGCGGAGGACGCAACCGTCGTGCTCGGTGTCAACGTCGATGATCTTGGCGATCATCGGCCGGGGCAGCGAGCTGCTGAAGAAGCCGGCGCAGAATTCCCGCTGGTTACCGCAGGGTTCACCAAGCAAGACGTCCGCGCTGCGTCGCGGGAGTTGGGTTTGCGGACCTGGGACAAGCCAGCCGCGGCTTGTCTTGCTAGCCGGATTCCGTACGGAACTGAAGTTTCAGTCGGGATCCTCAACAGGGTCGACCGCGCCGAAACGGCGTTGCATCGACTTGGGTTGGCGCAGGTTCGTGTTCGTCACTACGGCGATACGGCGCGGCTCGAAGTAGATCTCGACGACATTCCTGTGGTGCTTGCTCATCGAATCGAAATCGTCGAGGCCATTCGGGCGGTCGGGTATCGCTACGTGACTCTCGACCTCGAGGGGTTTCGTAGCGGCAATCTCAACGGCTGAGGCGCTTCTTCCGTCCGATTGCTCGTTCAGGTCGGCGTCCGAATATCGTCACCGCCATGAAACTGTCGATGAGCATCAACTATTCCGGTGACTTCCACGCTGACGTCAAGCGTGTCGTGGAACTCGAGAAGGCGGGGCTCGATGTGGTCTGGGTTCCAGAGGCGTACTCGTTCGATGCCGTTTCCCAGATGGGCTACCTCGCTGCGAAGACCTCCACCATCGAGATCGGGGCGGGAATCTTAAATGTCTTCTCTAGGACCGCCACGTGTATGGCCCAGACTGCTGCGGGCCTGGACTTCGTTTCGGATGGCCGGTTCATTCTCGGTCTCGGGGCTTCGGGGCCGCAGGTCATCGAGGGATTCCATGGGGTGCCTTACGAGAAGCCGATGCCGCGCATCCGTGACTACATCAATGTTTGTCGGATGGTGTGGAAGCGCGAGAAGGTGATCTACGACGGGCCGACGACGAAGATTCCGCTGCCGCCCGGCGAAGGCACAGGCCTTGGCAAGCCGCTGAAGCTGATCAACCATCCCGTTCGTGAGAACATCCCGATCTTTTGGGCGAGCCTCATGAGCCAGTCGGTGAAGAACACCGCGAAGTACGCCGATGGTTGGCTCCCGATCTTCTTCGATCCCGAAAAGTTCCAGACCGTATGGGGCGATGACCTGAAGGCCGGGCTGGCCGAGCGTGACGAGAGCCTCGGGCCGTTACAGATCTCGGCGGGAGGCATGGTCGCGATCGACGAAGAGCTGACAGGTGACGCGCGGTCCCGGGTACTCGACTATTCGCGTCCGACGACGGCGCTCTATGTCGGCGGGATGGGCGCCCGCGATCAGAACTTCTACAACACCATCTGTCAGAAGTACGGCTACGTCGATGAGGCGATCGAGATCCAGGACCTCTATCTGTCAGGAAAGAAGGAAGAAGCCGCGGCGGCCGTTCCAGCCGAAATGCTCGAGAAGACGAACCTCGTCGGCCCGGAGGGCTATGTCAAAGAGAGGTTGGCCGCATACAAGGAAGCCGGCGTGACCCACCTCTCGGTCAACGCCGTCGGCGCCGACCCCGTCGCCACAATCGAACAACTCCGCTCCCTGCTCTAAATGGCACGAATGGGGTCTGACCCCATTCGTGCGATTAGACCATCCCGCGGAGCCACCAGAGGCTCAGGGCCCACGCGACCGAGAGCAGAAGGAACGCGGCGAGCGCCCATCGCCATGTGAGCTCCGTGACTATCTGGATCTCCTCACCGAGGGTCTCGCCCAACGAGTCGGCGATCTCGTCGTAGGCGTCGGCCAGTTCGCCGCCGGTCTTGGCCTCGAAAGCCACACCACCAGTTGTGTCGGCCACCAATTCGAGGTCGGCTGGGCGAACGGGAACGGGCACGACCTCGCCGCTGATCGGATCGGTGATTGACCCGGAGTCGGTGCCGAAGGCGATCGTGAAGACGGGGACACCGGCGTCGGCTGCTTCCTGCGCGCCATCGGAGGTCAATCGTCCGACCGTTGTTTCGCCGTCGCTCAGAAGCACGATGACGCCGGGGGCAATATCGGGGTCAGCGTCCTGGTCAGCAGAGTTGACTAGAAGTCGCGTACCCGCGGCTAACGCGTCACCGATGGCCGTCGACTCGGCAAGTTCGAGTTGATCGATGCCGCGCTCCATCGCTCCTCGATCAAGCGTCGGGTTCACATCGGCATTGACCTCGCCGGAGAACGAAATGAGCCCCACCTCGACCCCGGGATCGACCGCGTCAACGAAGTCTCGGGCGGCGTCCCTGGCGGCTTCGAATCGGTTCGGATCGACATCGTCGGCATCCATGGACAACGAGACATCGAAGAGTACGAGGATGCGACCCTCGCTCGTCGTGAGTTCGGTTGAATGTTCGACTGGTCTGGCGATGGCGATAACGGCCGCAGTTAGACCGAGGAGTTGAATCCCCGCAACCACATGGCGGCGCCAGTGAGGCCGACTGGGAGCGACCTTGTCGAGCAGGGAGAGCTGGGTGAACCGGACAGTTGCTGCTCGCCGCCACCGCAGCACGACCACATAGAGAATTGCCAGGGCAAGAACAACAACGAGCAGCCACAATCGGCCTGGGTTGAGAAAGTCGGTTGTCATCGGTCGATCCCGTCGCCGCGGACTGACTGCACCTTCTTGCGTTGTGTGTGCTGCACGATCGTGCCGAGCCAATCGCCGTCGGTCATCAACTCGATGACATCCGCGCCCGATCGGCCCAGCTCGGCGGTTCGGCGCTCGCGCTCGGCGGCGGCCGCCTTCGCGAATCGCTGCTGCACTTTGGTGGTCACGCGAACCTCACGTGTAGCCCCTGTTGCGGGATCGACGACTTCGACGAGCCCGATCGGCGGGACGTCGTACTCGCGGGGGTCGTGCACCGTGATCGCCAGCAGGTCGTGGCGCATGCTCAATCGACCGAGAGCATCACCCCAGTCGTCGCCGACGAAGTCGGATATGACGGCGATGAAGCCACGCCGTTTGGCGAGCGCTCCGACCCGGTCGAGTGCGCCAGCGAGATCCGCTTGCCCAAGACCCTCTGATTCCGGCGGGTCGGTCAACGTGGACAAAACGGCACGCACCTGGTTTGCCCCGGTGCGTGGCGGGATCACGTGGATCGCCGGCCCAGCGACCAGTATCGCGCCAAGCCGGTTCTGGTTGCGTGCCGTGAGGAAACCGATGCATGCGGCAGCGGCAGTGGCTGTCTGAGCCTTGTCGTTCGTCACGGTGCCGAACTGCATCGTGGCCGAGGCATCGACCACGAGCCACGCGGTCAGGTCGCGATCAGCGATCTGCTCGCGGACGTACGTCTCGTTGGTTCTGGCGGTGATGTTCCAGTCGATACGGCGTACGTCGTCGCCTGGCTGATACAAGCGCGATTCTCCGGGTTCGGATCCGTGCCCCGGAGTAAGGCCCTGATGGTTGCCATGGAGCACACCGTCGAGGCGTCCGTTGATCATCAGTTCGAGTGTCCGCAACAGCTCCGCAACCGACTCTGTTGGGGGACCCTGCGCCCATCCCTGGGATGGACCTCCGGATGTACTGAACCGAGCCGTCTGATCAGAGGGCTGGCTTGATGCTCGCGCCGCGGTTGCAGCCGCATTCGGCGAGACGCTCGATGGCGGCAGCGTCGGCATGGTCAGCCGTACTGCGGGTGTCCGGGCTGCGTGCTTGACGACTGAGCGGTGCTGCGCTGGAACGCGTCGTTCGGTTTTGGTGACACCCAGGTCGCTGGCACCGTTGCGAGCACGCGTTGAACGACGTGGTCAGCAGTTATGTCTCGAGCTAGTGCGTCGTATGTGAGAAGCAGCCGGTGCCGCAGGACTTCAGGTGCCAGGTCGAATACATCCTGCGGGGTTGTGTATGAGCGGCCACGCAACATCGCGAGAGCGCGAGCTCCCCGAACGAGATTGAGCGAGGCTCTCGGACTGGCTCCGAGCCCGATAACGGTTGCCAGATCCGGCAGGCCGAATCGGTCGGGCGTACGCGTGCACTGAACCAGATCAATCGCGTACTGCGCCACCGACCGGTCGACGAAGACCGTGTCGGCTCGATCCTGGAGCGTGATCAGCTCGTCGAGCCCGACGACTTGCTTGGGCACCGGAGGGTTGATGCTCATCCGGTCGATAATCGTCATCTCTTCATCCGCAGTCGGATAGTCGAGCGTGATCTTCATCATGAATCGGTCGCGTTGGGCGTCGGGGAGTTGGTAGACGCCTTCGGATTCGATGGGGTTCTGAGTCGCCACCACGAAGAACGGATTTGGAACTGGGTGTGTAACACCGCCGATGGTGACTTGCTGCTCGGCCATCACTTCGAGCAATGCAGACTGAACCTTGGCGGGCGCCCGGTTGATCTCGTCGGTGAGCAGGAAGTTGACGAACACGGGTCCGAACTCCACGTCGAATGTTTCGCTACTCGCGCGATAGATGCGGGTACCGACGATGTCGGACGGCAAGAGATCGGGGGTGAACTGGATGCGGGCGAATGACCCGCCAACGACATCGGCGAGGGTCTCTGCGGCCAATGTCTTCGCCAGGCCCGGCACGGATTCGAGCAGGCAGTGGCCGCGGCAGAGGACGCCGACGAGCAGCCGCTCCAGCAGTCGAGTTTGGCCGACTATGACTTTGCGTAGCTCGAAGAAGATCTTTTCGAAGGTTTCCGCGGTCTGCTGATCGTCCATCGGCGTGGAGATCGCCGTTGTACTGGTCGGGTCCGCCTTGTTGATGTCGCTCATTCGTGGTGGACGGTAGTACGGGATCATCAGCGATGGGTGTCGCCTGACCTTGTGCGTGCGTCGAAGCGCGGACGAGGTTCGCTCTGTTGGTCGTATCCTCAGCTGATGGCCGCCGATCGGGCAGACGACTACGAAGAACGCGATGCAGCGCGACCAACGAGCGCGGATCAGATCGATGCCCGGTTGACGGCGATCGATCTCGACGACGTTGACGTGGCCGCGATCGTGGAAGAAGAAGAGATAGCGGCACGTCGACTGTCGACCATCGAGGCGGGCCGGCGCAAGGGCGGGATTCTGGGGGCTGCTGCTGCCGGAGCGATGCTCGGCCTTCGAGACATCTATGAAGGTCCCCCCAAGGATGATGAGATTGTGGTCGTCGCTGAGAGCCCTGGCGAGCCCGGCGACATCGACACCGATGGAATCGAAGTCACGGTTGGCGACGTAGATGTGTGGGCGCCACCGCCCTTTTCTCCGCAGGCGGCGAAGCGGCTGGAGCCGCCGCCGTCCGTCTAGCCCGCAGGCGATCGGTCGCGGAATCGAGGTGACGTGGTTCAGTCTGCCGTCTCCTGCGGCGAGACGTAGGCGCCGGGGCGGTTCAGGAACTTCCGGTGCCAGCGGCTCCAGGGGCGCTTCAGGACTTCGCCGAGGAGCGATGACATTTTGTGGTCGGCGACGAGGTGGTGGCGAACTTCGGCCTCGTAAACCATCGCCGCGTATTCGGGTTGCGACGCGCCAGCTGCCACGATTGCTTCGGCGGCCAGGCGGCCCGTCAGCAGTGCCTGCCCGATGCCTTCTCCGGTCATCACGTCGGTTGCCATCGCGGCGTCACCTGTGAACAACACACGGCCACCAGCGAGCGTGGCCTGATCGATCTTGGCGGGAATCGGCCATGCGGTGTGACGATCTTCCAACTCGAAGTTGGGTCCGAGGGCGTTGAGGATGTGCGGCCGACGAAGCAGATCGGCCCACTGCTCCTTCATGTCCTGTACGCGGCGCTTTCCGTCTCGAAGTATCCCGAAACCGATGTTGACGCGACCGCCGGGCAGGGGGAACGACCAGGCATAGCCGGGGATCATGTCCGGCTCGAACCAGACATACAGCTGATCCTTTGCCGGCCCAGTCACATTCCTCCCGTACTGCCGGAAGCCATGCCATTCACCCAGGTAACCGGGCTGCGCGCCGTCGACGGCCTTTCGTACCGGGCTCCACATCCCGTCGGCGGCGATCACATATCGCGTCGATATACGCAGACCGTCCGCGTAGACAACGACTTGTTCATCGTGCTCAGTGAGTGATTGGAAGCCGTGCCCGTCGCGCGTGTCGGCGCCTTCCTTGCGCGCAAGTTGGAACAGAGCATCGTCGAGCTGGAACCGCGGGGCGACTGCGGCATACTTGCCAGCTGTTGGGAGCGGAACTATCACCTCTCTTCCAGACGGTGATCGAATCGCCGCGCTCGGAACATCGAACCAGTCCTTGATCGTTCCGGGGTCGAGGCCGAGTAGCTCGAGCTCTCTCAGTGCGAGCGTTGTCAAGCCGTCTCCGCAGCACTTGTCTCTCGGGAACACCGACTTGTCCAGAACAATCACAGATCGGCCTGCGCGGCTGAGTTCGATTGCCGCCGCTGAACCCGCTGGACCGCCGCCGACAACCACAACATCGACGCTGAGATGGCTAACGTCAGAGCGGTTGGCCTGTTCGTTGATCGGTGGCGTCACGGCCGCCAGGGTAGTGGGGTCACGCCACTACGTGAGGTGGACTCCGAGCCGCGATGCGCTGCGGTACGGGCCGGTCTCATCGCGGACGAGGCGGGTGGCGTTCACACGGCTTCTCCAGGTGGGAAGCAGCGAGTAGCCGACGTCACCGGGACACGCGGTTGCGCTGCAGTCACGATGACCGGAAATCGTTGAGGTCGTGATCGGCGCGCCTGCCCGATAGCGATTCGAGCCCCTCGAGATGAATGACACGGTGGCATTTGGATCGGTATTGATTTCGTAGCGGTCGGCCAGGAAGATGAGCAGTCGCATCAACGACTCTTGAGCAGCAGCCGTTGGCGCCTCGCCGACAAAGTTGCCGATGAGGCAAACGAGCTGGGCGAAGCCCTGGTTGCCTCCGGTGGCGTCAGCAATGACGGGTCCGGCAAGTGACCCGGCTCGTGCCTCCCAGATGGAACCGTCGGCTCCGATCATGAAGTGGTAGCAGATGTCTGGCCAGAGCTTTGCCGGCCCAGTTTGGTATGCGTAGGTCTGGCGGACCACCGCTCGCGGATCGGGGGCGTTGTTCGCCGATGCGGTGTGGTGCACGAGCAGGAATCGAACGTCTTCGGCGCCCATTGCCCCCTTCGGCGGAAGGTCAGCGCCCCAGTCGTTCCGCGGGTGGATTCTCAGCCCTCTCGCAACCTGGATTGCAGATGTCTGGCGCATCAACGCGTCCGCAGGCGGAAGCTTGGCATCGGCGACCAATCCTGGACCGCCGCAGCCGGCCAGACCGACCGCCGCGGCTCCGAGCGCCCCAGCGACGAAGTCGCGCCTTGTCCGCTGCGGGTTGCACACGGCAGCCATTCTACGATGTGACGGAGGCTCGGCCGTTGAGGCTGATGCCATTGCGATGTTGACGTCCAATCTCGGACGACGTGCAGACCGAAGAGAAGGAGATTCAGGATGAGCGGATTGTGTGAAGGCCGAGTGGCAATCGTGACTGGCGCCGGCCGTGGTATCGGACGCGAGCACGCGTTGAGCCTTGCTCGTCAAGGTGCGAAGGTGGTCGTGAATGACCTCGGAGCGGCCGTTGATGGCACCGGCGGCGATGTCTCGCCGGCAGAAGAGGTGGTCAACGAGATCAAGGCAATGGGCGGTGAGGCGATCGCCAACGGCGACAACGTGGCCGACTGGGAGGGCGCTCAGCGCCTGATCAACTCGGCGATCGAAACGTTCGGCGACCTTCATGCGTTGGTCAACAACGCTGGCATCCTCCGCGATCGGATGTTGGCGAACATGACCGAGCAGGAGTGGGACGCGGTCATCAACGTCCATTTGAAAGGAACGTTCGCGCCGTCACGGTGGGCCGTTGCCTACTGGCGTGAGCGTGCCAAGGCTGGGGAACCGGTCAGCGGCCGGATCGTCAACACCACGTCGGTCTCCGGCATCTACGGCAATCTGGGCCAGGCGAATTACGGCGCGGCGAAGGCCGGCATCGCAGCCTTCACGAACATCGTTGCGCTCGAGGTCGCCCGCTACGGGGTCACGGTCAACGCCGTCGGCCCAGTTGCTCTGACACGGATGACCGAAGGTCTCGGCCCCGCTCCTGAGAACGATGAGGCGCGAGAAGCGCGGGCGCCACACTGGATTGCCCCGATTGTCACGTGGCTGTGCTCGGAAGAGGCCGCCGGAGTCACCGGAAGAGTGTTCGAGGCATCTGGCGAGATCCTGGCGGTTGCCGAGGGATGGGTGCGCGGTCCCTCGATCGACCCGCTCGATGACCCGACGCAGCTCGGGCCGGTCGTGGCAGATCTGCTGTCGAAGGCGCGAGGCAACTCCGGAATGGATGGCGTCACCGGAAGCTGGCCCCAAACCATGCTCGACACCTGATCGAACAAGACTCACTAACGAACCTGATCACTTGAACCAATGAATCGAATCAATGAAACGGAGCGAACCCTATGCCACTGAATCCTGACGCTGTCGGCTCGAAGAGTGAACCGGTTGAAGCCAGCTGGAACTCGAAGGACGCATTGCTCTACGCCGTCGGAATCGGCGCGGGTGGCGAAGAATTGGCTTTCACCACCGAGAACACCAACGGTGTGGAGCAGCAGGTGTTCCCCACGTTTCCGGTGGTCATCGGATGGGGGAAAGGCTCAGCAATGGGCAACATCGGATCTTTCAACCCGGCCCTGCTCGTCCATGGCCAGCAAGCGGTGACATTGCATCGCCCGATCCCCGTCGAGGGGACGGTCACAATCACCAGCGAGATCACAGGAATGTACGACAAGGTCAAAGCAGCTGTGGTCGTGAGTGTGTCTCGGGCGGTGATCGATGGGGAACCGCTCTACACCAACACATCCTCCGTGTTCATTCGGGGCGAGGGAGGATGGGGCGGTGAACGGGGTCCTTCCGGCCCGAAGAACGTTCCGCCCGAACGTGACCCTGACCGCGTTCTGACCTATCAGACGTCGCCAGACCAGGCATTCGTATACCGGCTTTCAGGTGACCGCAACCCGCTCCACACAGACCCCTCGTTTGCCGCGCTCGGTGGATTCGACCGGCCGATCCTTCATGGATTGTGCAGCTACGGCTTCACCGGCCGGGCGCTACTGCACGGTGTGTGCGACGGGGATCCGGCTGCGTTCAAACACATCGAAGGCCGATTCACAGCGCCGGTCATGCCGGGCGACGCCCTGACGATTCGGATGTGGTCGGCCGGAAACGGTGAATCGCTCTTCACCACCAGTGCCGGTGAAGGTGACGCCGAGCGAGTAGTCATCGACCAAGGCCTTCTCCGCCACTCCTGACCCAAGACCAATCCGAAATATGCCTGGATGTATTCACTCAGCGCATGAATTGAGGCATATTTCGGGTTGTTAGGGCTGGCAGAGGGCGATGAGGTGGTCGACGGCATCTGCTAGCGGGATGTCGACGCGGTCGCCGGTGCGGCGATCTTTGACCTCGATCGTGGGGTTCTCTTCGTCGGCGACGCCGCGGCCGACGACAGCGATCGTGGGGACTCCGATGAGTTCGGCGTCTTTGAACCTGACTCCGGGGGAGACCTTGACTCGATCGTCGAAGAGGATGCGTAGCCCGGCTTCTTCGAGTGTCGCGGCGAGTTGTTCGGCCGCTGGGCGCTGGGGGCCACCCTCTTTGCCGGCCATCACGATGTGAATGTCGGCCGGAGCGATTTCGCGCGGCCAGCACAGACCGATGTCGTCGTGGCTGTGTTCGGCAATCGCCGCGAGAGCGCGAGACACGCCGACACCGTACGAACCCATGGTCGGAGTGACCGGACGGCCATTCTCGTTCTGGACGGTGAGCTCAAGAGCCTCTGCGTATTTCCGGCCAAGTTGGAAGATGTGAGCGAGCTCGATGCCCCGTGCGATCTCCACGTCTGCCCCACAGTTGGGGCAGGCATCTCCTGCTCTGACTTCAGCGGCCTCGATGGTTCCATCGGCGGTGAAGTCGCGGCCGGCGGTGAGATTGATGACGTGATTCCCAGTCGTGTCGGCACCAGTGATCCAAGCCGTTCCGTCAACGATGCGCGGGTCGACCAGATAGCGGATCTCCGAGGAGTTGTCCGTTCCGAGTACCCCTGGCCCGATGTATCCCTTGACGAGTGTCGGGTGCTTGGCGAAGTCAGCCTCTGCAAAAGGCTCGGGCACGCCAGGTGACAGCTGTGCTTCGAGGCGCTTCATGTCGACCTCGCGATCGCCAGGCAGGCCAATGGCCAACGGTTCGACTGAGCCGTCCGGCTGGCGAACGTTGACGACGACATTCTTGAGAGTGTCAGCGGCGGTCCAGTCACGGCTCGGGTGGCGCAACTCGTCGGCTGCATTGACGCAATCGACGAGGGTCGCGATTGTCGGAGTATCGGGTGTGTCGTGGACTACGGCGGCTGGCAGTTCGTCGAACGGAATCGCATCGGGCGCTGATGTCGCCACTGCTTCTACATTCGCGGCGAAATCGCAAGAGGTGCACCTGACAAAGGTGTCTTCACCGACATCCATCGGGGCCAGGAATTCCTCGGAGGCAGAACCGCCCATGGCCCCAGACATCGCCGAGACGATGACGTAGGGCAACTCCAGCCGTTCGAACAGCGAGATGTAGGCGGCTCGGTGGGCATCGTAAGAATCCTGGAGCCCGGCGTCGTCGATGTCGAAGCTGTACGAATCTTTCATCACAAACTCGCGACCGCGAAGCAAGCCGGCGCGAGGGCGGGCCTCGTCGCGGTACTTCGTTTGGATCTGGTAGAGGCTCACTGGCAGGTCTTTGTAGGAGCCGTAGAGATCCTTGACGAGCAGCGTGAACATCTCCTCGTGCGTCGGAGCCAGCAGAAAGTCGGCTCCCCGACGGTCTTTGAGCCTGAACAGATTGTCGCCGTACTCGGTCCAGCGCCCCGTCAATTCATAGGGTTCCTTCGGAAGTAGAGCAGGGAAGTGCACTTCCTGAAATCCGGCCGCATCCATTTCTTCACGAACGACTCGTTCGAGGTTCTGGAAGACGATCCAACCAAGTGGAAGCCAAGAGAATCCGCCTGGCGCAGCACGACGGATGTAGCCCGCCCGGACGAGTAATCGATGGCTGGCGACCTCAGCATCTGCAGGGTCGTCTCGCAAGGTACGCAGAAAAAGCGTTGACATCCGAAGCACCAACGCAAGCTACCGCCCAGGGCCGACTGACCACTCGTCGGCCCTGTCGACTTCTGTGAGGCCGCTGCTACTATGACAGGTCCATTTGGTGAAATACCGAAAGGCGTGGGGCTGAGCCTCACGCCTTGTTTGTTGAAAGGAGGCAATTTGAATGAGCGCAGAGACCGAAATTGATCGTGTCCACACTCTCGTCGACCCGATTGCCTCCGACCTCGAACTCGATGTTTATGACGTCGAACGCCGCGGGAGCACGATCCGAGTAACTCTGGACACGCTCGCCGGATCAGAGAGTGGCATCACCCTCGACACGCTGTCGTTGGCAACTCGATTGATCTCCCGAGAGATGGACCACGAAGACCCGATCGCGGGCCACTACACACTCGAGGTCACAAGTCCTGGCCTCGAACGCCCTCTTCGCACTCCGGCACACTTCCAGCGTGAGGTTGGAAAGGTCATAACGGTTCGCCTGCGCGATACAACGGCTGACCCTCGGCGACTCGGTGGGCTGCTCGTAGCCGCCGATGGTGAAACCGTCACGATCCAAGTGACCGACGGCGCCGAACGCGATCTACGGATCACTGAAGTCGACAAAGCCCGGACCGTTTTCGAATGGGGTCCGAAACCCAAGCCGGGCAAGCAGCCGAAGTCCAACGGGACGAAGAAGGCGAAGAAGTCAAAGAAGTCCAGTGGGACTGCGGCGGCCGAAGAGAACACGACAACATCGACCAAGGAGAAGCAAACGTCATGAGCAACCTCGATATGAGCGAAGCGATTGGCATGCTGGCCCAGGAGAAGGGGCTTTCAGAGGACGCGCTACTGCATGTCCTTGTCGAGGCACTTGCTTCCGCGTACAAGCGCCGGCCCGACGCTGCTGAGGAAGTGGTGGTGGAGGTCAACCCAGAAACGATGGAGTTCTCCTTCATCGCGTATGACCTCGACGACGACGGCAACTGGATCAACGAGCGCGACGACACTCCGAAGAAGGAAGAGCTCGGCCGGATCGCAGCGCAGACGTTCCGGCAGGTGATGAGCCAGCGGATCCGCGAGGTCGAGTCCGAGCGAAAGTTCGAGGAGTACGCCAACCGCGAGGGCGACATCGTCACCGGAATCATCCAGCGCACCGATGCTCGCTACACGCTGCTCGATCTCGGCCGTGTCGAGGCATTGATGCCTCAGGCCGAGCAGGTGCCGTTCGAACGCCCAGCGCAGGGTGAAAGGCAGAAGGCATACATCGTCGAAGTTCGGCGCACGCCAAAGGGCCCGCAGATCGTTGTTTCGCGGACCCATCCGGGCTTGATCAAGCGGCTCTTCGAGCTCGAAGTTCCCGAGATTGCCGACGGCATCGTCGAAATCAAGGCGTGTGCTCGTGAACCCGGTCACCGTACGAAGATCGCGGTCTGGTCGAACGACCACAACGTCGATCCCGTCGGGGCATGTGTTGGGGCCCGTGGCGGACGTGTCCGCATGGTCGTCAACGAAATGCGCGGCGAGAAGATCGACATTGTTCCTTTCAGCGAGGACCTTGCGGACTTCGTTGCCAAGGCACTGTCACCAGCCAAGGTCACCCAGGTGATCATCTCCGAAGATGGCACGCAGGCCGATGTCATCGTCCCCGACCACCAGCTGAGCCTCGCGATCGGCCGAGAAGGCCAGAACGCTCGTCTCTCGGCACGACTGACTGGCGTGCGGGTCGATATCCGCTCCGAAACGCAACTCGCCGAGGGTCTCCCCGCCGGCGGACGTGACGCCGAAGTCGAGTACGCCGACGGTGAGTGGGTTGCCAACGCCGAGAGCGGCGAAATGGAATGGCACGCAGCCGACGGCTCCGTAATCAGCGAATCCGACTGGAAAGCCCAAGCCGCCGAAGCCGGCGACGACGCCGCCCCGGACGCGACTGACGAGGACGCGGCCGACGAGGGAAGCGCCAGCGACGAGGGAAGCGCGAGCGGCGAGGACTCGACTGCTGATGCCGCGGCCGGCGAGGGAAGCGCCAGCGACGAGTCTGGCGATGATGCCGACCAGACTGTCAGTGCTGGCGGTGGCTCTGAGGCATCATCAATTGATAAGGGAAGCGCCAGCGACGAGTCTGGCGATGATGCCGACCAAGCTGTCGGTGCTGACGGTGACTCCGAGGCATCATCAATTGAGAACGGCGACGACGACTGAGTGGCAACGACTCTGAGCCCATTCGCAGCTGTATCGGCTGTCGACAACGACGCCCTCAAGCGGCCCTGGTGCGTATCACCAGTGCCGATCTGGGAATCGTTGTTGACGGGCCGAGCAACGGTCGCGGGGCATGGCTCTGTCGAGACGACCGTTCGGCCATGTCGGCCTGCTTCGATCAGGCGATCGCCAATCGTGGTTTCGCTAGGGCGTGGCGCAGTTCGGTCAGTAGCGAAGACGAACGAATTATTAGAGAACACCTCGGCCTGTCGGCCGACGAACACACCGAACGTGATGGGCACTGATTCGCACATCCGTGAGGGAATGACGACTGGGAAAGGTTGAATCGAGAACGTGGCAACGAAGAAGATCAGAATCCACGAGCTGGCCAAGGAGCTCGGGATGACAAACACCGAGGTCCTCGACCTGTGCGGTGTACTCGGGGTTGCCGCCAAGGGCCCGCCGCCAAGAAGAAGGCTGCACCGAAGAAGACCGCGGCTAAGAAGGCTCCGGCGAAGAAGACCACCGCCACGAAGGCGCCAGCCAAGAAGGCCGCAGCAAAGAAGGCAGCGGAAGAGACGGTCGAACCCGACATCATCGTCAGCGACGAGAAGTCTCCCGATGTGGCGACCAAAACGGAGTCAGCCGTCACAGTGCCCACTGCGGACGCGCCCGCTGAAACAACGCCAACTGCAGCCGCGCCCGCTGAAACAGTGTCCTCTGAAACAGTGCCGACTGCAGCCGCGCCCGCTGAAACAGTGTCCGCTGAAACAGTGTCCGCTGAAACAGTGTCCTCTGAAACAGCGCCCGCCGCAGCAGCGCCCTCTGAAGTCGCCAAATCACCGGCGTCGCCTGCGTCGGTCGAACCCGAGCCCGCTCCTGAGCCCAGCCCGCCAGCACAACCTGCTGAGGCGACTCCCGCCGAGGCGCCAGAACCCGAGGCGCCAGAACCCGAGCCGACGACTCCGCCACAACCAGTCGAGGCCACTCCGCCCGCTGCGGCGGTGCCGACAGCCGATACCTCGGCTCGTGTCATTTCGAGCGCGCGCCCAACAGCTGATGGTCGCCCGCCCGAGATGCCGGCGAGTGCAATTCCTGCCGACACTCGCGTGACAGCCGATTCGACTGCCGCTCCCGAGCGACCGCTGTCACCAAGCGGCAAGACTGTGCCTCCGCCTCCGGGCCGCCCGCTGTCGCCCAGTGGCAAGCCGATTCCGCCACCCCCAGGGTCTGCTCGTCCGGCCGCAGGCGGTGGCCGTTCAGGCGGACCGCGTCCAGGTGGTTACACACCGCGTCCCGGTGGTGGCGGCGCAGCCCGTCCCGGTGGTGGCGGCGCAGCCCGTCCCGGTGGAGGCGGCCCAGGTCGTCCCGGTGGAGGCAACCGGCCGAGTGGCCAGCGTCGACCCCCACGCCGCACTGGTCGTCGTCGCCGTCGTCGCGATCAAGACGAGCTGCAACCGCAGCTCACCGCATACACGGCTTCAGATGCACCCGTACCGGAGGGCATTGTCGTCATCGAGCGGGGCGTGTCGGCACAAGAATTCGCTCCTCAGCTCAATCGCACCCCGGCTGACGTCGTTCGGTTCCTGCTGAACAACGGCGAAATGGTCACAGCCACAATGACCTTGGCCGACGAGCAGATGGAACTGTTTGCGCTCGAGGTTTCGGCCGAGATCCTGCTTGTCGAGCCAGGCCAGCAAGAAGAGCTCGAGCTACAGAAACTGTTCGACGACTCCGACGACGAAGAGGGTCGCGAACCGCGTTCTCCCGTCATTACCGTCATGGGTCATGTCGACCATGGCAAGACAACGTTGCTCGATCGTATTCGTGGTGCCAACGTCGTCGATGGCGAGGCGGGTGGCATCACCCAGCACATTGGCGCATACCAGGTCAAGAACGACCACGGCTCGGTCACGTTCCTCGATACACCGGGTCACGCGGCGTTCACGCAGATGCGTGCCCGTGGCCCGAAGTGCCGATCGTCGTGGCGGTCAACAAGATCGACAAGGACAACGCCGACCCTCAGCGGGTTCTCACCCAGTTGGCCGAGTACGAGCTCGTCCCCGAATCGTGGGGTGGCGACACGATCGTGGTCGAGATGTCTGCCCTCAGCGGTCTCGGTGTCGATGATCTCATCGAACAGTTGCAGGTTGTAGCCGAACTCGAAGAGCTGACGGCAAACCCACTTGGTCGTGCCAAGGGCATCGTCATCGAAGCCCAGCTCGACAAGGGCCGGGGCCCAGTTGCCACGATTATCGTCGACAAGGGCGAGTTGAAGGTCGGCGACCCGATTGTCGCCGGCGCGGCGTGGGGCAAGGTCCGGGCGATGATCAACGACAAGGGCGAGCAGATCAAGATTGCCGGGCCGTCAACTCCGATCCAGGTACTCGGTCTCTCGAGTGTCCCCGAGGCCGGCGACGAATTCCGTGCAGCTCCCAATGAGAAGATCGCCAAAACTGTCGGTGAGTCGCGGGGAGAACGTCTCAAGGCCAAGCACCTCCGTGAGGATGCCCGGGTCAAGACCGGAACCAAGCTCGAAGACATCTTCGCCCAGATCCAGTCGGGGGAGAAAGCTTCCCTGAACCTCATTCTGAAGGCCGATGTTCAGGGGTCGCTCGAAGCAGTTACCGAATCGCTACGACGGCTCGAACGAGACGAGGTCGACATCAGCTTCGTCCACCGCGCAGTTGGTGGGATCACCGAGAACGACATCACGTTGGCCAATACCACCAATGCGACGATCATCGGCTTCAATGTTCGGCCCGATGGTAAGGCTCGCAAACTGGCCGAGCAAGAAGAAGTCGAGATCCGCACCTACGAGATCATCTACAAGCTGCTCGAAGACATCGAACAGGCCGTAGTCGGCATGCTCGAGCCCGAGTACGAAGAGGTTGTCACGGGCGAAGCCGAAGTTCGTGAGATCTTCCGTGTACCGAAGCTCGGCGCGATCGCTGGTTGCTACGTGCGATCCGGGGTCATCACGCGTGGCTCCAAGGTTCGGTTCCTGCGCGACGGAACAATCATCTGGAAGGGTGACATCACCTCGCTCAGGCGTTTCAAGGACGATGCGCGTGAGGTCCGTGAGGGCTTCGAATGCGGCATCGGCCTTTCTGACTTCCAAGATCTCAAGGCCGGAGACCTCATCGAAACATTCGACGACGTCGAAATCCAGCGAACCTGATCACGTTTCGAAGCTCTTAATCAGGTTCGAAGGGTTACGCAGCATGAGCCGTTGCGGTCGTCGGTAGGTTGGAGCAATGGCAGCTGAACTCGACTTCTTTTTCGACCCCGTGTGCCCGTGGGCGTGGATCACGTCGCGCTGGGTCAACAACGTCTGCGATCAGCGTTCTTACGAGGTCAACTGGCGATTCATTTCGCTGTGGATGGTCAACGACGACAACACCAATGATTGGTACACACCCGAGTACCGCGCCGGTCACTACTGGGGCCACCAAGCTCTTCGCGTCGGCGACGCCATTCGGCTGGCCGATGAAGACCCGTCGGCTGTCGGACGTTGGTACACCCTGGTGGGCACTGCGCTCCATGTCGACCGTCGCCGTGATGAAGCGCGCGAAGACAACCGGGCCTTTCTTGCGGGCCTCTTGGAGGCGGGCGGGTTCGATGCTTCGTACATTGACGCCGCAGACGACGATTCACACGACGAGTACATCCGTGCCGACACCGAGTTGGCGCTGAGTCGAACGGGACGTGACGTCGGAACCCCGATTCTCACCTTCCACCCTGATGCTGCGAACGAGGCCAGCTTCTTCGGTCCGGTGATTTCGAAAGCACCAACGGGCGTAGAGGCCCTTGAGTTGTGGGACGCTGTGGAGAAGCTGGCAACGATGTCAGGCATGGCCGAGCTGAAGCGTTCCAATCGAGTTGCACCTGATTTCACGTGAATCCCCCTTTCCACGGAACCCTCCAAGTAGGCAGCACAAATGAATAAGCGGCAAAGCAGGAACCGCAGCAGTGGTCGTAACAGTGGCGGGCCCAAGTACTCGCGCAGCGCGCGGGTTGGCAGCACCCTTCAAGAGATCATCGCAGAAGAACTGGTTCGGATCGATGACGAACGACTGTCGTTTGTTTCGGTAACCGGGATTGATGTCGATCCTGAATTGAACCGGGCAATCGTCTTCTTCGATTCTCTCGCTGGTGAGGAAGCGGACGAGGAGATACTCGAAGCCCTTCTCGAGTATCGGGTCCGACTCCAGGCATCGATCGCGCGTCAGATCAGGGCGAAGAAAACTCCCATCCTTTCCTTCGAGCCAGACCAAGTGATCCGCTCCGCCGCGAGGATCGAAGACATCCTGCGCGCTGATCGTGAGCGCAACAACGGAGGCGGGACAGCGCCCGCGGATAGCTGATGGCGCGTCGCAAACCAGCGACAACTCACGGCATAGCGGTTGTCGACAAGCCCGCTGGTGTCACGAGCCACGATGTCGTCGGCATGCTGCGGCGGCGCTTCAATGAGCGCCAGGTCGGCCACGCGGGAACTCTCGATCCTGACGCGACCGGTGTGCTCGTGATTGCAGTCGGAAAGGCAACGCGGTTACTGCGCTTCATCGAGAAGACTCGAAAGGAGTACGTCGGGGAGGTTGTTCTCGGCACGAGTACTTCGACGCTTGATTCGTCGGGTGATGTAACTGGGGAGTTCGACATGTCGGGCGTGACTGTTGACGATGCTCGGCGTGTCGTTGCAGAGCATCTGATGGGTGATATCGAACAGATCCCGCCCATGGTTTCGGCGATTCGTGTCGATGGTCGACGCCTGCATGAATTGGCGCGTGAAGGAATCGAAGTCGAGCGTGCGCCGCGACCCGTCACGATTCACCGCTTCGACGTCGCCGAAGGAACGGCACACGAAGTCCTGGAAGTCGACATCGAGTGCTCTGCCGGCACGTATGTCCGAACGCTTGCTGCAGATCTTGGAGAGTTACTCGGGGGAGGAGCCCACCTCCGGAATCTGCGGCGAACTTCGGTCGGTGCTTTCGGAATCAGTGAAGCAGCACCGCCCGACGAGTGCGAGTTGCAGCCGGTCGCGACCGCCGTAAGGTCACTCGACCGAGTCACTGTGGATGAAGAGACCGCCGGCCTCATCGGCAACGGGCGAGTGCTCGGCAGATGGCCGGGGGCCGGGCCATGGGCGGTTTTCTCCGAAGATGGGTCGTTGCTCGCCGTATATGAAGCCTTTCGCACCGACGAGGCGAAGCCAGCTGTCGTTCTTCCGGTCTGAACGTGTAGTCGTGTGAATGCGCCTGAACGACGGACTCACCGAATCGGGGCATGCCGAAGTGTGCCGATAACATTTGCCGGTGCTTTCTGTCACTGATCTCGAGCGCTCCCCATGGCCAGGTGAGCGGTCGGTCATAACGATTGGGGCATACGACGGCGTCCACGTTGGCCACCAGGCAGTTATCGAACATGTCCGCCGGCGGGCGAGCGAGCTGGGCGCAAAGTCAGCCGTTGTTACGTTCGATCGCCATCCGGCGAGCGTTGTGCGGCCCGAGTCGGCCCCGAGCCTGCTGACTACGACAGATCAGAAAATGGAGCTTCTCGCGGCCACCGGTATCGATGCCGTCGTGGTTGTTCCTTTCGACCAACAGCAGGCGGCTGAGAGCCCTGAATCGTTCATTGAACGTGTGCTCGTGAACTGTCTGAACACGAAGGTCATCGTTGTCGGTGAAGATTTCCATTTTGGTCGCGGCCGCGATGGCAACGTCGAGCTCCTGCGCAAGGTCGGGATGGAGGCTGACTTCGATGTCGAGCCCATCGAGTTGTTGCCACGGGCCGACGACATCGACGAGCCGGTCAGCAGCACAGCCATTCGGCGCGCGCTGGCAGGAGGCGATATTTCGCGGGCCAACACCATGCTCGGTCGCGAGTTCGAGGCCTGTGGCCCTGTGGTGAAGGGCGACCAACGAGGTCGCCTGCTCGGCTTCCCAACCGCCAACGTTGAGGTTCCCAACGGGCTCTGCTTGCCAGCCGATGGGGTGTACGCGGGCTGGTACGAGCGTCCGTCTGGCAAAATCCATGCTTGCGCGATCAATCTCGGTCGCCGTCCGACGTTCTACGAGCACGCAGATTCGTCATTACTCGAGGCCCACCTCCTCGACTTCGATGACGATCTCTATGGTGAGACCGCGCGGGTTCGTCTCGCCCATTTCCTGCGCAGTGAGCGCAAGTTCGATGGTGTCGAATCGATCATCACGCAGCTCACCCAAGACGTCGGCCACACCCGAGAACTCCTCCTGTCGTAACTTTTCAGCCGTCCATTTCCGTTTGTAGGTAATTGTTGGCTCTCCTGAGACCAAAAAATTGCCTACAAACGTGGATTGGTGGACTTGTTGTCGCTTGGCGGGGTGGGCCGTAGCATTGCAGGGTCCGTTCGGGCTGAGGATTCTCGGCGCGGGCGCGATGCAGATGGTCTCCAGCCGGAGACACTGCGACCTCCACGCTGCCAAGATGGGTGGCCAAACGGAAGGCGACACATGCCGAACAAGACCGAAACGATTGAGAAGTACCAGACCCACCCGGGTGACACTGGTTCTCCTGAGGTGCAGATTGCACTGCTCACCGAGCGGATCACTCACCTGACGGGTCACCTCCAGACCCACAAGAAAGATCACCACAGTCGTCGTGGCCTTTTGATGCTGGTCGGCCGTCGCCGTCGCATGCTCGACTATGTCAAGTCGATCGACGTCGAGCGCTATCGCTCTATCCTCGCTTCCCAAAACCTTAGGAGGTAGCGACGGGCCAGATGGCCCGATGACTGCGATCCACAGCTCGTCGCTGCCGAAGGGCAGCTTCCTCTCGTAGCGCCTTGCGCTCAGACGATCTGATCCCGCCTATCCAGCCGAATTCTTCTTGAGAATTGGTCGGTGCTTCGGGGCCGTAGCGACGGGTGTTGGAGTAGTCCTTTCCTGACGGGTTCTGGGGCTTGACGCCTTATCTCCCTATTTTTCCTCTATGCTTGTTCTTTGGAGCCGGAACGTCTGGCTCCGCAACATGAGCGATCCATTGTCGGTTGCTGGTTGCTGAATCCGAACCCCACCGTATTTGACGGTGTTGGCGCTTGTTCGGGCTTACCAACTGGGAACCGGCTGTTTCGCTCCAAGAGGAGCACTCCAAGGTGGAGTGCACATGAAAGGAGCCCTCAGTGGCTGACCCTATTACCGTGTCCGGTCCCGTATCTGGGACCGACAAGACACTGACCTTCGAAACGGGCAAGTTTGCCCCCCAGTCGATGGGTGCCGTAGTGGCATCGATCGGTGGAACGAAGGTTCTGACAACCGCTAACGCCGCCAATAAGGTGCGCGAAGGCATGGACTTCTTCCCGTTGACGGTCGATGTCGAGGAGCGGGCGTACGCCGCCGGCAAGATCCCCGGCTCGTTCTTCCGACGTGAAGGCCGTCCGACCGAGGATGCAATCCTCACCTGCCGTTTGACCGACCGGCCGCTGCGCCCGTCGTTCCCGAAGGGCTTCCGCAACGAGACACAGGTCGTCACGACTGTGCTCGGCGCTGACCAGAGCAACCCGCACGACGTGCTCTCCATCAACGCAGCGTCCGCAGCGCTGATGATCTCGGGCATTCCGTTCGACGGTCCGATCGGCTCAATTCGCATGGCGTACAGCGTCGACGGCGATTGGATTCCGCACCCGACATTCGAAGAGGCCGAAGCCGGCACTTTCGATTTGGTCATTGCCGGGCGCGAGCTCGACAATGGTGACATCGCCGTGATGATGGTCGAAGCCGGCGGTTCTGAAAACGCGTTCTACTACTACGACGATGGTGCCAAGAAGGTCACCGAGGAAGTCCTCGCCGACGGCCTCGAGGCCTGCAAGGTCTGGATCAAGGAGTCGATCGCTCTGCAGCGTCAGCTCGTTGCATCGGTGATCGCCACCCAGGGCCCGATCGAGATGATGTCGTGGACGCCAGTCCTCGACTACACCGACGAGATCTTCGCAGCTGTCGAGAAGTCGGCCACTGAAGCTCTCGCTCCGGCGATCATCATCTTGGCCAAGGCCGAGCGCAACGCCGCGACCGATGCTGTAACAGCTGACACCGTTGCTGAACTCTGTGGCACGAAGGATGCTCCTGGCGAGTTCGCTGGCCAAGAGAAGATGGTGAAGGAAGCCGTTCGCTCGCTGAGCAAGATTCTCATGCGTCGCCGAGTCGTCGAGGAAGGCGTCCGGATGGACGGCCGCGGAACATCCGATCTACGCGCCGTCACCGCCGAGATCGGCGTACTGCCGACCGCTCATGGCTCGTCGCTGTTCCAGCGTGGTGAGACGCAGGTCATGAACGTCGTGACACTGGCCATGCCCCGCATGAACCAGATGATCGACTCGCTCTCTCCCAACAACGAGAAGCGCTACCTGCACCACTACAACATGCCGCCTTGGGCGAATGGTGAAACCGGCCGAGTCGGTTCGCCGAAGCGCCGCGAGATCGGCCACGGCGCCCTTGCTGCCCGTGCAGTTCTGCCTGTGATTCCCAACCAGGAAGACTTCGCGTACACACTGCGCCTCGTCTCCGAGGTCATGTCGTCCAACGGCTCCACGTCGATGGCGTCGGTCTGTTCCTCCAGCCTTTCGCTGATGGATGCCGGTGTCCCGACCAAGGGTCCCGTGTCAGGTATCGCCATGGGCCTCATCTACGAGGACGGCAAGTACATCACGCTGACCGACATCCTCGGTTCAGAAGACGCATTCGGCGACATGGACTTCAAGGTTGCTGGTACCGAAGATGCCATCACGGCGTTGCAGCTCGACACGAAGATCGACGGTATCCCCGCCGACGTGCTCACCGCCGCACTGGCGCAGGCACGTGATGCTCGCCTCGAGATCCTCGAGGTCATGAACGCATGCATCCCCGAGTCCAACACCGAAGTTGCCGAGACGGCTCCGAAGATCGCGACGATCTACATCCCGCTCGACAAGGTCGGCGAGGTCATTGGCCCGAAGGGCAAGGTCATCAACACGATCCAGCAGGAGACCGGCGCCGACATCGGTGTCGACGACGACGGCGCCCGTGGCATCGTCACGATCGGTGCTGTCGAGGCCTGGCGGATGGAAGAGGCCAAGGACGCGATCCTTGCCATCGTTGATCCGCCGAAGGCTGAGCTCGGAGCGGTTTACACCGGGCGCGTTGTCAACATCACCAAGTTCGGTGCGTTCGTCAACATCCTTCCGGGTCGTGACGGCCTCGTGCACATCTCGAAGCTCGGTGGCGGCAAGCGCATCAACTCGGTTGAGGACGTACTGTCGCTCGGTGAGGAGATCGAAGTCCGCGTCGAGGAGATCGACGACAAGGGCAAGGTCAGTCTTGTTCCTGCCGGCGACCCCCCATCGGCAAAAGAGTCCTCAGGTGACTCGTCATCGAGCCGTGACCGTGCACCCCGTGCGGAGCGCTCCGAGCGCTCCGAGCGGCCTGCCCGTTCTGAGAGCAACGGCGGCGACAACGACAGCGACATCGTCGAAGTGAGCTTCGAAGAGAGCTTCGACGCCGAACTCGCCGACGAGCTCGGTGACCTCGGTCCGAAGTCGGATCGCACCGGTGGAGGCGGTCGTCGCAACGACGGCGGCCGACGTCGCCACCGCTGAGTCGCGATAACAAGGCCGTATCGGCCACAATGAACATATGAGAGTCGGGGTCAACGGCGCTGTCGGACGGATGGGTAGAACTGTCTGTACCGCAATAGCCGCTGACCCCGATCTCGTTTTCGCCGCCGGTGTCGACCCGTTCGGTGCAGGCGAAACGGTCGAAGGCCTCGCCGTAGCGGAAACTTTGCACGCATTCGCAGACGCTGAGTGTGACGTGGTTGTCGACTTCACCGTCGCGTCTGCCTCGCGTGATGTGCTGCCGTGGTTGGGCATGCACGGCATCAATGCCGTTGTTGGGACTTCGGGATTCACCACGGAAGACTTCGATCTTTTCGAGTCGGTCTTCGGTGGCGATGACTGCCCTAACTGTGTAATTGCCCCGAACTTCGCGATATCGGCGGTGCTGATGATGCGCTTCGCCGAGATGGCGGCGCCGTGGTTCGACACGGCCGAGATCATCGAACTGCATCACGATCGCAAGGTCGACGCACCATCCGGCACAGCGATAAAGACCGCTGAGACGATGGCTGCCGCCCGTGAGTCGGACTTCGCCCCTGATCCGACGACCGACAAGGTGTACCCAGAGGCGCGTGGGGGAGTAGGGCCGCGGGGAGTTCGTGTGCATTCGGTCAGGATGCGTGGCATGGTCGCCCATCAAGAAGTGATCCTCGGTGCTACAGGCCAGACACTCACGATCCGCCAGGACAGCTACGACCGTGAAAGCTTCATGCCCGGCGTGATCCTCGCCTGCAAAGGCATCGCCGATGTGCCGGGCCTCTCTCGGTCCCTCGACCCCTTCCTCCCCTGACCGCTCCCCCCTCCACGGAAATGGGTTTGTGTCAGGCGCCGCGGAAGTTGCGGAAATTGATCGCCACGACGAGGGCGATCGAAATGCCGACGGC
>JADWMG010000095.1 GCA_015767405.1 Actinomycetota bacterium
AGGGCGATGCCGATGCGCAGGAGGATGGGTCGTCCGCGGCCCGAGCGAGCGAAGTAGTACGACACGAGGGCCCCGACGAGCACACCGATCGCGGCAATGAGAGCCATAGCAGATGACGCCGAAAGTGCTCCGAGCAGCATCGCCAGAGCAAGGAATGCGGCGACTGCGGTGAAAGACCGTGCGCGGAGCCCGATCGATGTCTCGGTCTCCGGGCTTTTTGGCCACGTGATCGGTCGCTTCAACAGCGGCATCAATGGTCCCGCTTCGCCACCCGACGAGGCGTTCCGCTGGGCCATTTGGGCCGACCATGATGCAGCATCGTCAGTCGATCGGATTGGAACCGGCTCATGGCCCGCAACATCGAGCGTCACGTCGTGACCGTGGCGAAGCCCTTCGTCCAGCGTCCACCGCAGCTGCGCAGGTGAATCTCCGACGTCGAAGGGCACGTGCCATGTCGTGTCGGTTGCGGCTACACGGTCGTGCACGATCAGGTCGCCGGCACGCAGCGTCGAGGGCCAGTGGATTGCCTCACCCGAGTCGCCCTCACGCCACGGGCGAACACCGTCGATCTCGCCACTGTGGCTGCCGGAGCTGTTTGACGATGGCCCGTCACGCCGAGATGAACCCCGGTCGATTGGGAGGAGAGGGCCGGATGCGACTGGAGCGATGTGGATGGGCTCGGTACAGAGCTTCGTCGTACGGCGCCACCAAATCAGCCCTGCTATACCAGCCGACTCTGCACGGGCATGTAGATGATCGACCACTCCGGCTTGTTGGAAGCGCGCTGGCACTCTGATGTCGATACCTGCGCCGGTATCGACGACAGGAGAGTGCGACGCTCGGCCACTGCCTCGTGGCAAGACCGCCGTCGCTGAAGGAGTCGCGAACCCCCGCGTCGTGGAGATGGCGAGTCGTATGTCGCCGGATTGCGGCTCGGGAGTTTTCAAACTGATCGTTACATCTGTGGATGTGCCAGCCGTGGTCAATGACTGCCCGGCAATGGACCTGACCGAGATTCGCCGGACACTCAGCCATCCGCTCAGTGCGGCACAGCCAAATCCCACGACGCCGGCTGCGAGCAGCAGGATGACCGCTGCGGCTCCGGTCAGCCGGGCAATGGCGAGACCGACTATCCACGCTCCGATAAATGTTGCCCCACCAGGCGACAGCCCGATCGGACGCACCCGAGTCCTCGTGCGGCGGGTGACGGTAGCGACCGGGTCGGTTTCGGGTGCCGGGGCGGCCTGCACGGAACAGCCAGTCAGACCGTTGGGGGCGTAAGTGACGCCAGACACTCGGCAACGAGCTCGCGGCCGCTTTCAACCGTGGCGTTACTCCCGGCAACGCGGTGTGCCAGGGCTGGCACAGCCGTCGCCGCTATGTCATCAGGTACGACGTAGTTGCGCCCCCTCAGGGCAGCGCGCGCCCGGCCGAGAGCGATGAGTGAGACGCCGCCACGCGTGGACGCTCCGAGTCGAATCTGTGGGTGTGCCCGGGTTGCTGCCAACAAGTCGACCACGTACGCAGCGATGGCATCGGTGACGTGAATTCGTGAGACGAATTGCCGAGCATCGATCAACTCGTCGAGCGTCGTGACGGGCTCCACGGCGTCGAGCATCTGTCGTCCGCGACGACCGGTGAGGACCTCCAGTTCCGACTCGGCCGACGCCCGGCCCGGTGTGACGACAGCGGCGAACCGGTCGAGCGCTCCCTCACCCAGTCCATACGTTCCGGCCACGTCGATCGGGTTCTGTGTGGCCACGAGCATGAACGGTGTCGGCAGGGGGTGGGTGACCCCATCGACTGTGACCGTTGCTTCCTCCGCCAGTTCGAGCAGTGCCGATTGCGTCCGTGGCGTCGCCCTGTTCATCTCGTCGAATACGACAATGTTGGCAAAGACGGGCCCGGGGCGGAATCGCATTGCGTAGCCGTCGTGGCTGGGAATCATCGACCCTGTGACGTCGCCAGGGAGAAGGTCTGATGTGCCCTGGATGCGATTGAACGAGCCGCCGACCGTGCGCGCCAGGACTTGTGCCAGCAACGTCTTGCCCACGCCCGGGATGTCCTCGATCAGCAGGTTCCCTCCGGAGAGCAGCGTGGCGACAGCGATCTCCACCACGTCGTGTTTCCCGGCGACCACAGCGTCGATTGTGCCGATCAGCCGCGCCCCCAGAGCTTCGACGTCGGCTGGTTCCGTGGATACGTGCTCGAATGTCAACGGTTCGGCCAGTGACGCAGAGGAGGGCGATGCAGGCGAAGGCGATGCAGGGGATGGCGGCGGCAACGTATCCACCCTTCGTCATCGGCACATTCAACGAAACCTTGACCGTCCGCCCGGCCGGCCCCGCCCCAGACCCCCGGGCTTGTGTCAGCACAAACTGGAACGCCACCGGTAAGTGCTGACACAAACCGCAGGCGGGGTACGGGCCGGAGGCCGCGCCGCAAGATCGCGCAGAATCGTTACAGAGATCTCCTGACACGGGCCTGGTTGGTGGGCTACGTTCGAGAGTGCAAGCAACCGAAACCACCGTGGGGAAACCACGAAGCAGGAGGTAGCCAATGAGCCAGCGTCACCGCACCGACGAGGTGCAAGTGCCGATCAAGCAGGAAGTGCGTGCTCACGCTCACAGCGAGCGTCACCGCATCCACGTCGAGCTCCAGAGCGTTGCTCAGGATGTCTCTGCCGGCATCGAGCCGGAAGACGTTCATGAGCCGGGCGAAGCTTGGAGGCCTACGCATCATCACGATGCAGAGGTAGCGAAGAGAAAGCTCGCCAAACGCAGCCTGACCAAACGGCATTGGAAGACCAAGATGTGGAAGCGGCGCACGCAGGTGCGTCGTGCACGTGCCGAGGCTCTTCGCATGGCGCGTGACAACGCTGGTCTCGCTGGTTACTGAACGAACGCAATAGCCCGCGCTGAGCGGTGGGCCGCACGATACAAATCTCCAGTCGGTGCAGCTGTAGCTGTTCGAACGCGAACTGCATCACCAAAACCACACCTTCGGCCACATAGGAGTGACCAGCATGACGCTGGTCGATCCAGTAGCCGACTGTGCCCGATTGCATGGCACCTCGGATCACGTTGTTGAGGTTGACTTCCCCGGCAATTTGGCGGTCGATGAACAGACCGAATTGGTATGCCGTGCCGGACGTCCGGTCACGATCGCGCTGTTGGCAACGGGCGTTGAACGCAGATCGGTTCGTGGTCGGGTCGGCCAACTGGTCGGGACGGCGTGGCTCCCACACGGTCAGCCAGTCGGCGTTGCGTTGGCGCACCTCACTCCAGGAGCGGAAGTCTTGGGCCGCAAGTGGGCGCAGCATTACTCGGCGACCGTATAGGTGGACGGGAGTGGAGTTTCGTGAGGGGTGGCGGAGAGACATTCAGTTGCCCGTATCTGGTTCGGCTTTGTTGGCGACCTCTTGGATGGCGACCTCTTGGATATCGAGTCGCCGCATGATCCCCAGTATCACGCAACACGTACCAATGATTGATTCGACGTCGGTTCTGTCGAGCCCGGGATTGAACTGCCGCTGCGCTATTGGCTCGGCTACGAGCGTGCGGAACAATTCGTCGGCGTCCGATCGTCGCAGCCGGTAGCTCAGGGGCAAGGTCAGCTTTCCGACCTCAGCGTGTGCGAGAGCGAGAGCATGTTGCCCGCTGGCGACCACCGACGGAGCGGTAGCAATGTTGGGAGCCTCGATCACGATGTCGTCGAAGTGGTCTTGGACCAAGCCGAGGGCATTGGTCAGATGCACCGCTGTTGGAGGGTCATCTCCTTCGAGCGGCCCCTCGAGCAGTGTCAGTGGTCCGAGCGGGAGAGTGAACGCCCCGCCCCCGGTCACCGTGATCTTGGTTGCGCGGTCGGCAATCGTGACGGTCAGCCCGCCCGGCTGTTGGTTCATCATTTGCCCGAACCAGGATGAACACCGGTCGCGACTTCGGCGCTCGCCTCTAGTTGTACGAGCGCCCACCTTCCGATTGGGTCATCGCCTCCGGCCAGCGAGTAGGCCACATGGGCATGTAGGCACTTCACACCCGTGCGGGTACCGCCGACGCCGCCGTAAGGGCGTGGGCCCTCGTATGCCGTGTCAATCGCCGTGTTGCGCTCGGCTTCGTAGCGGGCGTGGGCCGCCGTGATCAGATCCGCGTCGATCTCGGCCTCAGCTCGGCGAACTCCGCCGCCGGCTTCGAGCCTGCTCACTGCCTTCACGAGTTCTTCTGAGACGAGGTAGTACAGCGTGGGCATCGGCGTTCCATCGGCGAGGAATGGTTCATTTCGAACCACGACTGGGTCGCCGAGAGGGTCGCGGACGGCGACATCGAAAGCTCCCCGTGGCTCGCGGCCGAGCAACTGCGCGACTCGGGCCCGGTCGTCCATTAGCTCCGGCGGCGGCGCAGGATCAGGATCAGGATCAGCAAGGCGAGCAACGCTGGGGCCGCGCGTTTGACGACTGAGCCGCCGCCAACCTCCATCAGGTCGATTGGATCCTTTGCCGGGCCATCGATCTTACGAACCTGCGGGGCGTCGTCACCGGTAGCGCTTTGCTCGTCGGAGCCGCCGTTGGATTCGGGACCATTCTCCTGAATCTCGTCGACAATGCCATCGCCCGGATCGTCACCGTTCGGCGAAGCGGAGAGGACGTCCTGGTCGAGCATTTCGTTCAGGTTGTCTGCGAACTGAACCATGATCTTCGAGCTCACATCGCCCATGATGCCGCGTCCGAATTGAGCGACCTTGCCCGTGATGTGGAGATCGGTAGTGACGCTGACACGTGTGCTTGTAGGAGACAGGCTCTCTGCCTGAGCGGTGATTTCGGCGGAAGCGTTGCCTCGACCGCCAGTGTCGCGGCCGGCAGCCTTGATCACGGCGCGGAAGTTCTCGTCGTCACGTTCGATGAAGTGCGCCTCGCCCTTGAACTGGCTACTGATGGCACCGAGTTTGATCTTCACGACGCCGCGGTACGTCTCGCCCTCAACCTCCTGCAGCTCGGCGCCTGGCATGCACGGCGCGATTCGCTCGACGTCCGTGATCAACGGCCAGGCCTCCTCGATGGGCCGATTGACCGTGAACTCATTGACTAATTGTTCTGCCATCGGCGGAGGTCCTCTTCAGTGTCGATGTCGGCGGGTGAACCCGGGCACGATACTTCACAGACCAGATCCGGTCGAACCCGCAAGAGCGTTCGAGCTCCTTCGTCCCCCTCCGTGGGAAGGAGATGCCAGGTAGCGGCGTCGAGACCGACAGGGTTGCGGCGCTGCCCGTTGTAGGTGGCAACGGTGATCGGGCCGGGCCCAGCAGCCACGAGGCGCCATGCCTCAGCGGAAATGAACGGCTGATCGGCGAGGCCGATCACCACGCGGTTGCATCCGAGATCCTTCGCCGCCTCGATGCCCGCGTGGACCGATGTGCTCTGCCCCTCGGCCCACCGATCGTTGTGGCAGATGACGAGGTCGTCGAGTTCCTCACCGCTCGTTCTGGGCGCCATGAGCCCGTTGACTGCGCCCGTCACGATGACTACCGGTCCGATCTTCGCCTCTCGAACGTGAGCCAGAGCTTGCTGAAAGACAGTCACAGGGTCAGATTCGTCAGAATTGTCGAGTTTCGCGAGAAGTTTGTGATCTGTCCCCTTGAACCTCGTTCCGGCCCCTGCGGCGAGCAGGATCGCAGCGCAGATCGTCGTCGTTTCCCCAGCGTGTGGGGTAGATGGACTGGCCATCCACCCAGTTTGGCCCGAGCACCGTGTTTCGTCCACTCATCAGAGTGTGACGGTTCGCGTACAAAAAGTTGACGCTTGAGTTTGAGTATTGCGGTTGTGTGACGATATGTTACTGGTTCGTCACGTGGCGGCCTGATGTATCAGTCCCCTTGCAACTCGTCTGAGATTGCCTTTCTGACGACTCTTTCTCTCATGACTATGACCTCTCATACCTCACAGCATCGCCGCCTCGGTAAGACCCTACGTTCGGTCGTGGTTGCGGCTGCCGCAACGGTTGGTGCCCTTGTCGTGGTTGGCGCGGGCGAGGTTTCGGCTCAAGAGCCACTTCCGACGAACGCTCTCGCCGATGAGGTCGCCCTAACGGCCGGCGCGGCGCTGAGCGAGTTCGACAAATGGGTCGAACATGGCCACAGCGTGCATTACCAGACCTACGCCCGTCACCGTGCGCAGACAGCTCGGCTTGCGGCAACCGAACTCGGCTACCCCGCAGATGAAATGGCCGACGCGTGGGCGTCTACTCCACTGGAGCACCAGCGTGCGGTACTTGCCGCGATGACCCAGGTCGGTGTTCCATACCGTCGCAACACCAGCATCGAGGATGTCGGGTTCGACTGCTCCGGCCTCACAACCTTCGCCTGGGCGGAGCCCGGTGTGACCCTGTTTCGTCAGAGCGGTACGCAGATCAGCAACGCGACAAGGCTTGATCGGTCCACCGCTCGCGCTGGCGATCTCGTGCACTATCCGGGGCACATCATGATGTATCTCGGTGTCGACGACGCCATCATCCACTCGGTGATGACAGGCCGCACGGTCGAGCTCGACACGATCTCTGCCCGCCGCAGCTCTTCGGTCCACTTCGGCGACCCCTCCGTCTGACCCGCCGACGTCCAACAACCCCGAAACATGCCCGGATTCATGCGCTGGGTGAATGTTCTGAGGCACATTTCGGATTTGGTTATCTGTCAGGAGTGGATGGCGCCGGTTCCGCTGCGTAGTGAGGGGACGTCACGGCCAGTGCGGCGCGCGATGATCTCGGCGCAGATCGACACCGCAGTCTCCTCGGGCGTTCGGGCACCGAGGTCGAGACCAATCGGCGACATCAACCGCTCGAGATCGTCACTTCCCGTGACGCCGACCTCGGCCAGCCGTTGCATGCGCTTGGTATGTGTCGATCGGCTGCCCATCACGCCGATATAGCCAACTCGCGTTCGCAGGGCGCCTTGTACTGCTGGGACATCGAATTTCGGGTCGTGAGTGAGGATGCAGACCGCATCGCGGGCCCTGAGCTGGGCGCCGCGTTCTTCGAAGACCGGCGCGGGCCAGGTGACCCTCACTTCATCGGCCATTGGGAATCTCCGTTGCGTTGCGAACACCTCTCGTGCGTCGAACACAGTCACTCGATAGCCGAGCACCTTGGCGACGCGGGCGAGAGCAGCTGTGAAGTCGACAGCACCGAAGATCCACATCTCAGGTGGCGGAGCATGTGATTCGATGAAGATTCTGACTGTCGGTTGATCGAGTAGATCTTCCGGGGTTGTCTGGCCCTCGGGACCGTAGTGGCGGATCCCGGACCGTGCGGCTTCGAGCTCGGCGAGGGCGTCACGAGCGACAACTCGGTCGAGTTCAGGATGTCCCAGGCTGCCCAACGGGGCGGCACCGTTTTCAATGAGCAGTTTCGCGCCGACATTAGGACCATCGATAACAGTGGCGAGGGCGACCGGGGTCGACTCGCGGAGCAGCGCCGCGTAGCGATCGAAGATTGGTCCGCTCACCAGTTCAACTCCTCGATGAACAGGTGAATCGTGCCTCCACAAGTCAGCCCTACGGCAAAGGCGTCATCGTCGGAGTAGCCGAATGTGATAACGCCTGCCTTGCGTTCGCCGTTGAGGATCGCAAGTGCTTCGCTGACAACTGCACCTTCGACGCAGCCGCCGCTGACGCTTCCGGCCACTTCACCTGATGAGGTGACCGCCATGGCTGCGCCTGGGCCGCGTGGCCCGGATCCGTCGACGTCGACCACCCGCGCGATAGCGATCCGTTCGCCGTTCGTCTGCCATCTGTCGATGTCATCGAGTAGCTCGTTCATCGGGTGCTCCATCTTGGCGGCTGGTGTTGCGGCTGGATCTTCATGGTTCGGCGATCACACTGGCCAATTCTTCCATGGCGACCAGCGAGTGACCCTCGACAAAACGGTCGACGTACGGAAGCGCGGCAGCCATTCCCCTTGCCAGTGGAGCGTATCCGGGGGTCACCTTGAGCGGATTGACCCAGATGAGGCGGTGGGTCACCCGTTGCAGGCGCTGCATCTGGGCCGCGAGTTCGTCAGGTTCACCTCGATCCCAGCCGTCTGACAGGATCACGACGATCGAGTTGCGTGCGAGGCCGCGCACACCCCACTCGTCGTTGAACTGGCGGAGACCGGAACCGAGACGGGTCCCGCCGCTCCAATCGGTGACTCTCAGCCCTGCCGCCTGCAGCGCAACGTCGGGGTCGCGGCTTGTCAGCTCCCGAGTGATCCGAGTCAGGCGCGTACCGAGAGCGAATGCCTCGACCTTCTGGCGCCCGGCGACCGCGGCATGCACGAAGCGCAACAAGGCACGCGCGTAGGGCTCCATCGACCCACTCACGTCGAGCAGCAGCACGAGGCGGCGCAGGCGGGGAGTGCGGGCCGAGAAGTGTCGCTCGATCGGCTCGCCTCCGGCTCGGAGCGATGCCTGTACCGTGCGGCGAATGTCTGGGCGTGCGGTCTGTCGACGTGTCGGGCCGAGCCGGAGCGACGCGCGAGGCGCTCCGATCAGGCGGAGGTGCGACATCAGTTCTTGCGCTTGAGTCAGTTCGTCGGGTGTGTAGTCAGCGAAGTCTTTGTTGCGGAGGATCTCGGTAGTCGAGAAGCGCAGCTCGATCACATCGTCATCGTTCGATTCGGACGGATCCGGGTCGGAGCCGCCCTCGTCATCGTCACCCGTGTCGACAGCGATCGTGATCGAGAGTGGTTCTTCCGGTTCTGGCTCCTGGCCGCTCGGGCTCCGACCGTCGAAGAACACGGCGAAAGCCCTGTCGTAGAGATCGATGTCTTCGGGGCGACTCACCAGTGTGGCCCGGCCTGCCCAGTAGGTGGAGTGTCGATCAGCGATCCCTGTGGCACACAGCGCTTCGGTGAACGTGTGAGTACAGCTGATCGGCACTCCGAGCCCTACGCCGCGGAGAATCTGAGTGAACGCAACCGCGATCTCGGCAGGGCCACTCGTGGATTCACTGAGATCTTCGGTGGTTCTCATGTGCGCTCCGGAGGTGTCGGTAGCCGGCTGGCAGGCCGGCCTTATCCGTGCACCAGCGCTTTCTCGATTGCCTGTTTCACGACGTCGGCCAGGCCGTGCTGATCGACTCGCTGGTTGTCTTCGCGGTACTTGATGACTGTGCCGAGGGTGTTGGCGACCACTTGCTCATCGAGCGTGGTCGCGCCGAGGCGGCCCAGCGCTGTTGCCCAGTCGATCGTTTCGGCGACGCCTGGAGGCTTGTAGAGATTCAGCTCGCGCAACGCCTCGACTGCCCCGGCGACCTCGCGGGCCAAACGGTCGTCAACACCTGGGACGCGGAGCTTGACAATCGCCACCTCTCGCTCGAAGTCGGGGTGCTCGACCCAGTGGTAGAGGCATCGGCGTTTCAACGCGTCGTGCACATCGCGGGTGCGGTTGGATGTCAGAACGACAAGCGGAGGCTTCTCGGCGGAGAACACTCCCACTTCCGGAATCGTGATCTGGTAGTCGGAAAGGACCTCCAGGAGGTATGCCTCGAATTCGTCGTCGGCACGATCGATCTCGTCGATCAGCAATACCGGTGGTGGCCCGTCCGTTGGTTCGATGGCCCGAAGCAGAGCGCGCTTGATGAGGAACCGTTCGCCGTACAACTCGGCCTCTAGATCGTCGGCCGTGAGCCGCGTCGACTCGCCGGTTGCCTCGGTGGCCCTGAGGTGCAGGAGCTGCCTCGCGTAGTCCCAGTCGTAGACCGCCTGGGATACGTCAATGCCTTCGTAACACTGCAACCTGATCAGCTCGCCACCGGTTGCCGCAGCGAGGGTCTTTGCCAGTTCGGTTTTGCCGACACCCGCTTCGCCTTCGAGTAGCAACGGGCGTCGAAGCGTCATCGCCAGAAAGACGGCGGTCGAAATACCTTCGTCGGGCAGGTACCCCTGACCGGAGAGCGCGTTCCCCACGTCGGCCGGTGTCATCGAAGCGACGATACCTGAGGGATCGAAGTGACGTGGGATCGGCGTCTCCAGTACGCCGCACCGCGCCGTGTCGTCTACGAGTCGAATCCGAGGCCCATTCGGTCGAGCGCTCTGAGCCAGGCGTTGCGCTTGCCAGTCTGATCTTCATGATTCAGCGACCATCGTGTTGCCTGGATGCCCGCGAATCTGAACGGTTCGGGAGGGAACGGGAGCGGCTTTGATGACACGAAGTCGGTCTGTGTGGCAATCGTGCTGCGGTCGTCGAGGAGGTCGAGCATGGTTGAGCCGGCGAACCGCGTCGCGGCGACCCCGAGACCCGTGTAGCCGATCGCGTAGGCGACACGATTTGACATCGCAGATCCGAAGAAGACCGAGAACCGGGTGCTTGCGTCGATGGCACCACCCCAGACGTGCGTGAACTTGACTTCTTCGAGCTGAGGGAACGTTTCGAAGAAGTGTTTGGACAGCTTGGCCCAGGTCTCGGGGCGCCGTTCTCTCTGAGGTGAGGTTCTCGACCCCCAGAAGTAGATCGCGTCGTAGCCACCCCACACGATGCGGTTGTCCGCCGTGAGGCGGTAGTAGTGGAACTGATTCGAGATGTCTCCGAGGCCTTGCCGGTTGGTCCAGCCGATGCGCCCCATCTGTTCGTCGTTCAGCGGCTCGGTGACCATGCAGTAGTCGTAGACCGGAACCATGTAGTGCCTGATCCGCTTGAGGAGTGGGCGATCGGCATTCGTCCCGAGAATCACCTTCGCCGACCGGATGGTGCCGAGCGGGGTGCGCACGGCGACGCCGGCGCCGTCCTTCTCGATGCCCGAGGCGATCGTCTCCTCGAAGATACGAACACCCAACTCCTCGGCGACACGCTTCAGTTCCCATGCCAACTTCGCCGGGTCGACGATCGCAGTTCGGCCACGATGGAACAGGCCGGCGACGTACGTGGGCGAGTTCACCTCGGCACGCATGGTGTCCTGGTCGAGCCAGCTGACGTCTTGCCCCATCGAGTTCAGCAACTCGTAGTTCTCCTGAAGCCCCTCGTGATAGGCAACTGGCTGCATGGATGTGGCGATATCGATCACGCCGTTGCGTTCGAAGTCGCACCCGATGTCGTAGCGATGGATCGTTTCTTCGATTTCGTTCAGGTTGGCGAGGCCCAACTCTTCGAGCACGTCGATCTCGTCGGCGTGGCGGTCCATTCCGTTGCTGATGCCGTGCGTCAGTGAAGCATCCATGAAACCACCGTTGCGCCCTGAGGCGGCCCCGCCAACTTGTCCCTTGTCGATGATGATGACATCGAGCGAGGGGTGCCGTTCCTTGGCAATAATCGCGGTCCAGAGCCCCGTATAACCACCGCCGACGATGCATATGTCACAGTTCTCGTCGCGCACCAGCGTCGGATTCGAGTTGGGTCGCTGAGCGCTGTCGAGCCAGAACGGCGTTGGTGTGGCGTCGGCGATCGCGTCGAGCGAGTGCTGTTCCGACGGTTGGTTTGTCATGTCCTGGCGGCGACGCGTGCTCTCACGTCACCATCGTACTGGCGCG
>JADWMG010000321.1 GCA_015767405.1 Actinomycetota bacterium
GAATTGCCGCAGCCGAGGTCTCCGTACGGGATCAAAGGTGTAGGTGAAATCGGGCTCGTCCCGACAGCGCCAGCCGTCGCCACCGCGCTTCATGCCGTCGACGGCAAATGGCGCACCGATCTCCCCATGAAATAGCCCACCCCATCTCGTTTGTATGTAATTTCTTGGCGTATACGACCCAAAAAATCACCTACAAACGAGAATTTGGGGTTTAGGGAGTGTCACCGAGGAGGTATCTCGCACCCGATCCGCGTTCGGCAGCGATGTCAGCCGGGTTGTAGAGCGCGCAGGAATCGAGGCTGAGGCAGCCGCACCCGATACATCCGTCGAGCTTGTCCTTCATCGATTCGAGCATCGCGATGCGTTCGTCAATTAGTGGCTGCCACGAAGCCGCAAGTTTGGCCCAGTCCTTCCGAGTCGGCGTCCGCTGGTCGGGGAGCGAGTCGAGCGCGACTCGAATCTCGCCGAGAGTGAGGCCGACATGTTGCGCGACCCTTATGAAACCAACGCGCCGCAGCACCTCTGGGAGGTAGCGGCGATGACCGGCTTCGTTGCGGTCACTTCGAATCAGTCCATTCGTCTCGTAGAACCGCAGCGCCGAAGTTGCGACGCCTGCCCGTGATGCGACTTCGCCGACCGTGAACAACTTGGTGGGAGAAGCATTTCTCCCCGTGCGCTTGACTTCAACCATGGTTGAAGTCTTACCGTGCACGGGCATGACTACAACTTCGTCGGAAACCTCGCAACACACTGAAGGATCCGCGCCGATTGGTGAGGGTGTCGAGACCGAGGCTGTGGCAACCCTCGATGATCTTGCCGAGGGCTCGATGAAGATGGTCAAGGTCGACGGACATCGTGTGTGTCTCGCCCGCCACGAGGGCTACGGGCTGACACAGGGTGAGCTAGACGGCGACCTCGTCACCTGCGAGTGGCACAACTGGAAGTTTCGAATCACCGATGGGGCCTGCGTGCAGGGTGAGGAGGCAGTTCGCGTACATGATGTCGACGTCGATGAGCACGGCGGGATTCGTGTCGAGATCAACCGGCCTAATTCACAAGAGCTTCGGCCGCAGCTCGTCGCCAGCCTGCGCAAGGGCATCAGGCGTAACTACAACGGCCAGGTCGCCCGTGATGTTGTTCGACTGCTCAAGGCGAGTGCCAGCCCTGGCGAGTTGGTCTGGGAGGCGGTTGCATATGGCGCTCCCCGAGCTGAGTTCGGGTGGGGTCACTCTGTTGCGTCGGCCACTGATTGTCTTGCAATGGTCGACCTTTATGAAGGCGATCAACGGGCGCTGCCGATCGTGCAGGGCATTTCGCTCATCGCTGAGTCTGAGCGCGGGCGACCGGTAAACGAGCTTCCCGAACCGGCAAAGTCCGGCGACTCTTCGCAGGGCTCATTCCGCGCCGCCATTGAGGCCCAGGACATCGAGGGGGCCCAATCGATCATCCTGGCTGCGATCGAGCGCGGCGACAGCGCTGAGGAGATACGGCCATGGCTGACCTCCGTGGTGAGCGATCATCACCTCTCATATGGGCACGGAGCCATATACAGCCAGAAGGCATTTGAGCTGCTCGACATGATTGGCTGGGACCGCGCCGCAACGGTGCTTCCGCACCTTGTGACAACACTCGTCTATGGCACCCGCGAAGACAAGCTTCCGTACATGCGGCCGTTCATGAAGGAGTTTGCCGGCGTTGATCTCGGTGAGCTGGCCATTTTGGAGCCAGACGAGAGCTGGAGCGACGACGGTCAACTGCTGGCCGCGCTCCTCGGCGACGAACGCACCGCTCCCGTTGTGGCGACGACGCGGGCACTCAGGGAGGGGGCCGGAGTCGACGGTGTGCTCGACGTCGTCGTGCAGGCCGCAAGTGAACGCATGTTGCGGTATGACACCGAGGGTGAGTTCGACTTCGCTGACGACTTCGGCTGGCTCGGCATTACGCACGGGCTCACGTATGCCCATGCCGCTCGATGGCACAATCGCCAAGCCGTCGAGCAGCGGTCGGGCACCACTCCGGATCTAGTCCGGCTCGCGTACTTCACAGCATTCCTGGGTCAGTGGACCGGTCGTCACGAGTGGCACACGAGGGTCGGAGAGCGGGTCCACGTCGACCCGATGAGCGATGACCTCACGGTCTACGGCAACGAACTCCAACGACAGTCACTGCTCGATGGCACAACGGCGTTCATCGTGCACGCCCACGCCGTCAAGACCAGCCGCGCTGCTTCGCTGGAGGCTCTGCGCTCCGGATCGTCACTTCCGCTCGACGCGACGGCGCGGTTCCTCGCAGCCCCGAAGCTCGAACGGTTTGTCGCTGCCACCGTCGAGCGTTCTATCGACTTCCTCAACGGCCGCACCCAACGCGACTAACCGCCCCAATTCTCGTTTGTATGTAATTTTTGGGCGCCATTTGGCAGAAAATTACCTACAAACGTCGAAGTGCGCTTCGTCGCGGCGGGAGTGGATCGGTGAAGCTGGTGGATATGAGTGACACCACTAAGTCTGAGGCTGCCGGCACGAGCGGGTCCAGCAGCATCGTCGAAGAGATCAATAGCTGGCTGGCAGAGAATTGGGATCCGGACATCACTGTCGCCGAATGGTGGCAGCGGTTGGGTCTTGCTGGATGGTCGGCGCCAAGCCTTCCGGAGAACGCCTACGGACGAGGGCTTTCGCGCGGCGATGCGATCCAGGTGCAGAACGCGATCAACGACTTCGGTGCACTCGGAGCACCCGGCGGACTGGGATTGCTGCTCGCCGCGCCAACGATCGCTACCAGCGGGACTCCGGAGCAGATCGAGCTTTACGTGCGCGACATTGTTACTGGCCAGAAGGCGTGGTGTCAGTTGTTCAGCGAACCTGGTGCCGGTTCCGACCTAGCAGGGCTCCAGACGAAGGCTATGAGAGACGGCGATGAGTACATCGTCAATGGCCAAAAGGTATGGACGTCCGGCGGTCAGATCGCCGATCTCGGCATGTTGATTGCCCGCACCAACTCCGACGTTCCCAAGCATCAGGGCATCACCTACTTCGGAATCGACATGCACCAGCCAGGCGTCGACGTCCGACCTCTCAGAGAACTCACTGGCCGAGCGCTCTTCACCGAGGTCTTCCTGTCCGATGCCACGGTGCCAGCCGACGCGATCATCGGGGGACTCAACAATGGCTGGGCGGTCGCCAACACCACACTCGCCTTCGAACGTGCTGGCCTCGGCTCTGGCGGGGGAGCTAGCTCTGCCAGTGTGGCGATTCCCGGCACCGTCGCAGGCCAACTCGAGAACCGCGCCGGCGACTATGTGAGCGGTGGCAAGAAGTCAAGTGGAGCGGGAGGAGGCGGTGGCGCGGCCTTCCGTGATTCGGCCGGGATGATGGTCAAGCTGGCCCAGGGTGTCGGAAAGAGCGACGATCCCACGATCCGTCAGGACCTCGTGCGGCTGCATACCTACGGGCAGATCGGCCGCTTCAACAACCTGCGGGTCAAGGCTGCGAAGGCTGCAGGCCAAGACAT
>JADWMG010000322.1 GCA_015767405.1 Actinomycetota bacterium
TGAATTGTTCGATGAAACCGTCCGGGTCGACTCAGCCTCCGTCGGGGCAACGGGCGGGCTTGCTGCTGCGCTCTTGTTCGTAGTCATACCGAGGATTCAAGCCTTGTTCGTCCTCAGCACGTCGACGATCTTCCTCCGCACGAATGCTGCACCGAAGTGGCTCGCGTTGGTCGGTTACGCCTTCGGGGTTGCCCTTTTCGTCTTTCCCGTGATCATCAAACCGGTGGGTATCGGATTCCCTATCTGGGTGTTCGTCGCGAGCGTCACAGTGCTCTTCACGAAACGCGCCGCGCACGTTTCTGAGTAGGTCGACCGTCTCATAAAACGTTCATGGTGCCGCAAGTGGGCCGGCACGCTCGTCGTGTCGCGTGATAGAGATACTGGACGCCCGCAATCCATCTTCGGCACGGGCGCTCACACGTTCATCCGAGATTTTGGAACGATCGGATGCGCGAACTATGTTCGGAATACTTGTAGACGAACCGCTGATGATCACTGAACAGCCTGCTGCCTTCCATCTTGTCGCAACCGACGTCGATACGATCGAGGGAGCAATCGTCGGATTGCCGATCAACGTCCAAAGGCTGACAACGAATCAGGGTGCCGTCGGCATGAGTGTCCTCGAATTTGAAGATGTCTCGATTCTCGCTGCATCGATCGGCTTCCCGATCGCGACGGAGGGCGGGGTCGCGTCGGACGCGCTGCTATTGTGCCTCCCCTAGAGGACGGACCCGGCGATTGGAACGGTCACCATCTGTGCCAGGATCGCGCCTGGTTCTACGGGCCGGGCTCGGAGCACTCCGGCATTGGCCCTCGGTCATTTGAGGACGGCCCACCGACTTTCGCGGCCATCTCATTGCCGGCATCGGCGATCACCTTGGATCCATCGATGGACTCGAAACCCCTAACCAAGGATCACGGGCGGCAGCGGGTCGTCCAAGACGATCGAGTGCAACAGCTGCGCTACCTCCTGTCCGATGCGTTGTGGGCGGCGCAGTCAGGTCAGTTGACTCGAGAACAAGCAGCGCTGGCGAGAAGTGACATCGTAGCGATGGCCTCGATCCTGCAGTCTGGTGGTGATGACCTCTCCATTGATGTCACCTCGGCTACCTCGATAGCGAGGGAGTGCATCGCTCTGACCGAGACACTGGGTCCGATGCCATCGCCGGAAGAGTTCGCCGCCGCGCTCGGAGTATCCGACCGATGGATTCGCGCCGCGTTCCGTCGGGTTTATGGCGTGTCGTTGTTGGCTTTCTTTCGGTCCAGGGCCATGCACGGTGCGCATCGCGAACTGCGGGCGTCGCTGCCCGACGTAACCCTGGTGACGGACGTGGCCATGCGCTGGGGGTTCTGGCACCTCGGGCGGTTCTCGGCCACGTACAAGTCGTACTTTGGTGAGCTTCCGAGCAAGACGCTGTCACGGGTGGATTGACCTTCGCCTTACCCATCTGGGACGTCCACCGAGAATCTGGAACACGTTCCGAATTTGGATATCGGCGCGAGTAGTTGGCGTCTATAGTACTCACACGCGACCAGGGAGTTCTCCATGCCAAATGCCAATCCGGGACCGATCGTCCACGACGCTGAGTATTACGTGCTGTTTGACCAGCACGGCGACGCTTGGGCTGCAGAGGACGGGCAGCTCGACGAGCGTCTTGCGGAGCTGGAAGAGAAGTTCGGGGCCAAGCCGAACATTGTCCACATCATGTGGGACGATATGCCATTTGGCGATGCTGGTATCCCGGCACTGAACAAGGTCCGCGGGTTCGACACGCCGAACTCCAACCGGATGGCAGCTGAAGGCGCCCTCTATACGCGCTATTACACCGAGGCAGCGTGCACGCCTAGCCGTGCCGCTGTGATCACTGGGCGCTACGCCGTGCGTTCGGGTATGTACAACGTGGCCTTTCCGATCGAGGCGGCAGGTTTGGCCGGTGAAGAGGTGACAATGGCCGAGGTGCTGTCCGACGCCGGTTATGCGACAGCGTTCTATGGCAAATGGCACCTGGGTGACATCGAGGAGAGCTATCCCCACAACCAGGGCTTCGACGAAACGCTGTTCGCGCCGTACAACCAGGTTCTGAGCCTGTGGAATCAGGTCGGCGAGGGAGCCAATGCTGTTCAGGGCGTGGTAAAGGAGATGCTGGTCGACGATCCCTACGAAGTCGACAAAACGTTCGGCCCTTCCGATTGGATTATGTCGATGGAGGGCACAAAGGGTGGTGAAACCCTCGAGTGGAAGTCCAGCAGCCTCGAAGACTATTCCGCCATCGACCCCACGTGCGAGCAGCGGACTCTTGACTTCATCCGTCGTAACGCAGAAGCAGGTAAGCCCTTCTACGCAGCCTATTGGCCGATGCTTACGGCCTTCATCCCTACCCCCACGAAGTCGACGGTTGCGCGGAGCGTCCTCGCCGACGGGTTCAAGAAGGTCGATGCCTTCTTGGGCACGCTGATGGATCAGCTCAACGAACTGGGCATCGCGGAGAATACGGTGGTCGTTGCACACGCCGACAACGGGCCAATGGTGCACGAGCCGCCGCCGGGGCTTGGAATGTCCGAGACTGTCTTCCGCGGCGGCAAGAGCGACTACTGGGAGGGCGGCATCCGCGTGGCTGCTTTTGCATGGTGGCCGGGGATGATCGAGCCCGGATCTGTCGTTGGCGACATGTTCCACGAGGTCGACCTGTTGCCGACCTTCGCAAGGCTCGCCGGAGCGACTGAA
>JADWMG010000323.1 GCA_015767405.1 Actinomycetota bacterium
CCGACACGGCGAACACCGGGTCGCTCCGCGCGGCCGATCGCCGAAGAAGAATCCCGAGCTGCGGAAGAGGAAGACCTCGATGGCTACCGCAGCGGCCAGTGTCATGATGGCCAGGCTTGCACCTCGAACGCGAAGGGCCGGGATCGCCACAATGAGTCCAAACACCATGGCGATGCAGGCCGAGAGCAGTGGCGCAATCGGGAAGGGAATCCCCATGTCGATCGATAGCGACGAGAGAGCGAACGCGGAGATCCCTGCGATCGAGAGCTGTGCGAGGGAGATCTGGCCGACCCAGCCGGTCACCACCACGAGTGACATGGCGAGTACGGCGCCGATCATGGTGTTGATGGTCGCATTGCGGTAGTCGAACGGGCCCCAGATGAGGAACGCGGCCGTACCGAAGATCCACGGCAGTGCCACTCGCCAGCGGACGCGCGTGGGGATCGCCCATGGGAGTCGACCTCGTTCGACCTCGCCGCGAGTCGGCAAGACCTGTCCGCGGAACATCATCGCAACGACGATGATCAGGAGCGGCAACCCGGCAGCGAGATTGATGCTTGGGACCCAATCCAGGCGTATCTCCATGATCTGAAGAAGGCTCTGACCCATGCCGATCGCCAATCCGGCCGCGACCGCTATTTGGAAAGACGTGAAGCGGGCCAGCAGCGCTGCACCGAGCGCCGGAATGATGAAGAGCGTGTAGTTCGATGGCGTGAGTCCGGTGATCGGAGCGACGAGGATTCCAACCATTCCCGCCAGCACCGAAGCAAGGATCCAGTTGACAGCAGCGATGCCGTCGGCCGATATGCCGACCAGTGTCGCGGATTGCTCGTTCTCCGCGGCGGCGCGGGTTCTGATTCCGAACTTGGTCCGTTGGTATACAACGAGGAGAACCCCGGTTAGCACGATCATCAGACCGAAGAGGATGAAACGATCGACCGGGATTCTTGTGCCTGCGATGGCGATGGCATTTGTGGGTAGAAGGCTCGGGATGACCCGGGCGCCGGTTCCGAAGCGGATCACGATTGCGGCCTGGAGGAAGATCATCAGGCCCACTGAGGCAACGACGCGAGCGAGCGGGGGCTGGTACCGCAAGAGTCGGAAGACGAGATAGTGGAACAGGAAACCGATGATGCCGGCGGTAACCAGGGCACCGGCAACGGCGGCCCACCAGGGCCAGGGTTCGGCAAACTGAATCTCGGTCGGGATCTGCCAGATCTGCCAGTCCTGCCCGAGGAGCTTGCCGATCCATTCCACTATGACGAGGGGGTTCGGAAGTGGCGGGATGGGATAGACCCCGTCGCTCTCGAGACCGGAGAAGACGTACGTCGAATATGCAGCGATCGCCCCGTATGCGAAGTTGATGACTCCCGACGCGCGGTACGTCATCACCAGGCCGAGGCCGAGAGTTCCGTAGATCACTCCGGCACCGATGCCGAGGAGAAGGAATTGCAGGTAGGTCTCCACCGAGGTCACCTCTCGCAACCGCGCGTGCGGTTGTCACTGTGGTGGGAGGGGCGCTGCTCTGGTTGGCAGCGCCCCTCCGACTGTTCGGCTAGCCCTCTAGCAAGGGCGCGTAGACGTTCATGTCGACCAACCGCCATCCGGTTTGATCGACGAACTTCCCACCCTCGAGCAACATGACCAATGCGGCCGAGTTGCACGTTGCCGAGAAGCCGCCGGCTCCCGGGCAATCGAGTGTGTCGGGGCCGGTGGTCAGATGACCGGACCACGCCTCCGCCGCGGCTCGGATGTTGTCTCCGGTGATGGCTTCGCTGCCGGCGAGCGCGTAGGCGTCTTCGAGGACCTCGATCAACCAGAACGTCATCAACGCGCCGTTGACAGCAAAACCGTCGACCTGCACACCGTCGCCGTACTCAGCGAAGATGTCTACGACCAAGTCGCGATCTGGGGTTCCATCGATGAGGGCGCTGGACGGCATCGCGTAGTACCAGTCATCGAACAGGCCCGACTCAACGAACTCCTGTGCGGCACAGAAGTCGGTGGAGATGGTGGTCTTGTCCCATCCAAGCGTGTTGAGCGCTTCAGCGGCCGGAACACATTCCGCCAACGTGAACGGCAGAAAGAGAACCGCGTCTATCGCGTCGAGGTCGATCGACGCAAAGGCGGGCAAGTAGTCCGCGGTCCCCTCATCGTAGAAGACGGCCTCTGTGGTGGCTCCGTACCCATCGAGCAGAAAGCCGATGAAATCCGCCGTGTCCCGACCGAACGGTGAATCGGTGGTCACGATACCGATGTTGGTGAGTCCGAGGTCGACGACGAGGTATTCCATGAGCACAGTCGCAATTGGCAGGACACCGGGGTCGGCTGAGAACAGATCAGGTTGAACCGCGTCGGGGATGTCCCAGAGTAGGTGGCCGACCATTGGCTTGCCCGAATCCCCGACGACCTGGAACATGGCGTCGCTGCTTGGGACTGCCATCGGGAAGATGTACTCGACGGCGTCGTCATTGGCGAACTGCTGGGCGCATGCCTGGGTCGATTCGGGTTCGTCACCCGCGGTGCACAGATTCAGTTCGATCGGATGGCCGTCGATGCCGCCCTGCGCGTTGTACCAATCGATGATTGCGTTCGCAGCCGATGTGACCTCGGGCCACGCCACCACGCCATCCTGCTGATTGATCGCCGCGACGGTGATCGGTGCTTTCGGTGGCGCTGTCGTCGTGGCCTCCGCCGTGGTCGT
>JADWMG010000324.1 GCA_015767405.1 Actinomycetota bacterium
ACCGGTGCGGCCATTCCGAGGCGCTTCGGCGCCATCTTCATCACGGGCATCATGATCCTGCGCATGAAGAAATTCGCGTTTCGGCCCGCGTCGGTACCGGGAGCACTGCCGGGTGACACAGCGTTGACGGTCGTACCCTCTGGGAGTTGCTCGGCGAGCGATGACGCCCACCATGCGACGAACAGTTTGGCAGTTGCGTAGACGTTGCCAGGCTTGTACTTGAGTGGCCCGTCGTGGCGGATCAGGCTCGTTGCGGCCGCCTCGAGATCGCCGTCGAAATGCTTGGCCGCGTACGACGGAAGATCGACAGGGTTGAAGGTTGGGACGTCACCTCGCGCGGCCTCCGACCCCGCGATCACGATGCGCGCGTTCGGTGCAAGAAGGTCGTCGGCGAGCAAACCCATCGTGAGTTGGTGATGTCCGATCAGCGAGGATGAAAAGGTGATCTCCACGTTCTCGTCGGTGCGGACCAGCGTGGATCCGCCGACCATGCCGGCGTTGAGTAGCAGCGCGGAGATCTGATTGCCGGAGCTCGCGAGCTGAGCGGTAGCTGCCGCGACGCTCTCGGAGTCGTTGAGGTCGAGTGCGAGTGGTTCGAACACGTTGCTGTCGGTTCGCTCGGCCATGCTGGCCGCGGCCGCTGTGGCGCGTTCGATCGAGCGGCCGGTGACGATGACTCGCCCGTATCCGTCGTGGGCGAGGTGGATGGCGGCCTCGTGGCCGAGGCCTGAGGTTGCGCCCGTCACAAGTGCTGTCTTCGTGGAGTTCATGATGGTCTTCTTTCGGTTGAGTCGTTCGGGTTTTCGATGGACACCACTCTGGGGTCTGCGGGGTCGCCCGACATCGCCCGAGTGGTCCGATCACCCGTTTCGGCGTCGACATGCTGAGATTGGGGCGATAATGCTGCATGGCCGCTCGGTACCTGCGTTCCAAACTCCAGGCACCGAGGGTGCATGCAGAGTCGGTGTTCCGTCACCGGCTCGTCGGCCAACTCGCCGGGAGTAGCGCTCGGGTCTGGCTGCTGAGCGCTCCGGCAGGCTTCGGCAAGACGACGCTGGTGACTCAGGCGATCGAGGCATCAACCGATGACGTTGCCTGGTTCAGTATCGATCGTGCGGACAACGATGCCGCCCGTTTCTGGACGCACTTCGCCGCTGCAGTGCTGGGGAACGGCACCGAGTTGGAGGAGTTGATCGAGCGTCTGGACGCCGATCATCTCGAATCGACTGCTGACGAGATCGTTGCGGTCATCGAGCGTCGAGGCCGCCCTCTGACCCTTGTCCTGGACGATCTGCACGAGATCAGCAACGAAGAGATCCTCGAAACGCTCGCCAGGATCGTGACGCACCTGCCGTCGAACCTGAGAGTCGTGATGACATCGCGAATGGACCCTGCGCTGCCAATCGGCCGACTTCGCGCGCACGGCAATCTCGCCGAGATCAGAGCGCAGGATCTTGCGTTCACGGTCGACGAGGCCGGTGCGGTGTTCGGCAGCCTGGATCTCCAGACCGTCGAGTCGATCGTGGCACGAACCGAGGGTTGGGCGACCGCTTTGCGGCTGCTCGCACTTTCGATCGGCGGGTCGGCATCCCCCGGCCAAGCACTCGACTCCCTCGGCACTGACCGGAGCGACATTGCTGACTTCCTCGCTGCGGAGGCTTTGGGTTCGCTGCGGCCGGAACTCCAGCGATTCCTGGTCACAACGAGCATTGTCGACGAACTCTGCCCAGAACTGGCTGATCGTCTCACAGAGCAACCCGGCAGCCTCGCAACGCTGCGTCAACTAGCCCGCTCGCAAGTCTTTACCGACCTTGTCGATCCCGTGACCCACACCTACAGATATCACCGATTGTTCCGAGACTTCCTGCGTCAACGAGCCAACGAGATGAATCCGCTCGTGTTCGCCGACCTGCACCAGCGCGCCGCCGACTGGTACGCGCAGTCCGACAGCCCGACCGCAACAATCGAGCACGCGATGGCTGCTGGAAACGACGAACTGGCACTTCGCACGATCAAAGAGCACTTCAGCGCATACGGGCAGGCCGGGCGAATGCCGACGACTCACACCTGGCTCGAGATGTACGGCCTCGAACGATGCTTCGCGGATCCCGAGCTTCGGCTCATAGCGGCGTGGGTCACGCTCAATGTCCGCCGCTACGACAGCGTCGAACGCTGGCTCGAACTCGCAGACGATGAAGTCGTCACACCTTCCTACCTCGCCCAGAGACACGCTGTTCGATCTCACATGGCACGACACCGAGGCGACCTCGGCGAAGCGTTGCACGAGGCCGAGCGGGCGGTCGCGACGGTGCCCGAGGACTGGCCGCAGGCAACAACTCGTCCGCGATGACGGGCTACTCCGGCCTCGCCGCGGCAGCGGCGTCGACCGACGCAGGACTCGATGAGGCCGAGGCTTACGCCGATCAGGCGTTGGCGTTCGTCACGACGCCGACCCTCGAACGATTTCATCAGCCGGTGATTGCGCTGCTGGTCAAGAGCCAGGCTGGGATGGGACGCGGCGAGGTCGGCAACGCGGCCGAATTTGCCGAACGGGCGCACCAGATCGCGGTTGCAGGGGCTGAGCCGCTTCTGGCGGTCGTTGCTTGCACCCAACTTGCTCGCATCGCCCATGCTCAAGGGCACTCCGACGAAGCGCGGCGGTGGCTCCGCGACGCGGAGGGTTTGCTCGCCGGCCAAGACGCACCTCAACTCGCTGAGCTCGTCCGACAGACTCGAAACGACACGCGATTTGCCCGTAGCGTCGACAGGTTGCCGGTCGAGCTGAGCGAGCGGGAGACCGCAGTGCTGCGTCTATTGCCGCACGGGTTGTCGCGCAAGGAACTGGGAGCACAGCTCTTCGTCTCGGAGAACACGATCAAGACGCATCTCACCTCGTTACGCCACAAACTCGGCGTCAGTGGACGCAGCGAGGAGATCGTCGCTCGCGCTATTGAGCTGGGTCTGCTCGACGAGCCGTGAACGGGTGATAGTCGAAGGTGGGCGATGTTGTGCCACCGTCGTTGCGGCAGCGTGGACGCATGACTTCTTACCTGACAGCCTCAGCGAACACCGATTCAGCAACATCGCCAACAGTCACCGGTTCAGCGGCGACAGCCTCACGTGAGCCTGAGCGGGCTGCTCGGCAAGACCCGCGCACGGAGATCCGTTTGGATCGTACCGCCAGGCGCATCCGGGTGTACTTCGCTGGGGATGTCATCGCCGACTCGGTCTCCGCCGAAATGAGCTACGTCACAGGTCATCACGCCGAGTACGCGATCCCTGTTTCCGACATCACGTGGACCAACCTCGTGGTCGACGACGTCGCGCTCGGCGACTCGCCGCTCGGGTCGTACCGGCCGATTCGCTCCGCAGTTGGCACGCGGGAGATAGGGCGCAGCTATGTCGGCGGGCCAGCGGCCGGATTGGCTTCGTTTGACTTTGACGCGATGGATGCCTGGTTCGAAGAGGACGAGCAGATCTGGTTCCATGCTCGTGATCCGTTTAGACGAGTTGACGTGATCGAGTCGAGCCGGCGGATCGAGATCACGGTCGGCGGTAAGGTCGTGGCGAGTTCCAGCAGGCCCCGGCTGGTCACCGAAACTGGACTTCCCGAGCGGTGGTACGTCCCCCGAATCGACGTCGACTGGTCACAGATCACATCGTCGGAAACATCGTCGGGATGCCAATACAAGGGCATCGCCAATTGGTGGCACGTGTCCCAAGAGGGGTCCGACCAGTTGGTCGATGTCGTCTGGGGCTACGAGCGCCCGATTCCGGAAGCGGGCAAACTCGCCGGACTTGTTTCGTTCTACGCGGAACACGCCGCGGTCGAGACCTACATCGACGGCATCCTCCAGACAAAGTCGGTCATCGACGGCACAGCGATCAGTCCGAGCCTGAACCTCGCGAATCTCGCCGTCTAGATCTGATTTGTCGTCGGCCTCCAGCCTCGGTGAGCGAATTGAGTAGCCCGTCGCCGATTTGAAAGACATTCTTTGAGATTGATGACGTGCGGCCGGCGTGCCTTAGCTACTCGGTACAGCAAAGACCGAGACGAGAGTGCAGCCCGTGTCGGTCCGGAACTCATCGTGAGTCGTCCCACCCGCGGCGGCGTATGCGCCGCCCGGCTTCATCGTGACGCCCATCGAGATGAGCTCGCCTTCCAAGATGTATGAGAACTCGGCCTCGACGTGTTCGTGAACAGTTCCTTCGTAGCCCGGAGCAAACTTGAACAGCGCGATCCCGCGTTCATCGGCGCCAGCGAGCATTTTGAGATCTACGCCGGGGCCGACATTCGACCAGTCCATCTCTGATGCCTCGCCGAATGTCCATCCTGTTGTGATGTCTGCCATCTGAACATTCTCGCGCGGCCAGTGAGTTCTAGTGAACGGATCGCGGAATTCCGACTGCGTTCCTTTTCACGACTCGAATGGGGTTGCCAGCACAGGCTCATTGAGGTGCATCACATCGTGCACTGGGAACATGATGGGCCCCCTCAGACTTGAAGGCCACTTCGTTCACCAGGGCCCGAAGATGTTGCTCGCTAGACCTTCGTGCCCTCACTCATGGTTCCGCCTGCGGTGGTGTGGTGGCTGCCTCGGCTGCTGTACGTGGCGGGGAGGTGCATGAACTTGGAGTAGGTCCGGATCGTCCAGGAGACGGGTCCTCGGAAGTAGTAGTTCTCGGGGGCGGCGATCTTGTCGATGTCTGACTTGAAGATCGCGGCGGTGCCCTTGGTGAGATGGAACTTGAGCACGCTGGTGTCGGCGAACG
>JADWMG010000096.1 GCA_015767405.1 Actinomycetota bacterium
TCGCCCCATTGGGCTCCGACGACGACAGTAACGGGCATGCACGCTCCCTGAGTGGTGATTGGAACGTGTGAGAATAGTACTCGCCACAGCCGCCCGATCCGTAAATTGACTCGTCTTGACAGGAAGAAACCCAGTGTGGCCCGATCACGACCGACCAGTAACGTCAGCATCGTGAACGTGATGCGTCGGCAACGTTGGAACGAGATGAACGGTGCCGCTCGTGCCGCGCTGATGCGACGGGGCCTCGACGATATCTTCGATCCGGATCTCCGACGATCCATCGGCGACCTGATCGACGACGTGCAAACACGCGGCGACACCGCAGTTTGTGATGCTCTGTTGAAGTTCGACGGGGTCGAGGTCGCTCCATCCGGGCTCCGAGTCAGCGAACGAGAGCTTGACGAGGCATCGGTGAGTACTGAGGTCGACGCTGCCATCGATGACGCGATCGCTCATCTTCGAATCTTCAACGACGCACAAATGTCGCGAGCTGACGACTGGATGGTCGAGAGCGAGCCGGGCCTGGCGGTCGGTGAGAAGATTTCCCCCATCTCGTCAGCCGGGCTGTTCACACCTTCAGGCAAGGCCAGCTATCCGAGCGTTGCGTACCAGCTCGCCGTCCCAGCGGTCGTGGCCGAAGTCCCCTCGATCACGCTGGTCGTGCCACCGGTGCCGGGAGGCTCCGGCGAAGTCGACCCCGCAGTGTTAGTGGTGTGCCGGAAGCTTGGCATCGCAAATGTCTTCCGCGTCAATGGCCCCGCCGGAATAGCTGCACTCGGATTCGGTACTGAGTCAATCCCTCGAGTTCGCAAGATCGTCGGCCCTGGCTCTCCGGCGGTGACCATCGCACAGGTTGAGATGCAACGTCACGGCGTCACCTCCATGATGCTTCTCGGCCCCACCGAGAGCCTCGTGATTGCTGATGACTCTGCCGACGCCTCAAGGTTGGCCGCCGACCTGCTGATCGAGGCCGAGCACGGCACAGACAGCTCAGTGGTTCTGCTCACGACTTCAGCGCCTCTCGCCGAGGCAACAGATCAAGAGCTCGCTCACCAGCTGGAGAATCTCCCGGATGCTCGTGTCGCCGCCGCCAGGGCATCACTCGGAGCAAATGGTGGGTGCGTGATTGTCGAATCTCTCGATCAGGCGATCGATGTCGCCAACGAATTCGCACCCGAACACCTTCAGGTTGCCGTAACTGAATCGGCAGTCGAAGGCGTGGTCGACCGGCTGCTCAACGCAGGAGAGATCCTGGTCGGGCAGCACACGCCGTTCAGCGCGGCAAACTTTGTGATCGGTTGCCCAGCATCACTACCGACCAGCGGCTTCGCGCACGTGTCGTCGGGAATCACTGCCAACACCTTCCTCAAGCGAACCGCGATTGCGCGAGCCGACGAGCGCGCGCTGGCACGAATGACACCATCCGTGCTCGCGCTCGCCGACCATGAGGGCTTTCCAGCCCACGGCAACGCACTGCGCCTCCGCCAAGGCTGAGGCTCAGTCGATCAGCCAGCGCTGACCAGAAGGCCCTCTTCCGCGCCACCGGCACGAACCTTGATCGTCCCGCCTTCGGCAACGGAACCATCGAGGATGAGCAGCGATGCCTGATCGCCGATCTCTCGTTGGATCACACGCTTGAGAGGTCTGGCGCCGAACGCCGGGTCAAAGCCCTCGCGAGCAAGCTGTGCCATAGCATCGCTGTCGATGTCGAGCGTGATACGGCGGTCAGCCAGGCGCTGATGGAGCAGCTTGAGTTGGACCCCGACGATGCGTTCGAGGTCGGCTTCAGTGAGGGAACGGAAACGAATGATGTCATCGATCCGGTTGATGAACTCAGGCTTGAAGAACTCGATCGGCTCGCCCTGCAGGTTTGAGGTCATGATCAAGATCACGTTGGTGAAGTCGACGGTTCGGCCCTGACCGTCGGTCAATCGTCCGTCGTCGAGCAGTTGCAACAACGTGTTGAACACGTCGGGGTGGGCCTTCTCGATTTCGTCGAGCAAGATGACCGAATAGGGACGACGCCGAACGGCCTCAGTGAGCTGTCCGCCTTCTTCGTACCCGACGTAACCGGGAGGAGCACCGATGAGCCTAGACACAGAGAATTTCTCCATGTACTCACCCATGTCGATGCGGACCATCGCCTTCTCATCGTCGAACAAGAACTCGGCAAGCGCCCTGGCAAGTTCGGTCTTGCCAACACCGGTCGGTCCGAGAAACATGAACGATCCGATGGGCCGGTTCGGGTCGGAGAGGCCAGCCCGGCTGCGCCTGATCGCATTCGCGACCGACTCGACCGCCTGATCCTGGCCAATTACCCGTTCGTGGAGCAGCTCTTCGAGATGCACCAACTTTGAGGTCTCAGATTCCATCAGCCTGTTCAACGGGATACCAGTGGCCTTCGCGACGACCTCAGCAATGTCTTCGGCATCGACTTCCTCTTTGAGCATTGCGTCGTTCTCTTGAAGCGCGTGGAGGTGCGCTGTGGCCTCTTCGATTCGGCGCTCGAGTTCGGGAATCCGGCCGTAACGCATTTCCGCGGCAAGGTTCAGATCGGTCTCGCGTTCGACTTGCGTTCGAAGTTGTTCGAGTTCTTCCTTGAGGGCGCGAATCGCATCGATCGCCTGCTTCTCCTGCTCCCAACGCTCTTTCATCTCAACGGCCTGGACATTCAGTGATGCGAGCTCTACGTGGAGTGCTTCGAGCCTCTCACCTGACGCCCGATCGCTCTCCTTCTCCAGCGCGACCTGCTCGATCTCGAGCTGGAAGATACGTCGTTGGACTATGTCGATCTCGGTGGGCACCGAGTCGATTTCAATGCGCAGCTTGGAGGCTGCCTCGTCCATCAGGTCGATCGCCTTGTCAGGCAGAAATCGGCTGGTGATGTACCGGTCGGAGAGGACCGCCGCGCTGATTAGCGCAGAGTCTTGGATCCTCACGCCGTGATGCACCTCATAGCGCTCCTTAAGACCGCGCAGGATGCCAACCGTGTCTTCCACCGATGGCTCACCGATGTACACCTGCTGGAATCGGCGCTCGAGGGCCGGGTCTTTCTCGACGTACTTGCGGTACTCGTCGAGCGTGGTCGCCCCAATCATCCGCAACTCGCCTCGGGCGAGCATCGGCTTGATCATGTTGCCGGCATCCATCGCGCCTTCGGCCCCACCGGCGCCGACAATCGTGTGGAGTTCATCGACGAACGTGATGATCTCACCCTCGGCATCGGTGATCTCCTTGAGGACAGCCTTCAGCCGCTCTTCGAATTCGCCGCGGTACTTCGCTCCGGCCAGCATCGACCCGATGTCGAGCGCGATCAGCCTCTTGTTCTTGAGACCCTCTGGCACGTCGCCGTCCGCGATACGCGCGGCGAGCCCCTCGACAATTGCCGTCTTCCCGACACCCGGTTCGCCGATCAGCACCGGGTTGTTCTTGGTCCGCCGCGACAAAACTTGGATACAACGACGGATCTCTTCGTCGCGGCCGATGACAGGATCGATCTTTCCGCTGCGGGCAAGTTCGGTCAGGTCTTGGCCGTACTTCTCGAGGGCCGCGAACTTCTCCTCAGGGTTCTGGTCGGTCACCCGGTGCGAGCCCCGGACATCCTTCAATGCCTGGAGCAGTTCTTCAGAACCAACGTCGAGCCGTGCGTTCATCGCCAAAAGCAGGTGCTCGACCGACAGGAAGTCGTCGCGTAGATCTTTCCTGTAGTTCTCGGCGTTGGCCACGACGTCGTTGAGCTCTTTGCTCATGCGCGGCTCGTCGCCGCCATACGCCTTTGGCAGGTCCTGAACAGCCTGATCGACCGTGTTGCGCACCATCAGCGGCGCCTGCCCGAGTTTCGCGAGAACCGCAGGCACGACCGTGTCGTCTTGGCGCATCATCGCGCCCAAGACGTGGTCAGGCGTCAACTCGGGGTTGGACAATTCCTTGGCCTGGTCGATTGCGCTCGAAAACGCCTCTTGAGTCTTGAGTGTCCACTTCTTTGGATCAATCGCCATCTTGCTCGCTCCTCCAGCGGTATTCAACTACCAGCATTCTGCACACTGACATCAATAAACTTGAGTCTTAGTGTATCAGGATTTATCCACATTCTTGCGGAGTTCTTCAACAATTACGGTTGCAGTGGTCTCGAGGTCCTTGTAGACCAAGACATCGTCCGGCAACGCGGCAACCGCATCAGCCAGCCGGGAAGCCACCGTGCGGTCTTCAGTCACCTCGGCAATTGCAGTGACATACGTGCGAATGGTGAACAAGATGCAGTTCGTTTCCGGGAACCGACGGAGCGTTTCGCGTTCGACGCGTAACACGTGTTGGTCAGGTGTCGGGTTGATCGGACGAGGTGCGGCGGTTCCATCGACCGGCGCATACAGCGCGGCGCTGTCCGTCACCCCCCAGCCGAGGCGCCAGAAGCTGCGTTCGGGGGTGAGCCGGTCGAAGAATCGGTCAATCGGAGTTTCGAGCTGCTCATTGAGCTGAGCCACTGGGGCATGGACCTCGGCCATTGTTTGGCCGAGCTTCGATCGCAGATCCCAGCGGTTGGGGGAGCAGACCGACCCACCCCCGAAAACAAGTTCACCGTTGCGTTCAACCATCAAGACGAGGTCCTCGGGAACAAGTCGAGCAACGGCATCGAGCGGATGGAGGCTCGGGTCGAGCACAGCGTCGCCGTACCGGTCAGGCCAGCGTCGCCGCAAATGCTCGATGAGCGCCGTCGAGACCTCGATGGCCTCTGGGTTGACGTCATCGAGCACGGCAAACACCGTGTCAGAATGCTCTTTGTTCAGCCGGGCCTTGTCGGCAATTGTGGCATCGGCATGGGGGCCACGCTCGATCCAATCGTCCAGGTCGAGTGGCCGCACGCCGAGTCGCCAGCGAAAGTTGTCAGGTGCTGGTTCCCTCCGTCCCTCCAGGAACGGCAGGTAAGGGGCGCCGACCACGCTAGCCATCCCCGAAACCTACCTCCACCCACCCTTCCGGTGAACTACCGACAATCCGACTACCGATGAGTTTCGACGCGACCCCCTCGCGCTCAAACTCATCGCAAGTCGAAATGAGGGACTTTAGACCCTTGTTCCAATCCACCGGACGGAATGAGGCTGGTCGGACGACGAGCGAAAGGTCCCCCCAATGGCAGACTTCCTATCTCAGTATTCGATTCAGCGCTGGATCGAGATGTGCCCGCAGGGCTACCTCGAGAACACCGTCTACGGACGAGGCCCAGATGAACACGAACCTGAGGCGATCCTCGACGACACCGAGCAGCGCGACGCGGCAATCTCCAGCACCGTTCAACTCGTTGTCGGCGAGCGGTGTGCTCTTGCGGCCTCGTCAGGCCTGATCAACGCTGCTCCTGACTACCCGAGCAAGCGATTCCTGGCGACGCAGACCCTCGACGAGGCTCGTCACGTCGAGGTCTTCACACAACGCCTGTTCGACCTCGGCGTAAAGAAGGACGATCTCGAAGACACCGTCCAAGAGCACGCCAACCCGAATCTCGTCAAGTTCGCCGAGGTGCTACTCGAAAAGGTCGGCAACGGCGACTTCCTCGCTGGCGTTGTCGGCCAGAACATTGTGTTGGAAGGCATGGCGTTCACCGTCTTCGAGTTGTTGGAGACCGCCAACAAGGAACTCAATCCGAAGTTCGCGCACACCTTGAGCGGAACAATCGCCGACGAGCGCCGTCACGTCGGATTCGGTGAGAACCGCATCGGATCGCTGGTTCGCGAGCACCCTGAAAAGAAGCCTGAGATCGAGCAGATGCAGCAGGAGATGACCTACTACATGCTCGCCACGTTCGCGGATGCCTTCTCCGGTCCGCAGGTGCAACCGGCCGAGCCACCAACGGGTGAGGCCGATTTCCACGGAACAAACCTCGCAACCGCGACCCCGGAAGAAATGGAAGCGGTGCTCTCAAACACGGTCCTCGGCGAGTTCAAGACGCGGCTCGACCGCATCGGGCTCGAGTACCAATCCCCGCCGGTCCCCGCCTGATGCCCTCGGACGAGGATTTCGACCCCCACGTCCTCGCCGAAGACGCGTTCATCGAAGAAGTTCAATCCTTCCAGTTCTGGTTCGGCGCGGTCGAGGGCTACCTGACAGGGCAGTCATACGGCCACGACCCCGGCATGGCGGATCCGCCGCTCGACGAAACACAGCGCGAGCGGCTCATCACGACGCTGTGCAACTACTGCGTAGGTGAGACAGCCGCGCTCGAGGGCGCCAGCGGACTCGTGTCGTTGGCACCGAACCACCCGGCGAAGATCTTCATGGCGACCCAGGTCGTCGATGAGGCCCGCCACCTAGAGGTTTTCCTGCGGCGCCTGAACGATCTAGGGGTCGAAGACACAACGACCGAAATTGTGCGGCGTGCCAATCCCGCTCTCACCGAATTCAAGGATGCCCTCATGCAACTCGTCGCCGCCGGCGACTGGGACGCAGCAGTGTTCGCGCAAAATGTCATCCTGGAAACCATGGAGTTCACAGTTTTTCGTTCCCATGCGCAGAACGCCGATCCAATGACCGCCGAGATCCTGGAAGGCGTGATCTCCGACGAGCGGCGACACTTCGGATTCGGCGAAAACGACCTCGGACGCCGACTGGCCCACGACCCCGAAGGACGCGCTCGGCTACGAGACGTCCGACGGGATCTCGACGGCCTGGTGCTCGGCGTCTTCGAAGGAGCCCTGGCTGATCTGGAAGTTCCGGCGGCGGACCGGCATGTGCTCGGACGCGACTACCTCGAAACCGTCGAGCGATTGGGCCTCACTCAATGACGACCTCCGATGCGTCGACGTCGGAGGTCGCACCTGACAAACCCCGCCGCCAATACGATCTCGACGAGACCGGATTCAACGAAGTCCCCAAGAAGTGGCGGAAGTTCTACCGCCATTGGGGTGGCCCTGGCGACAAGCTCGGCCGAAACGAAGTTGTCTGCCCAGTTTGCAAGATCGTTATTCGATCCGCACGGGAGCTGCGCCCGGGCGACAAGGTCTATTGCATGCCGTGCATGTCTCGAATGATCGTTGTCGAAGGCCCAGACGATCACTTCATCGCAGAAGTCATCTTCTGAGCCAGAAGCGCTCGCTCAGACTCGCTCGATGATGATTGCGGGGGCCATCCCGCCGCCGGCACACATGGTGACCAGGCCGACCTGTAGGTCACGGCGCTCGAGCTCATCAAGCACTGTGCCGATCAGGATCGCCCCGGTTGCTCCGATGGGGTGACCGAGAGCCATCGCTCCGCCGTTGACGTTCACCTTGTCACGGTCGAGATCGAGTTCGCGCTGAAACTTCTCTGACACAACCGCGAATGCTTCGTTGATCTCGAACAGATCGATGTCGTCGAGTGTCATACCGGCCTTCTCGAGCACCTTGTGAGCGGCCGGCACTGGCGCATTCAGCATCAACGTCGGGTCGTCGCCCATGTTCGCTGTCGCCACGACGCGCGCCCGCGCCGACAACCCGTGCGCCTGCGCATAGTTCTCGCTGGCGAAAAGCAAGGCGGCTGCACCATCGACTACGCCTGATGAGTTTCCGGCATGGTGTACGAACTGGATGTCGAGGTCAGGGTACTTCTGGTTGATCAGTTCACGGAACGTCTTCGAATCCTCCGTGAAGCGATAGTCGGCCACCATCGGAAAACTCGGCGACAGCGCCGCAAGAGACTCAGCTGTTGTCTGCGGGCGCGGAAACTCTTCGTGATCCAGAGCAATGGAGCCGTCCATGTTCAGCACCGGGATCAAGCTCTTATCGAACCGCCCTTCGTTGATCGCGCGGTCTGCCCGCGCCTGGGATTCGGCAGCGTGGGCGTCGAGCGCCTCCCGCGGGATCCCGTCGAGCGTGGCGATTGCATCGGCGCATACACCCTGGTGGGACTGAGGGTGAATCTCTTGCAGGTGGGCGTTGTTGGCTCCCATCGGCAACATGCCCTTCTTCGGCAACGACATCATCTCGGTGCCACCTGAAACAACAAGGTCTTCCATCCCGGCCATCACGGCGTGCGCCGCATAGTTGGCTGACGTGATGCCCGAGCCGCAGAAACGGTCCAGGGTTGCCCCGCTCGCGGTGATGTCGTAGCCGGCATCGAGTGCAGCCATTCGGCCGAGGTCGCCACCTTGCTCGCCGATCTGGGCGCTGGTCCCCCAGATCACATCATCGACATCCGAAGTGTCGAATTCGTTCCGCTCCACAAGTGCCTTCAAGACGGTGGACGCGAGATGCTGGGGATGAAGATGAGCGAGCGACCCCTTACCGGGCTTGCCGATCCCGCGGGGAGTGCGGCAGGCATCGATGATCAGTGCGTCAGACATGTGTGAACTCCCAAGGGATAGTGCGGCGGCCGGACTTGATTGGCTGTGGACGCCACACCGGCTGGTCCAACTCGACGCTAGCGAGCGAGGGTGCCGGCCAACGAGGCGGCAGGCTGCTAGGTGGGTGAGGCGGTATTGGTCTAGTTGGGCGAGTCGTTGTTTGAGGTGGCGGTGCTGGAGTTGGTTGTCGGTTTCGGGTGGTGGTCGTTGTCCGACGGGGAGTATGGGGGTTCCGTCGGGTCGGTGGTAGATGATTTGGCCTTCGGGTCTTCGTTCGACCCGCCAT
>JADWMG010000097.1 GCA_015767405.1 Actinomycetota bacterium
CATGTTGGTATGTGGATGGCGAGTTGTTTTGCACAATCGGTAGAACTGCCCCTCGACCGCCGACACATTCACAACATGCTTGTGACGTCCCGGGGTGCTATCCATCAGCGGCTTCAAGCGGGCGTTCAACACGAACGGCGCAACCGCGTTGACCAGTTGTGTTTCCAAAAGCTCGACCGATGACACCTCGTGCAGCAATAGCCGCCACGAATTCTTCTCGCGTAGATCAACTTGTTGGAGATCTTTGTCGAGCTGACCCTCGGGAAACATCGCTCCCTGCGCCTCGAGCTCATCAGGCAGCAGCGGGGTCTGCGATAGCGCAGCAGATTGCGTAAGGCCCACCAACGGTGATGCTCCGTTGTCCTCGAGCGCAGGATGCTCGCCAGCGCGCGGCTCTCCCTCTGGGAGAATGTGGTACCCGCGAAGCCCTTCATAGGCTCCGACGAGGTTTAGGACTCCCGGCGACAGCGTGTTGAGAGCCGCCTCTTCGTTGTCCATCATGTGCCGATAGAAGTCAGGTGGACGTCGAACCGTCTGGCACGCATTATTCACGATGAAATCGAGCCGGCTGCGCGCCGAACTCAAGTGTTGGCAGAAGGCTTCGACGCTCGGAGTGTGCCGCAGGTCGAGGCCGAAGATCTCTAAGCGGTCGCCCCACTCCGCGAAGTCGGGTTCGGCGGCGTACCGCTCAGCAGCATCGCGCGGGAATCGGGTGACAACGATCAGGTCGGCTCCAGAACGCAACAATTTGATGCCCGCCTGGTAGCCGATCTTGACTCGTCCCCCCGTGAGGAGGGCCACCGTGCCGGTCAGGTCGGCCAGTTCGCTCCGCTTGGCGTAGTTGAAGTCACCGCAACTCGCGCACAACTGGTCATAGAAGTGGTGGACCACGTTGTACTTCTGTTTGCAGACGTAGCAATGCTGGGGTTCCACGGTCTCGCGGAACAAAGGATCAGCGACATCGTGTTGCTCGAATTCGGGAGGCGCGAAGACAGTGGGCGTGGTGAACACCTCCTGCTCACGCAACGTGCGGATTCCGGTACTCGACAGCACCTGCTCGTCGCGCTTCGCCTTCTCCGAGCGTCGCTTTCGACGTAGAGCCTTCGTGCGAATCCGTCGCTCTTCAGGATCCGCGCAGAAGACGTCCCCAGCGGCGTTGAGAAGGTCGATCTTCTCCGCCGGAGACAAGTGGCTCAACAAACCCCGCGAGGCCCCAATCTCCTGCAGGAAAGCCGTCGTCTGCAACAACCTTTGGCGAACGTCCTCGTTCGCGTCGTTCGATTCAGTCTCAGGCACGTTCCGAATCTACCGACGGGCTGTGACCTTCAGCACTGGCCCACCAACCCGAAAGGGAGTCGAGTGGAATCATGAGGAGAAGTCGAAAGACAACCCAAACGGAGAGGGACGATGTGCCTCGGTGAGGTTGCACGTGTCGAGTCGGTCGACGCCCAAACGGCCCAGGTACTGACCGCGGCCGGTGTGCGTCAGGCATCCCTCGTTGTATTGAGCGGCCAGGGACACGTAGCTGCGCCGGGCGAATGGATCGTTCTCTCCATGGGCTTTGCGCTCGACATCGTGGGCGAATCCGAGGCCAGAGAACTTCTTCTCGAGGCCGCTCTCGTGAGGGGGGACACGGACCCGGCATTGACCGTCGCCGAGGTGTTCCAATGAGCATCGACCGTCAATCGACCAACAAGCAGACGAAACACGATCAAGCACCCCCAGAACGATCGTCCCGACTGGGGCTCTTGTTGGCATTGGCCGCCGCCTCGATCAGCGGCATCGCTGTGTATGTCAACGGCCTCGCGGTAAGGCACTTCCCCTCCCCCACCTCATACACGACGACCAAGAATCTGCTCGCCGGCGCGCTGCTGGTCGGCGCGTCGATGGTCTTCGCGAATCGAGCGTCCACATCCGTCTCTTCGATACGATCCGGCTTTCGCCACCACGGGTGGGCTCTCGCCACGGTCGCAGTTCTCGGAGGGGCGATCCCCTTCGTTCTCTTCTTCGAAGGGCTCGCTCGGGCAACCTCCACTGATGCGGCATTCATCCACAAGACGCTGGTGGTGTGGGCTGCGGTGCTGGCTGCAGTGATCCTCCGCGAACGCCTCACCCCGATCAATGTCGCTGCGATTGCACTACTCGTCGCCGGACACGTAACGCTTGCGGGCGGGGTCGGTTCGCTCCGATTCAGCAGCGGCGAACTGATGATCCTGGCCGCGACACTTTGTTGGGCGATCGAACTCGTAGTGGTGAAGCGACTGCTCGCGGAGCTTCCGCCTGGCACAATCGCCGCGGTGAGGGTAGGCGGGGGCAGTGTGCTTCTCGTTGGTTGGATGGCAGCCTCCGGCACACTCGGCGACCTTGTCGGTCTTTCGGCAAGTCAGTGGTTGTGGGTAGCGACCACGTCGACGATCCTGGCGACCTTCGTGACCGTCTGGTTCCAGGCATTGGCGCGCGCACGAGTAATCGATGTGACGTCAGTCCTCGTGTTGGGCGCCGTAGTTACAGGACTCCTCAGCTGGGCCGCCGGCGGCTCGATCAACGGTCAACTGGCCGGCAACGTCCTGATCCTGATCGGCGTCGCCATCGTCGTGGCTCACGAACTGGATCATGACGCCGCCGCAAGCGACCAGGCCGTCCAGTGGACCTGACAGGTCCGCAACGCTTCGCCCGGTTCGCCTACCCCCCCAACGCTCTCGGCTACTGCGGGCCCGGCAACTCAGACGACCTCCTCCACTTGGCGACCGTGCAACCCGAAGAGGAACTCGTCCATCTCGCCAGAGCGTTTGAAGGAGCGTTCCCCTACCTCGAACTACTGGCTGGTGCCAATCGACGAACCGACCCGCTCGATCCCGACGTCGTCGAGGCCTACTGGATCGGCAACGCACTGCTCGAGAAGGTATCGACAGCCGATCTCGGCCGATCGGTTGATGATCGATTCCGACGCCGCGCCGGCCGGCGCTGGGGAGATCTCGCCGAGGGAGTCCCAGCGGGTTGCGCCAATCATTCGTTCCATGTGCTCAGTGTTTCACCCTGGGTCGGGCTTCTTCGAGGTGGCTTGATAGACGAGCCGCTCGGAATCATCGACGATTGTCGCATCAGCTGGGGAACGGTCTTGTCAGTCGACAGTCAGAATCTCGTTGTAGAGCGGTCACCGCTGATCTGGTCGATCGACGGACTGGACTACGGACCATCGATTCCGACCACGATCCAATCCCTGGTGCCATGTGAGATTGGTGATGTGGTCGCCATCCATTGGGGCTGGGCCTGCGAGACGCTCGACGCGCGCCAAGTTGCGTGGCTCCGACACGTAACGAACAGCCAGCTCAAGACGCGGCGATCACCGTGAGTGCCAGGTCAGTCTTTGTCCGACGGGAACCCTTCAATGGTGCCCCATGCGTCGTCGAGCAAGTGATTGGCCAGGTCCTGCAGTGCACGCGCCGCGGCGAGTTCCTCACCGATCTGCGGCACGGACTGATCCACCGGATTCCGGCGGGATCGTCCGCGACCTGACAGCGACCTGTCACCCGCGTCAAGGTGCACCACCATCTCGCAATGTTGGTCATCTTCGACAATCTCGAACTTGAGCGTCCAGCGATGTGGTGTTAGTGCTTCCATGGGTCCATCGTCGCCCCAGGCAAATCTGAACGGCAGAGTCGAACGTCACCGCCGATGCGAGCAGTTTCAGCCTCCGGGGCCATTCGACTCTTACGTCCGCAGCGTCGATTTGAGAACATCGAACTATGCCGACCGAACGAACGCCGGTCATCATCGATATCAAAGGGCTCCAGGTCCTCGTTGACGTACTCATCGAGCAGGGAAACGAGGTTTTCGGCCCGCAGGTGATCGACGACGTCATCGCCATCCGCCCGCTGACCTCGGTCGACCAACTGCCGGCAGGTTGGACCGACGACCAGGGTGCAGGGCGGTACCGACTGCACAACGACCACAGCCACGGCCGCTTCGGATACGCGGTCGGCCCGCAGGCATGGAAACCACTCCTCCACGAGCCAACTCTGCACACCTTGTCGATGACTCAATCACACGCAGCCGACCCCGTGGAGGTTCACGTCACCGCGACGCGCAAAGGTCGGCGGGCGTTTCTCGGCGTGCGACCGTGCGAACTGGAGGCGATTGTAAGGCTTGACACCGTTCTTCTCCGGGGGCCGAACGTCGATCGGGCATACCGTTCGGCGCGTTCCGATCTGATGCTGATCGTCGTCAACTGCACCGTGCCCGCGTCCACCTGCTTCTGTACAGCGATGAACACCGGACCTCGGGTCTCCGAAAATGTCACGATCCACGACCTGGAGATCACCGAACTGGTCAACGAACACGATGGGGGGCCGCGGTACGTCGTCACGCCGGCGAGCCGACAAGGCGCCGAGATCCTCGATGTGCTCGGGTCGCGGACGTCGACCGTAGCCATGACCAACCAAGATGCTCTCGACATCGAAGCCGGCTTCCGGCGAGCAGAAAGCTCGATCGAGCGCCACGTCGATACCAAAGAGCTTCACGATGTCATGATCGCGAGTTCCGAGAACGCTCTCTGGGCCGAACTCGCAGATCGGTGTCTCGCTTGCGGTAACTGCACCGCCGTCTGCCCCACGTGCTTCTGCACCAGCGTCAACGAGATCACAGACCTTTCGGGCACAACGACGGAACGATGGCGCCACTGGGATTCGTGTTTCAGCCTCGAATTCTCCCGGGTCGGGAACGCACCGGTTCGATCGTCAGTGGCATCGCGGTACCGGCACTGGCTGACCCACAAGCTCGGAACCTGGCACGACCAGTTCGACGAATCAGGATGTGTCGGATGCGGGCGATGCATCACATGGTGTCCAGTCGGGATCGACCTCACCGCTGAGATACCGGCGCTGCGCACCGCGGCCCTGTCAGGCGGGGACTCCAGACCGGCATCAGGTGATCAGTGATGACGGTGACGATGCGACCAGCCCGGGCACCCGACATCCCGATCTCTTACGGAGTGCTCGAGCGTTCAGACGAAACCCATGATGTCGCCACGCTCCGCACATATCCGGTGGCGGGGCGCCTGCCGTCGTTCGCCCCTGGACAGTTCTCGATGATCGGTATCGCTGGTGTCGGCGAGGTCCCGATCTCCATCAGTTCTCCAGCCGACGACGACACGGCCCACAGCTACACGATCAGAGCGATAGGTGCAGTCACTCAACGACTGGTTCGCGCCGGGGTTGGCGATGTCGTAACCGTTCGTGGACCATTTGGCCGACCGTGGGATATGGCGTCAGCGGAGGGCGGTGATGTTGCCTTCATCGCCGGCGGGATCGGAATCGCGCCTCTGAGGGCCGCCATTGAGGAGGTCGTGCGCGACCGACAGCGATACGGACGCATCATCGTGCTCGTCGGAGCCACTACTCCCGATAATGTCGTCTTCCGTCCTTGGCTCGAATCACTTCGGCAGACCGGAGTCGACGTACGGCTCACGGTCGACCGTCCCGGACCCGATGCGTCGTCCTGGTTCGGCAATGTCGGCCTGGTCACCGAGCTGATCGTCGACGCGGTGGGCAGCGTCTCCAGAGTTGTTCAGGATGATAATCCCGGCGACGAAGCAACCCGCGACCGTCTGTCCGCCTTTCTCTGCGGCCCCGACGCCATGATGATGGCCACCGTCGTGGAGCTGGAACAGCTGGGCGTCGACCCAGATCACATCCAACTCACCCTCGAGCGGAACATGCAGTGTGCCATCGGCACGTGTGGCCACTGCCAGCTCGGTGGCCTCCTCATCTGCCGCGACGGCCCCGTCGTGACAGCAACCCAGCTCGGCGACGCACTCACCACTTCTGAGCTGTGATGCGACCGCGCCTACTTCCCCGCCCGACGAACACCCCGCCGACACTCGCCGTGTGGAAGTTCGCTTCGTGCGATGGCTGCCAGCTCAGCCTGCTGGATTGCGAAGATGAGCTGATCGCCATGGTCGAACACCTGTCGATTGCGTACTTCCCCGAGGCTTCGAGCGCCATGATCGGCGGCCCCTACGACCTCTCGCTGGTGGAAGGTTCGGTGAGCACACCGCACCACCTCGAGCGGATCTATCAGATCCGAGCAAACTCGAACACGCTCGTCACGATCGGTGCATGCGCTACCGCTGGCGGCATCCAAGCGCTCCGCAACGGGCACGACATCGACGAGTTCATGTCGATCGTGTACGCCCACCCTGAGTACGTCGAGACACTCGCCGCGGCAACTCCCGTCAGCGACTATGTAGACGTCGATTTCGAGCTGCGCGGCTGCCCGATCGACCGCGGCCAACTCCTCGAGGTCATCGCTGCATTTCTCACCAATCGACCGCCGCGTATCTCGTCAGTTAGCGTCTGTGTCGAATGCAAATCGCGCGGGCTTCCCTGCGTGATGGTTGCTGGTGGCACGCCCTGTCTCGGACCCGTCACACATGCTGGGTGCGGAGCATTGTGCCCTGCATACGGCCGCGGGTGTTATGGCTGCTTCGGGCCGAGCGAATCACCTAATACCGACTCGTTGAACGAGCAACTGGCTGACCTCGGCCTCGATAATCGACAACTCGAGCGGTTGTGGCGCGGCTTTTCGGGCTGGTCACCCGAGTTCCGCGCCGCCGCCGACAACGCGCACGGCAAGGACAACGAACCATGACCCACAAGGACATGAGTTTTCGGGTTCCTGTTTTGGCCCGCGTGGAAGGCGAAGGAGCGCTGCGCGTCGTGGTGAACGACGGCAAGGTCGACACTGTGCGGCTAGAGATCTACGAGCCGCCCCGATTCTTCGAGGCCTTCCTACGCGGACGCAACTACCAGGAACCGGTGGACATCACGGCCCGTATCTGCGGGATCTGCCCGGTTGCCTACCAGATGAGCGCGGCACAAGCGATGGAACAACTCGCCGGTGTCCGGGTCGACGGACAACTTCGCGAGCTTCGTCGGCTGCTGTACTGCGGAGAGTGGATCGAAAGCCACGTGCTCCATATCGGGTTCCTCCACGCCCCCGATTTCCTCGGTTACCACTCCGGCGTGCACATCGCAGCCGATCACCCGGAGCGCATCGAGCAGGTACTCCAGCTCAAGAAGGTCGGCAACGACATCATGCAGTTGATCGGCGGACGGCCGATTCACCCGGTCAACGTGCGACTCGGAGGTTTCTACCGTGCACCGGAGGCCACGGAACTCGACACGCTGGCGGAACCACTGCGATGGGCACGGAAGGCAGCAATCGAACTCATTCGGTGGACAGCTACGTTCGACTTCCCGGCATTGGAGATCGACCACGAGTTCGTCTCGCTCAGGCATCCCGACGAATACCCGATCTGTGAGGGGCGGATCGTGTCCGACCGAGGGCTCGACATCGACGTGTCGTCGTTCGGAGAGCATTTCGATGAGATCCACGTCGCCCACTCAACGGCGCTGCACGGTCGGCAACGCGGTGGTGAGACTTACCTGACCGGTCCGCTGGCTCGGTGGGCAAACAACTACGACCGGCTTCCCCCTTTGGTTCAAGATCTCGCCGACGAGGTGGGCGTTGGGAGAGTCGAGCGCAATCCGTTCCGCAGCATCTTGGTACGGGGGCTCGAAGTCCTCTACGCGGTGGTCGAAGCCGAGCGAATCATTGCCGGGTACACCCGGCCCGCTCGCCCATTCGTCGATGTTCCGGCGCGAGCCGGAACCGGTCACGGCTGCACCGAGGCACCCCGCGGCATCTTGTACCACCGCTACGAAACCGACGATGACGGCGTCATCACGTCGGCCCGAATCGTGCCGCCGACGGCTCAGAACCAACCGGCAATCGAAACGGACCTGCGCCAATTGGTGGAGGGGTTCCTCGCCAATTCGGCGGAAGCCGGCGATGTCGCTCTGCTCGAACAGCGCTGCGAGACCGCTATCCGGAACTACGACCCGTGCATCTCGTGTGCAACCCATTTCCTGTCAGTCACGGTCGATGATGGTGGCAGTGCCCCATCGTGACAGCCACATCAGCGGCTCTGTTGGTGATCGGCATCGGCAACCGATCTCGCGGCGACGACGCGATCGGCCCGCGTGTCGTCGATGAGCTCAAGACCCGAGAAACAGCAGTCTCAACCATCGTTTGCGAAGGCGACCTTGCCGACCTCGCGTTGCGCTGGAAGCCTGCTGACGACGTCGTAATTGTCGACGCTTGCAACACAGGACTACCACTCGGCACCATCCATCGGCTCGAGCCCGGGCAACTTCAGTCACGCGGGTCATGGTCGACACATGGGGTCGGAATCGCCGAGGCTGTCGAATTGGCTCGCCTCCTCGACCGACTCCCCAGAAGCCTGCAGGTAATCGGAATCGAGGCCCGAAACTTCGACTACGGACCAATATCAGCTGAACTCGAAGATGCCATCCCGTCGATTGTGGACGAACTGGTCGCGCAAAGCTTCAGGGTGCAATCTCCGGGCTCCCGTCGCCGAAGCTGATCTGCTGGATGGTCAGCCGAAGAAGGTTTCGGCTACGTCGTAGAGGGCGTCGTCGACGCCGCGGATCTCGGCGCAGCCCTCGGC
>JADWMG010000325.1 GCA_015767405.1 Actinomycetota bacterium
GGACGAGTCACGCATCCAGTATCTGGTTCCGATCAGGCATTGGCGAATGGCCCAGTCGCCGTTCACCTTCTATCGCGGCGGGGCCAAGATCATGGCCCAAGACTTATCGACAACACCAGCGACGGGACTGAATGCCCAACTGTGTGGCGATGCCCACCTCTCGAACTTCGGGGTCTATGGGTCGCCTTCCCGTCAACTGGTCTTCGATGTCAACGACTTCGACGAGACATTGCCAGGGCCGTGGGAGTGGGACCTGAAGCGTCTCGCCGCGAGCTTCGCGATCGTGGCGAGACACAACAACTACAAGAGCAAGGATGAGGCGGACCTTGCCGCTCTGTCTGTCGCGTCCTATCGGGACGCGATGGCGAAGTTCGCGGGCGCGCGCTACCTCGACATGTGGTATTCCGAGCTCAACGTCGCCAAGATCCAGGCGGCCTTCGGCGATCAGCTGACCAAGAAGGAAGCCAAGTCCGGTAAGAAGTTTGCCAAGAAAGCCCGGTCGAAGAACAGTGTGCACGCATTCGACAAGTTGGCAGAGGAGACCGACGACGGGTTCCGAATCATGTCGCAGCCACCGCTGATCGTCCCTTTGCGTGACATTCCCACCAAGGAAGATCCCGAAGACATCAAACGCCACGTAACAGAACAACTCACGGCCTACCTCGACTCGGTACCCGAACACCTCCAAGCACTACTCAGTCGATTTGCCTATCGCGACGCCGCTCTCAAGGTTGTCGGAGTGGGCAGCGTGGGCACAAATTGTAACGTGGTGCTGTTCAAGGGTCGAGACTCAACCGAGCCGTTCTTCTTGCAGATCAAAGAGGCTATGCAATCGGTACTTGCTGACCATTTGCCGGCCAGCAAGTATGAACATGAGGGCGAACGTGTGGTGGTCGGACAGCGGCTCATGCAAGCAGCGAGCGATGTGTTCTTGGGCTGGACCACCGGATCTACTGGCAGGTACTACTACTGGCGTCAGTTCAAGGACATGAAAGGCTCGGTTGAGGTCGACGGCGCTCCGCTCAAGAGGATGCGCCGGTATGCCCAGTTGTGCGGATGGACGCTTGCTCGGTCACACGCTCGCTCCGGTGACTCCCAGGCAATCGCCGGTTATCTCGGTTCCGGGGACGTGTTCGACAGAGCGATCGCCGACTTCGCCGTCGCCTACGCCGATCAAAACGACAGCGATTACAAAGCCTTCAAAGCCGCAATCGACTCCGGCCAGATCTCAGCCCACGAGGGATGAACCTCAAGTTCCCGCAGTAACAAATGCAGTAGAAAATGTGGACCGCCAGGTCGGCTCCGAATAGGCTGCACCCGTTGGGAGCGACGTGGTAATCACTAACAAAAAACCTGAGATCCGACCCCAGGAAGAATCTGACGCGCTGCTTCGCGACAATAGTGCCCCCGGTCTCACTGGCGGGGTTTCAGTTGTCGACACCACCGAACTCCGTTGGTTCATCGAGGGACATCTCCCGCCCGACGTCATGTCTTGCTTCACACGCGGTGGCACCACCGCCATCGTCGAGGAACGAATCGACAGCTACCGGATTGACGGTCGATGTGACAAGGGTGTCAAACGCCGGTTTCGAACCACACTCGAGCTGAAGATTCGCGGGTCGACCAGCGGTCAAGTCGAACTTGACGGAGGCCTCGCAGGTCGACTGGAAGTCTGGCGCAAGTGGAGCCCTGCCGACGACCTCGTCGAGGACAGCCGAGGTTCGCGATGGATCGACGTCCACAAGAAAGTCGTCAAACGCAGGTTCGCCGCGGATGGTGACGAGATCGGCTTCGCCGACAACTCGTTCGTGACGTCCGGAGTTGGGTGTGACGTCGAAATCGTCGCCGTCGCCGTGGCTGGTGTTGACGCCTGGAGCTTCGCCTTCGCTGCATACGGACCCGTAACGACGCGGCAAGGCTCCATAGCCGCAGCGTGGGGAGCGCTCGATGTCAGCTCCCCGCTTCTAAATGGCACAGCGGCTTCAATCAGCCAGTCGAGCGGGTACCCGGAGTGGCTTGATGGTGTGTATCGCGAAACAATCTCGCGTTCGCACACACAACCCGGTTACAGCAACGCCTGACCCAATATTGGCGCAGAACACAACTCTCCTCATCGCGCGGGCGATCGGAACCTTCGCCGCTGTGATGTGGATGCTCCCGTTGGTCGGCGCTCTCATCACCCGTGAGCCGATCGAGGAGGGTGCGCTTGCCGAGTCCATCGCCGTGGGAACGTTGGCGACCGTCAATGTTTTTGGCGTCGTGCTCGCCTTCCGTCGAGAGCGTCTCGGTGGGATGGTGCTCTTGAGCGACCCTGCTAAGCCATGTGGAGGAGGTTCCGATCGATGTGATGAGTAAACCGGCCATCACTGCGCGGATGAAGTCGAGGCTGCCTCTCTACGTGGGCGAGGGCGGAGTTTTCGAGCGGACATTCTGCTGCTATGGCAACGACGTCGATTGCGGCCGCTGCGGCGCGTATGCCGTGTTCAACGCCGCCCGCCACCGACAGAAAGCAACGCCGGGCGCTACGGCTGGGTAACCGGGCCCTCGCCTGACATAGCGGCGAGCATGATCTCTTCGAAACCCGCCGGGTCTGCGTGAATCAGTTCGAAGGCGGCGCGCGCCTCCTCAGCTGGCAGGACAAGCCGT
>JADWMG010000098.1 GCA_015767405.1 Actinomycetota bacterium
GCTCTTCCGATCTTCCGATCAATAAGAGCGTCACGGTACGCGTCGACGAATAGCTCGTGCATCTCGTCGGGCAGCCGCCGGAAAAAGCGTGTGAGATTAGTGCCGCGCACCCATTCGACCACATCGTCAGATGATGCGAGCACGTGCGGGTAGACCTGCAACCGCACGTGCTGTTCGGCAAATCCCATCCCGTTCAGCAACGAGGCGTAGGCCTCCGGTGCGAGCACATTCACGCTCGTCGGATTGGGTGGCGGGTTGCCATTCATCGCTGACAAGAACGGTTCGAGTTGCCCGACTTCGTCGGCGACGATGTGCGATGCATGATCACCGTTGGCCGGAACCTGAACCGCGAGTTGGCCGCCTGGCGCAAGTGCATCGGTCCACCGACGCAGAACGGCTTCGTGGTCCGGGACCCATTGCAGACTTGCATTGGCGAGCACCAAGTCGACGTCGTGGTCCGACGTCCAACTCGCGATGTCCCCCGCCTCGAAGCTGAGGCCGGTGACCTGCACCGGCTCTGCCTTCTCGAGCATCGTCGGCGACGAGTCGATTCCGAGTGCTGTCTTCGGTGTCAGCCGTTCAACCGCTTCACCCGTGAGCTTTCCGTCACCGCAGCCGAGATCAACCAGCCGCTCTATCCCATTAGGCCGGACGAGCGAAACAAGGTCCCAAAAGGGCGCCGCCCGCTCCGCGGCAAAGCGTCGATACTGATCCGGGTCCCAGTCTGCACGCGTCATACTTGTATCGTACTTGTCTTATACTTGTATGTCCAGCCCGGCCAGCGGCCCAATTCAAGGTTTGTGTCAGCAACTACGGGTGCGCCACCGGTATGTGCCGACACAAATCCTTCGCTCGGCGGTCCCCGAGTTTTGTGTCAGCGCTTACCGCTGCGCCACCGGTATGTGCCGACACAAAACCATTCGGGCTAGCGCGGCCCAGTTTGAGTTTTGTGTCAGCGCTTACTGGTGCGCCACAGGTTTCAGCTGACACAAACCAGTGGCGCGGCGTGGCGGGCGGCTCGGTCGTGGCGACCGGTCACATGCCGGGGATTGGTGAGGGTGCCTCGTTGCCCAGCTCGAACTTGCTGACCTCTTCAATGGTGTCTTCCCAGTCTTCGAACTGGATGACACCCATCTCCTCGTACCGGTGTCGCAGCCAGGAGTCATTGCGGTCGAGCAGGCCGAGCTTCTTGCAGTTTGGAACGATCTTCGAGAACAGCATCTGCTGGAAGAGATCACGCATCGGGTCTTTGAGAACGATCGGGAGTACGTCCTTTGGTGCAACACCCATGCGCTCCCAGACTTCCTGTGAAAGGAAACGGTCGCGCATGCGTACGGCAGCTTCGTAAGCGAACTCCTGCCGGTCCATCATCTCGGCGTCGGTCATCTCCTCGTAGACCTCCTTGAGCGAAAGCACACCGAAGGCAACATGGCGCGCCTCGTCGCTCATGACGTACCGGAGCAGCTTCTTCAGAAGCGGTTCTTCAGTCATCTGGTGCATGAATCCGAACGCTGCGAGCGCGAGTCCTTCGACCATCACCTGCATACCGAGGTAGGTAAGGTCCCAGCGAGAATCTTCGATGATGTCATCGAGCAGCATGCGCAGGTGAGCATTGACCTGGTAGCCGCCGCCCATCTTCTCGTCGAGGTAACGCCCGAACACTTCGACGTGCCGTGCTTCGTCAACGACCTGGGTCGCGGCATACAGCTTGGCGTCGTACCACGGGACGGTCTCGGTGATCTTTGCCGTGCACAGCAACGCGCCCTGCTCACCGTGGAGGAACTGCGAGAGCGTCCACTTCCTGTTCTCGATCCCGAATTCAAGCCATTCCTTTTCGCCCCAGTGCCCTACGACGGTGTCGTCATAGAGGTTGGGGTCGATACCCGCCGACGCGGCGACCTGATCGCCGGCGACGACCTTCTCGAGGTCGACACCAATGCTCCAGTCGAGATCGGTCGTGGCGTTCCACTGGCCTGTCTTGGCCTTCTCGTACAGCTTGCGAAGAGCGGGGCGCGTCAGGCTGTAGTCCCAAGTGAAGACGGCTTCGCAATTGTCGCGAACCGAGTGCTCGACTTCGTCGGGATCGGTATTCGAGATCGCGAGAATTGCCTCGAGATCGTCGAGGTCGGCCCTGCCAATCACGCTCTCGTTGTCGCCGTGAGCGGCGTTGTCCGAGTTGTTGTCGGTAACGGTCATTTATGTGTCTCCTGGGGGTTCAGTTGATCGATTGAGAGGTGGTTGGAAGTTCTGGTGGAACGAAGGGCGCGAGAAACGCTCGGGCGGAATCCTCGTCACCCAGGTCGACAGACTCAGCGGGCGACAGGAAGTACGAGATGACCAGGCGCACCACGACATCGATCAGCGATCGAGCTTGTGCTGGTGGCAGGAATCGGTCGACGAATGGGGCAAGGTACGACGAAGACACTCTGAGGATGCGCGGCAACCCCTCGACTGTGAGCTCGCCGACTACCGCTCCGGGCTCAGACGCCAGCATGATCGCCAGATGCTGATTGTTTCGCAACTCGATCGTCGCGCAGGTGATCGCACTGACGAGCAGGTCTTCGAGGCTTCGCGCTCCATCGATGTTGGCCAAGAGCACTCCGAAAAGATGATCGAGTTCGTAGACCCGAAGTGCCTCGAAGATGACATCTCTCCCACCTGGGAACATTCGGTACAGCGTGGCTCTGGAGACGTCACTCTGCCGGGCGATGTCGTCGACCGTGACCTTCGCAATACCCCACCGCTCGCAGCAAGTCTTCACCGCATCGAGGACGTCGACCTCTGCTGGACTCCACGCCCGCGCCAAACTGCCCGCCTCAACCACCCTGAGACAGTAAGACGAAAACCGTCTCACTGTCAACGAGGACTCACCTAGGAGCGATGTGACGTGCGACACTCTCGCGGGCCCACCTCCAGCTGCTCCTGATGACGGGTTCGCGGCGGTGCAGTGGATTACGGCCAACGCTGACAAGCTCGGCGGGATCCCTGGGCAGCTGGCAGTGGCCGGCTGGAGTGCCGGCGCGAACGTTGCCGCCGTCGTCTGCCAGACTGCCCGCAACGCAGGAGGCCCGGAAATCGTCGGCCAGATGCTGCTGTGCCCTGTAACAGATTGCGACTTCGATCGACAGTCGTACATCGACAACGGCGACGGATACATACTCACCGCCGAGCTGATGAAGTGGTTCTGGGATCACTACGCCGATCCCGCCGATCGAACCAACCCGAAGGCCTCGCCGCTGCTCGCCAATGATCTATCCAACCTTCCCCCCGCCTTGGTGGTCACCTGCGAATTCGACCCGCTCAGCGACGAAGGCACGGCCTACGCCGAGGCGATGAAGGAGGCGGGCATCTCCGTCACGCACCTTGCAGCTCCAGGGCAAGTTCACACGTCTTTGACGGCTGTAGACATGGTGAATTCGGGTGCTCCCGTACGTGAAGAAATGGGCGTCGCTCTTCGCCAAATCCTCGGCGTCTCGGTTCCGGCGTGATGGCGCGGTAAGTTTTACAGCGCGTGAACAACAACTGAAGGAGAATTCATGCGACCCTCCCCCGCCATTCGCCGGCTCCTGCCGGTACTCACCATCGGTGCTCTCGTCTTTGCCGCCTGCGGCAGCGACGATTCATCGAGCGACTCGACTGATGCCCCTGCCGAAACGGAAGCTGCTGCTGCCACAGACGCACCCGCAGGGACAGACGCACCGGCCGCCACAGAGGCAGCCGCCCCCGACGAGTCGTGCGCGGCCACCATCGACGATGGCGTTCTGACCGTCGCTACAGGTAATCCGGCCTTCTATCCCTATGTCCTCGATGACACTCCCGAGTCTGGCGAAGGATTTGAATCAGCCGTCGCCTATGCCGTCGCCGCTCAAATGGGCTACGACGCCGATTCTGTTGTTTGGGTCCGTACGGGCTTCGACGAGGCGATCCAGCCAGGAGCCAAGAGCTTCGACATGAACCTCCAGCAGTTCTCGATCGATGATGATCGCAAGAAATCGATCGACATGTCTCTGCCCTACTACACGAGCAACCAGGCGATCGTCGCGCTTGACGGATCTCCAGCCGAAGGCGCCACGTCCACGGACGACCTGAAGGATGTCAAATTCGGCGCCCAGGTAGGCACGACCAGCCTCGCGTTCATCACTGATGTCATCCAGCCCAACCAGGATCCATTCGTGTACGACGACAACGTTGCCGCCAAGGCTGCTCTCGAAGCCAACCAGATCGACGCAGCCGTGTTCGACCTTCCGACGGCACTGTTCGTGTCGGGCGTCGAGATCGAGGGCAGCAGCGTCACCGGTCAGTTCCCGGCCGATGCCGGTGGCACCACTGATGACTTCGGCTTCGTGCTCGAAAAGGACGCCGCGCTCACCTCGTGTGTCGATGCGGCCATCACGGCACTCGTCAACTCTGGCGACCTGGATGCAATCACCACCGAGTGGATGTCGGACTTCACCGGTGCGCCGGTGATCTCGGTCGACTGATTTCGGACCCGGCTGACAACAACTCATGACCGTCCCACCGCTCACCCGACGCGCCGTATACGAACAAAAGCAGCGTCGCCGTGCAATGGTGATCGCGACTGTGAGCACGACCATCGCCCTCGTGGCGGTGGTCGTGCTCATTCCGCTCACTCCAGGTTGGGAGAAGGTCAAGAAATCGTTCTTCGACGCTGACATCTTCGTCGAATCGTTCCCCGGGCTACTAGACGCATTCTTGCTCGATCTCAAGATCCTGTTCGTCTCGACACCACTGATCTTGATCGTCGCACTACTGATTGCCCTCGCACGGGGTGCTAGGCGACCAGCGATGTTCCCACTCAAAGCGTTTGCCGTCATCTACACCGACGTCCTTCGGGGAATTCCTGTGATCTTGCTCGTCTTCCTGATCGGGTTCGGCGTTCCTGCCCTGGGGCTCTCGCGCGAGCTGTCCAATCCGGTGATTTGGGGCACAGTCACCTTGGTGCTTTCGTATTCCGCCTACGTGTCCGAAGTGATGCGCGCCGGCATCGACAGCGTTCACGAGAGCCAACGCGCAGCTGCTCGCTCGCTCGGCATGACGGGCCATCAGACGATGAGCGCTGTGGTGCTGCCACAGGCCTTTCGACGCATCGTGCCACCGTTGATGAACAGCTTCGTCAGCTTGCAAAAAGACGTTGCACTGGTGAGCCTCATCGGGCCGGTCGAAATCCTCCGCCAGGCCGGTATCGACAAGGCCAAGACGGCGAATTTCACGCCCTACGTCGCCGCCGCAGTGATCTTCCTCGCGCTCACCATTCCGTTCACTCGCCTTGCCGACTGGGCCCTTGCCCGACAGCGGCGACGTACCGGGGCCACGACCATCGCATGAGGGCCAAACATCGATGACGAGCGAGTCCCCCACGGCAGCAGTTCTCAAGATCCAGATGCGCGGGGTCTACAAGGCATTCGACGCGACGACGGTCCTCGACGGCATCAATCTCGACGTCGCGACGGGAAACGTCATAGCCCTGATTGGGGCGTCAGGGTCAGGTAAATCGACGTTGCTGCGCTGCGTGAACCTGCTCGAACCGGTGGATGACGGTGAGATCTTCTTCGACGGTGTCGACATCGCCGAGCCCGGCCTCGACCCAGATCCAATTCGGCGGCGGATCGGGATGGTGTTCCAGAGTTTCAACCTGTTCCCACACATGAGCGTGACTGACAACGTGGCGATCGGCCCGCGCAAGGTGCTCGGCGTTTCAAAGTCGCAGGCACGTAGCGATGGACTCGAGATGCTGACCCGGCTCGGCCTGGGTGAGCGTGCCGATGCCTACCCCGATCAGCTCTCTGGCGGCCAACAACAGCGGGTCGCTATCGCCCGATCACTGGCGATGAACCCGGAGGTGATGCTGCTCGACGAGATCACGTCTGCACTCGACCCCGAACTCGTGGGTGAAGTACTCGATGTCATCCGCGGACTCAAGGAAGCCGGCATGACAATGCTGTTCGCGACCCATGAAATGGCGTTCGCACGTGAGATCAGCGACACGGTTTGCTTCCTCCACAAGGGACGAATCCTTGAAGAAGGTCCCCCAGATCAGATCTTCGGCGATCCTCGCGAACCACGAACCAAAGCTTTTCTGCAGCGCGTTACGGACGCGGGCCGACTTTGAGCTGGCTGCGCCTCAGCTGGTAACTCCGCAGACGAGATCACGATTGATGCACTGCGCGGTTTCCCGTTCAAGTTTCTCCTGATCCCAAACGTTCCAGAAGTCGGCGTGTCCGGTGAGGATCGAGCCCGATGCCAAGGACAGGCCCTCGGGGTCGACCGGCGGGTAATCGATGGCGATGAGCAATTGCGGCACCGCGACCGGGAACCCATCAGGGCACCCGTCATCGCTGTAACGCACGTGCCCCCCCGAGCCCATGCCGGTCAGTTGATCACCGTTCCAGCAGTCGGGAAACTTGACCATCATCCTGAGTGACGACCCCGGTCCGCAAGGCGGTGGCTTCGCCTCACGGAGCGCACCAGTGCCACACGACCACGACACGATGTCTGTCGGCTGCGGCTCGGTCGCACCAGAATCGCCACCGATCAGCATGAGGCCTTCGGGATACGGGGCGACTTCAGCCGGATTGATACCGCTGCCTGGGCGGTAGTACGCAGTGAACCCCTGGGCTTCGACCGGTTTGCCGGACGCATCCAACAGAGCCGGCGCCCAGTAGGAGGCGGTGTCCTGCCGCTTCTTACAACTCGTGTCGGCTCCGACCAGAGCGTCGTAGTCCGGCTCAGAGGTGACGTCACGATTTCCGAAGAACTGATGGAGGTGACTCTCACCCGGAAGATCTGGAAGGACAATCGGGTCGTCGTATGCGAGATGGCTCAGTTCACATGTGACAACGAACTGCGCTACCCGCCCCTGTGGTCCGCGCCGTTCAGGGTCGGGGCCGTCATCGAGCCGTTCAGTTTGGTTCGTACCCGATCCGCCGCACGCCACAACTAGCAATGCCAACGCCACGAGGCCCGCACGCGATCTACCAAGCCCTCTGGTCTTCACCTCGTGCGCTGTGTCCTGAACTAGATCCAGCGGTCGGACCGATTCAGAATGTCAACCTCGCTCGAAAGCTCATGGTCGATCCGGAACGGTGATGGAATCCAGGTCGACGGCCGGCGGTACATTGGTTGCGGGGTTCGCTGGCGCAGTAGCAGCGTCCGGCATCCCGTCTAAGACAGGCGGATCAGGTGTTGGTGCCGTCTGGTAGTCGACCGATGGCGGCGCAACTTCGGCGTCCGCCAGCCAACCGACTGCATCGAGAGCTCCGACAGTCCAATCGGCATCACTTCCCTCACCGTCGCACGGCAGAAGAGTCTCAATATCGACTGGTGCCGATGTGGTGAAGGTATTCCCGGCGAAACAGTTACCGAGGGTTGTCGGATCGGTGTACTCGAGATCGACATCGACAGCCGAAACAGCGAGGTCAGCAACTCTGTTGTCCTCGAGAACGTTGTCAATCACGCTGTTGTTCTTCGGGGCCCAAATGATGGGTTCGAGAGTGCTGGGGTCGGCCAGTGGAAGGTCTCGCGTCTCTGAACATGGCTTCGACCACTGATCTTCACTCGGCTCAGCGTCATTCGGCTCGAATTCGGGGAAGGGAACCAAGCCGATCCCGGTCTTGTCGTGGTCATACACTCTGTTCCGCTCGATGAGGTTGCCGATCCCGCCATCGGAAAGAATCCCGTTACCCATACCGAGGAGCGCATCGTCGATCGCCGGAGTGTCCGCCTGATTGTTCGAGTAGACCAGATTGCCGACGATGGTGTTCTCACGCTGCGGGTAGCAGAGTTCGTATGTAGCCGAGTTGCTATTGATACCCACCCGGTTGTTGTTGAAGCGACTGTTGATGATGAAGAGATTTCCTCCAGAGGTAGTTCCGGAGTATCCGAGCCCGTTGTACTCGGCAATGACATCGTCCATCACAGCGTCGCAGGGATAACACTGACCAATGTAGAAGCCACCATCAGTGCTGCCGCCTCCGTAGGAATGCTCCAATAGACCCTTCACCGAGTCGAATGCATATATTCCGTAGTCGCCATTTCGAAATGCGGTGATGTACGACCCGCGGTACCCCTCGACCGAAGTCCAGAACACCCCATTGCTGGTGTAGTTCTGCGTGGTGAGATTCTCCACAGCAACTCCATTCGCACCGAGCACACGGATGCCATTCTCCAGTTCGAATTCGCCGTCGAGGACTACTTCGTTGCGATCAAGCCCGCGGATGGTAATTTCGTCGGTCGTGACGTCGACCGCCTCGTTGTAAACACCCGGCGCGATGAGCACGAGGTCGCCTGGCTGGGCGGCCTCGACTGCGTCGGTGATGGTCGCGAACTCGCCCGGTACATCCAATACACCGTCAGCGCCGGCACCGTCGGTTTCTGCTGGGGCGTCGGTTTCTGCTGGGGCGTCGGTTACTGCTGGGGCGTCAGTTTCTGCTGGGGCGTCAGTTTCCGCCGGCGCGTCA
>JADWMG010000099.1 GCA_015767405.1 Actinomycetota bacterium
GTTCTCCTTGGATCAGGTCGGTATGGGTTGAGGCGTTCGCGGTCAGTTCAGATTGAGAGCGGGATAGATGATCAGCGCCATGAACAGCAGGGCCATTCCAACGAGGGGTGGTGTGACTTTGTCATTGCGGACTCGAGCGTCGGCTTCCTGCTCGGCAGCCAGCGTTGAGCGAAGTGTCGAGCACTTGGCGGCGAGGCTGCGCGCCACAGGAGCACCTTCGGCGGCTGACAGGGTCGCCGTTGCGGCCACCTGTTCGAGTTCGACAATTCCGTAGTCGGACGCGACGAGTGACAGTGCGCCGACAAGGCTGTGCCCCGTTGTTCCGACTTCTCGCATTCTTCTCCGGAGGTCCCGGAAGAGCATTCCGTCGCCGGCTCGCGCTGCCTGTTCGAGCGCACCTTCGTACCCGCTGTTGCCAGCCAGCAACATGGTGACCATGTCGAGATAGGCGCCGAGCTGATACCTCAAGTCGACCTTGACTTCGGCGCTGCGAGACATCGTGTCGGAGTGCAGAGCAAGCACAACGAGCGCTGCTGAGGTGAGCGACAGAAGCGCCGGGATGAAGAACCCGATACTGACCATGCCGAGAGACTGCAAGAGTGTGAGTGTGAGTGCGGGTACGAGCAGCCCGACGAAACCGCCGATCGCCAGCAGCCCAATGTGCATTTCCGGGGTTTGGCCGATGAGTCGGAGAGGCTGGGCCCATCGATCACTCACACGCTGCAGGTAGGGCCCATCAGCGATGGCTCCCACTCGAGACGCGATTCCGCTGGGCTGAGTGCCGGTGTCGTCGGACGGTCGAGTACCGCCTCGATGAAGGTGACGCATCGCCTGATTCAAACGAGGTCTTGGTTGGCGCCATCCCGATACGACCAACCATGCCGCAAGACAGATCGTCAGACTGCTCAGAAGAAGAAGGCCGGTTGGTCTCATTGCCGAACCTCGGCTGTTCGTACGCGAGACCCTGTTCCCTGCGTTCTGTCCGCAGGGATGCTTGTCGTGAGGAAGCGGCTGGGTCGGGGGTACCGCGCAAGGCGCTGAACGCGGAGGAGCAAAAGGGAATAGAGGGCCAAAACGACTCCGAGGAAGAGTTGACCCCCAGGTGTGTCATAGGGAGCGAGGTAGTCAGCCCGGCCGAACACGAGCAGTCCGACAATGAGTGATCCCATGATGACGGTGAGGAGCGTCACTTCGCGTTGGATCGGAGCGCGTTCAGCCTCGACCAAACGACGCCGATCTGCCTGACGTCGTGCTTGCTCAGCCAGTGAGCTGAGCACGGCAGCGGTGCGAGCTCCGCGCTGGACCGCGATGAGTAGCCCTGCCGCGACGAGGTCACCCAGCGGATCATCGACGTCGTCGGCGAAGCGCCGAAAGACCACGTCAGGGTCTTGGCGGCCCAATCCTGCTGCCAGGCGTCTCACCTGTGGCTTGATGGCTGGCGGGCATGACGCCACGGTTGCGTTGATGGCGCCGACTGGCTGGTCACCAGCGATGAGTACGTCACGCAGGTTCTCGATCCACGATGCCAGCGCGTCTGTTCGCTCGACGTCATTTGCCAGTCGTCGGTCACGTTTCTGCCACGAGGCGACGGCGAACCAGGTGCCAACCGCAACAACGAGGGCAGGCACGATCCAACCTGAGAACGCCAGAACGATCATGCCAGCTGCCGCTGATCCACCGAGGCGTGCAGCCAGACCAGGCTGCACGCGCGATCGTTGGATCGGGCCATCAGGCGTCGGTAGGAAGATGAGCGCTAACGCCAGTACGCCCGCAAGGGTCGACAGGAGGAGAACTACAAGTTCCACACTCACGGTGTCTCTCGATCGACAGAGAATTGGTCCGGTTGATAGCCGGCGAGACGAAGCCGCCGCATGTGGCGTTGCGATAGCGGAGCCATCTGGTTCAGCTCGCCCTGGCCGTCGATTCCCCAGACCTCGGTGCTCGACACACCGCCGGCCTCACCCAGGCCTCCGACCTCGACTATCGAAGTGACCTGTCGTACAGCTGGCTGATCGGAGACGGCGTTGCGAACAAGATCGATGTGGATGACGAAGTCGACCGTCTGCGCGATCAGGCTCCACACGGCGAATTCCGGCAGGCTCGTGTTCGACTTCGAGACGTAGTAGGCAAGCCGTTGCAAGACGATTTCGGCGGTGTGCGCGTGGATTGTCGCCAATGATCCGCGCTTACACATCGAGGCCACGTCGAGCATGTCGAGTGCCTCGTCTTCGACGAGTTCACCAACGACGACGCGATCAGGATTGAGACGACGTGTCAGCTCGACTAGTTGTCTGGTCGTGATCTCGCCTTCGCCCTCGGCATTGGATTGTCGAGTGAAAAGGGCCGGCGCATCGGGGTGTCTCGGATCGTCTTCCAGTCGCAGCTCGAGCAGGTTCTTCTCAACCGTGATGATGCGTTCCAGCGGAGAAACCTCGCCGAGCAACTCGGTCAGCAAGGTTGTTTTCCCAGCACCGGGAGGCCCGGAAACAAGAAGTGTGAATCCGCAGCGCACAAGGGCGCGAAGGGGTTCCACGAGGTGTTGCGGAAACAGGCCCAGCTCAGCCAACCCAGTGAGCCCAACCTGGCGGACTACGAAACGGCGGATCGCGAGGCGAGGATGCGTGGACACGCCGTGTTCGTCTTCGCCGCCGAGCACCATCACGATGCGCGCGCCATCTCGGGACTGCAATGTGAGCATCGGCGACGACGTATCGAGTCGGCCCTCACCGGTGCCGGTCATCCGGAGTGCCATACGTTTCTGGAAGGCGGTGAGGTCGGCAGCTGTGGACCACAGACGTCCGACGTCGATCTTTCGACCGTCCGTGTAGGTGACCCAGGTCGATGCTGGCCCGTTGACGTCGATCTCCTCGACCTCGGGATCGCTCAGATACTGCTCCAAGGGTCCGGCTCCGGTCAGCTCAGCGACAACGCGTGATCGCGTTTGCTGTTCGGCGCGCTGGCCTAGCGGGCGCAGACCCCGTTGGAGACGTTCTTCGTTCAGATCGGCAATCTCGTCGCTGATCCAAGCTCCGACGAGCAATTGTTGATGTCGCTCGTCGCCACCAAGGAATGTGTTCGACGCTCCACGTATGGACTGGTCTTTGTCGCCCGTGTCTTGTTCGATTGCCTCGATCAGTCGGGTCGCGACCCGATCGGTGATTCGCGTAACCGTTGCCGCTGCCTCTTGGTCATCGAGGGGCCCCGTCGGTCTTGTGGTGTCAACGCTCATCGCGCACCAAAGCTTCCGGCTCGATCTCTCACGTCGACGTGCGGCTGACCAACACTCGTGTGGAGGGTTGCCGCGACGTCCGCGGCGCTTCGCATCAGCGGTAGCCGACGGAGGCGCTTCGCCGACACGCCGGTGCGCCCTGCCAGTACGGCTGCCGAGAGCGGGTCATCGGGTAGGAAGCTCGCCCCGATGAGCGCATCGGGAGACGTGGTGTCGACAAAGCGAGCAATCTCGTCAGGATCGAACGGTTCGCTCCCGATGATCGCCAGCATCATCGGTATCCCGAGAGGCACGAGAGTTTCGATGTATTCCGCGAGGCGATCGAGTCGAACGGAGGACGCGGCCGTTGACGCTGGCTCTTGGCGGTGGCAGATGACAATTAGCTCGGCCAACCGTAGGACCGTCGGCGCTCTGTCACTCGATCTGTAGCGGCCCACGTCGGCGAGCACAACTGGGTGTTCTGGCGAAGCGAGTTCTGGAAACACCATCGTTGCTGCTTCGTCAATTGCGGTCGTTGCAGCTCGCGTTCGGATTGGCGCGGCGATGAAACGGATGCCCGCCGAGCTGTGCTGTGTCATCGACTCGATTGTCGAACGCGAGACTGGAGCATTGGCGACGATTGTTGCGAGCGACGGCGTGGCCGGCGTGTCGAGCCAGGCAGTGAGAGACCCACCGGACCGGTCCGCCTCGAGAATTACTACTTCGTCAATCCAGCTTGCGGCGATGGCAAGGCTGGTTGTCGTTGTGCAATCTCCGACCAGGGCGATCAGGCTCATGATCCGTCCTCGGCTGTCGGTTCTCTGAGCGGTTCAGAGAGCACGACCCTGACATCGTCGGCGGCAGCCACCGTCGCGGCGTCGACGGCGGCAACTTCAACCGATAGCGACTGCGTACCGAGCGCGTTGTTCGAAGGAGTTGGGAGGGCCACGACCCACCCGGGAATCACCGTCATGGTGGAGTTGGTCGCGCTGCGGTCTGGAGGGAGCACCAACTCGATGAGGACCTGTTCCCGGAGCCCGACCGGCAGCGCGCCTTCGGGAATCTGAATCGCAACCACGGCGTTCCCGCTCCGCACAAGGGGTGAGCTTTGCAGCTCTTCCCAGGTGACTAGGGAGCCGGAAACGAGACGAACTTTGGCGTAGCTCCCAACGATGTTCTCAAGTTCGTCACCATCAATGAGATTCACTGAGGAGTCGGCGTCGACCTTGACCGTTCGCAGCATGTCTGACGCGATCTGTTCACCTGCGGGGACGTCGCGAACCACCTGTATAGCCGGCTCAGCGTCGTTCAATTGGGAGTAGACAAAAATGTTGCCGCCGATCGCAATGGCCGCCAGCGCCACTCCGGCAGCGATTCGGTTTCTCCGACGTTTCGACGGCTGGAAACCACGTGGTTCTTGTTGGTTCGCCTCGCCGCTGTTGGTCATCGGCCACCGCCCTTGAGTGCCGCGTCCAAGAAGACGGAGTCAGCCGTGAGTGCAATCAAGGTTCCGATCAGTAGATAGGGCCCGAAGGCGATTGTTCGCGAGCGGCGCATTGTGCCAATGCTCGCTCCGATGCCAGCCGCCAGCGTCAGCCCGACGAGTGCAAGCTGCCAATTCACGACTCCCAGCGCTGCGCCGAGCACAATCGCTGCCTTGACGTCTCCGAATCCCATCGCCGTTGGGGAGATGAGATGCAAGCAGAGAATCGGCAACGCCATGGCTGCGGCGCCCGCGATGATGTTGGGAGCGGATACGGACTGGCCGAGCGCGATCGAGAGGGCCAGCGCAGATCCGAAAGACACACCGGCCACCACGACCCACGGGTCAGGAATGCGGTGCACCTGCAGATCGATGAGCATCGCGGGGATCATGGCGAGCACGGCGACGCCGCTGGCGACCGGAACGCCGAGGGCGGCAACTGCGAGCGCGGTTGCGGTAGCGGTGATGAGCGCTCCCCAGCGCGCGGCGGGCGTGCTGGCCAGCCATGCCTGTTCTGTGAAAACTGCAGAGCCCAACTGTTCCCCTTCCGCCCGCGACCCTTGCGCCCGCGATGAGGACACTAGTGGCTCTGCAGAGGTCACTTTTCCGCCCCGATCTGATCGCTCTTCGTCGCCCTCGAAGAGTCGCTGTTCTGCTCCCACAGCAGACTGTGGGTGGCGACTGGTGGAGACCGGAATGGATCAGTTGGGTGACAGTGACCGAACCGTCCACTCCAGAATCCAGCTGAGGAAGTCGTAGAGATGGTGTTCGGATGTGTCTCGCTCGTCCGCGTCGTCGGCGGACTCCTCGTCGGTTATGCCGAGCATCGATCCGAGGACGAGGCGGATCGCGTTGATCGATTGGAGGAACGAGAATATTTCGCCTTCGCTGAGCAACGCGGGGCCATCTGGGCCAAGTGTTTCAGTAACGGAGTCGATCGCCGCGAGACGGCTCTCAACCAACTCCTCGCGCATCAGACGTTGATATTCGGCTTCCTTCTCTTCGTCGTCGGGGTATGCCTCGGGGAAGAGCCGGACGATCAGAGGGTTATCCTCAGGCCCGGTCAAGAGTTCCCGAAGTTCGCCCATCAAGCGAATGAGAAGCTCTCGCTCTTCGGTTTCGAAGTGAAGTAACCATCCGCCGTCGACCGCCTGCACCGGAGGAGTGAAATCGCGCTTACCCATTTGCCGCAGCCATTGTCGGATTGTCACTTGTCCTGTTCCATCGTCGCCCAGAGACTGTGTTCGTGGAGGCGGAAGACGTGCATTTCGGCTTCCTCGCGGCCACAAGATAGTTTCTGGAATACGAAGGTCACGTAGCTCATCAGATTTACCGGGTCGTTCCACACGAGCACGATCCACGGATACTGAGTAGTCGGGGCATCGTCAAGCTCCGGATCCACCACCTCCACGGGTTCGAGCGTCGTCGGCACCGCCCCAGTGTGCCTCCTCAGAAGCGTGTGGCCACCGTTCGAGTAACGAGTTACCAACTCCATCGCCGCTGTGGCGTTGGCCGGACCTCCCGCGCGCCCGTACGATGGGGCGCTCATGGCCGTCGGTAGTCGCCCCCTCGTCCCGTCCAGGCTGGCGCCTGGCGGCGTTGGCCATGGCAACCGACGTGCCCCCAGCAGCGTCGTAGGCGCGTATGTTGCCCTCACGAAGCCGCGGATCATCGAACTGCTGCTGGTCACCACCGTTCCGACGATGGTGCTCGCGGCGCAGGGCTGGCCTGATACTTGGCTGGTGATCGTCACGCTGATCGGCGGCACGCTCTCTGCCGGTAGTGCCAACGCCGTCAACATGTACATCGACCGTGACATCGATGCGCTGATGGAACGCACCCAAGATCGCCCGCTCGTCACAGGCATCATCCCGGCTCGCAATGCCCTCGTTTTCGCACTGGTACTGCAAGTTGTGGCGTTTGCCGTGCTGTGGGCCGGCGCCAATTTGCTCTCGGCCGTCCTGGCGCTCGGTGCGGCTTCCTTCTATATAGGGGTGTACACGATCTGGTTGAAGCGCACCAGCAAGCAGAACATCGTCGTCGGCGGCGCTGCCGGGGCCGTACCCGTGTTGGTCGGATGGGCCGCGGTGCAAGATTCTCTGTCCTGGACTCCGATCGTGTTGTTCGTGGCGATGTTCCTCTGGACCCCCCCACACTTCTGGGCGCTGGCCGTCAAGTACGCCGACGACTATCGAGCTGCCGATGTTCCGATGTTGCCGGCAGTTGCCCCCATCGAGAGCGTCATTCGCCAGATGATCTGGTACACGATCGCCCTCGTGATCACGACGCTCGTACTCATCCCGGTCGCTGACCTGGGATGGATCTACGGAGTGACCGCTGTTGTGCTCGGGATCATGTTCATCGGCGGCACGTTTGCTCTCCGCAAGCACCCGACGCCGGCGGCAAGTATGCGGTTGTTCGGATTCTCGATCACCTATGTCACGGTGCTCTTCGGAGCGATGACGCTCGACGTCCTGGTTCGGTACGGTTGGTGAATCCACCGAATATCGCGAGGATTTCGGCCTGGATGCCCCTGTCCAAGTAGTCTCCTGGGCGTCGTGCCCTGCCACGTATTCGAAGTCAGACAAGTGAGTTCCCACACCGTATGACCACCATTGAAACCAGTCCTGAAGTTGCCGCGGCTACTTCGAGCGATGCTGACTCCGGTCGGTTCCTCGCGTCCGTCGCCGACTGGCTCACATCAACCGACCACAAGCGCATCGGTCGTCTCTATCTGGCAGGCGGCCTGCTCGGCCTGCTCGACGCAGTCGCGATCAGTGCATTACTGGCCGTCGAACTGCTCGACAACGAGGGCTTTGTGCTCGACTCCGGGGCGCTTCCACAGCTCCTCGACGCTCAGCGCATAGCGCTCATATTTGGCTCTCTTCTTCCCTTGGCCGTGGCGATGTGCGTTGCTTTTGTGCCAATTCAGCTCGGAGCGAAGGCCATTGCGTTCCCACGGCTGGCTACAACCGGATTCTGGATGTGGTTCGGCGGCCTGATCCTGGCGGGCGTGGCTTTGATCAACGATGGAGGCACCCTCGGTTTCGACAGTGACATGGTCGATCTCTTCATCGTCTCTCTCGGCTTGATGGCAATCGGTGTCACCGCCACCGCGGGGTCTGTGGCCACTTCGATCCTCACTACGCGGGCGCCGGGGATGACCATGCGCCGCGTCCCACCGTTCACTTGGTCGGCTCTGGTCTTCTCCATCGGGATCTTCTTGGTGATGCCGGTCTTCGTTGGCACGCTCGTCTACCTCTTCCTCGATCATCGCAACGCTCGCACCGGATTTGGTGGGAACACTGGCATCTTCGACTGGGCCGGTTGGCTTGTTACTCAACCCGCCTCGTTCCTGTTCGCCATCCCGGCCATTGGAGTGCTGGTCGAGATACTCCCGATCACGTTCAAGAAGCGCATGCCCGCACGCGGACTCATGTTCACCGGTATTGCCCTGATCGGAGTGGCCGCCTTCGGCGCGGTCACACAACAGAACTTGCAGAACCTCCCGTGGTCGGGGAGCCAGCTCAGTGGCGACGACATCGAACAGAAGGTTCGCGACCTGGTGCCGTACTCGACGTTCAACCTGCTGCCCGTGCTCGGGATGCTCGTGGTGATGGTCATCGGTCTTGTCATCGCCCGGCCGCGGCGTGGCATGCGGGTGAACGTCACTGCCGGATTTGTGCTCTCATTCTTCGGGTTCGGCATGATTTTCGTTGGCATGCTCGGGACCGTTTTCTATGCGATCGACGACCTCGGGTTGCAGGGCACCGTGTTCGAGGGAGCGACGTTGATCTCCATCGTCTACGGAGCAGCGCTGGCAGTCATGGGCGCCGTCGCACATTGGGCTCCCAAGCTGTGGGGCCGGACCATCAATGCGACTGCACTTCTGGTACTCGCACTGCTCGGTATGACCGGCGCCGTGTTGGCTGTGTTCCCGCACTACATTTCCGGGTTCCTCGGACAGGAAGCTGGGCCGATCTACTCCGACGGCGATCTGCTTGCGTGGAACATCCTTGTTCTCGTCGGCCACTCACTGTTCTTGTTGACCGTGGTTGTCTTCATAGTGCTGACGATCATGTCAACAATGGGCCACGATGATGATCTTGGCGACGATCCGTGGGATGCCCAGACTCTCGAATGGATGACCACGTCACCTGCGCCGAAAGACAACTACGCCGAGTTGTTTGTTGTCCATTCCCCCGAACCACTGCTCGATCTCAAAGAATCGACCACAACTGCTGATCGGAGTCAGGCCTGATGCAAGCCCTTCCTGCCGGCGCAGCACCGGCGCCGCAGCGTCAGATGTTGGTCGGGGTTTCCCTCGCCGTCGTGGCGATGATCATGATCACGGGCAGCATGCTGGCCGTGTGGTCGCTGCAACGGACCCGGGCCATCGACGAAATAGGGTCCTGGCTCCCCGACGGCGTCACCATTCCCGAGGTTGCGACGAACGTAATGCTTCTTGCATTCGTCGGCATCTGTGTATTCGCACAATGGGCCGTGTACTCGGCGAAACGCGCTGATCACGGTCACGCCACCTTTGCGCTGGCTTCCACGGCATTCGTCGCTGTACTCGTCATCAACGCGCAGGCATTCGTATACCAGGAGATGGGGCTCGGCATCAGCGACGGAACCTACGCCGCGATGTTCTACGGGGTCACCGGACTCTTCATGGTGCTGATGATCATCGGTGTCGTGTTCTCAGCTGTTACCGCATTCCGTTACATGGGCGGCCGAGTTCACGACCACGAGATTGTCGCCGCCCACGCCATCTACTGGTACGCAACCGCAGCGGTATTCGCCGCTATCTGGTTCGTCGTCTACGTCACCAAGTGAGCCACTGAATGTTCACAACAGGATCCAAGTTTCTAATCGGCTCGGCAGTTTTCGCGATCATCGCCACGATCGCCTACGGCATCAGCCAAGACGGTGTGATGGGGACGATCGGCCTCGCCTCGGCCGCAGCCGCGCTGTCGTTCCTTGCCGGAGTGAATATCTTCACTCACGACAGCAACGTTTCAGGCTCTGACGCCTCCGCGATCGATAGCTGTGCCGCCGCCGAACCGGCACCTGCCAATAGCATCTGGCCGCTGGCCTTTGCTCTCGGAGCTGTCGTCCTAGCAGTCGGGCTGATCACATATCAGGCGGTGTTCATCATCGGCATTGTGCTCCTGCTAGCTGCCGGCGCCGAGTGGACGACGCAGGCGTGGGCCGAGCAGGCCTCGGCCGAGGCCGCTCACAACTCTGAAGTCCGGTCCCGGATCGCCAACCCACTGGAGTTTCCGCTTGCCGCAGCAATCGGGGTTGGGCTGATCGTGTATGCGTTCAGCCGGGTCATGCTCTGGCTCTCGAAGACGAACACGGTCATCGCACTTGGTGTGCTCGGCGCAATCATCGTGTCCGTGGCCTTCTTGCTCGCTTACAGGCCGGGCTTGAGGTCGCGGACAGCTGTCGGGGTTATCGGCGTCGGGGTGCTGGCGCTGGTTGTCGGTGGAGCCGCCGCTGGCCTTGACGGGGAGCGTGATGTCCACGAACAGGAGACAACAGTTGATCTCGCTCACGAGGGCATTTGTGAGAGCCCCGAAGAGTTCGAAGCCGATCACAACGCTTCCCAATCGGTCGCCGCAACCGCTGCGGTCGCCGCAACCATCACGCTGGACGACTCTGGCGAGCTGAACTACGAACTGAATGGACCCCGCCCCGAGGGAGCCACAGCGCTGACTCTGCAACGATCCAGCCCGAGCAATGTGCTGTTCTCGAACAAGTCCGGCGAGGAGCGTCGCTTGTCGCTGAACCTCGGGCCCGCTACCGCCGGATCTGGTGCCGACGAGGAAGACGCACCACATCAGGTCTGCACCACGCTGGTCGAATTCGACGGCGAACAGAACTTGACCCTGATCATCGGGCTTCCCAGCATCGCTGCTGAGGACGGTTACCACTTCTTTGTCCCAGGCGTCGAATCAGCCGAGCTCGAATTGATCGTGCCGTGAGAATCTCCCGATCGGATAGTCCTTCATTGGAAACCACCAGTACTGTCAACAAAATGAGTCGCCGAATTCGGATTGGACTGATTGCCGCGCTCGGGCTTGCGGTCGCAGGCTGCGCTCAGGATGCGCCGCAAGACACGTTTGATCCCGCTGGCGAGAACGCGCAGAAGATCCAAGACCTCCAGGTGCCGATATTCATACTCGCAGGCGTTGTGGGCCTCATCGTCTTATCCGTCCTGACGTTCGTTCTAATACGATTCCGCGACAGGGGCCAGGCGATCCCTGAACAGTCGCACGGGAATCCGATGCTAGAGATTGTTCTGACGATCATTCCGGCGCTGATCCTGATCGGAATTTCCATTCCGACGGTCGGCACAATATTGGCGCTGAGCGAAACCGACGATACCGAGTGCATCATCAACGTCACCGGCCAGCAGTGGTGGTGGGAAGTCGACTACCCGGTTCAAGATGGCTGCGGCGGCATCAGTGATGTGATCATCACTTCTGGTCAGATGGTCATCCCGACAGGTACAGAGGTCCTCGTACGTGGGACGAGTCGCGATGTCATTCACTCATGGTGGATTCCCCGACTGAATGGCAAGAAAGACATGGTGCCCGGACGTGTGCACAACGTCAGGCTGCAAGCCGACGAGCCGGGAATCTACGCTGGCCAGTGCACCGAATTCTGCGGGCTCTCGCACGCCAACATGCGCATGGAAGTCATCGCCATGGATCCGGACGACTTCGAAACATGGAAGGCCGGCCAGATGGCCGAGTACGTAGCGCCAGAAGAAGGCACACTTGCTGCGGAGGGCGAAGCAACGTTCATTGCCCAATGCTCGCGCTGCCACCAGGTCAACGGTCTGGAGGACGATGACGGAAATCCGATCATCGCCCGGCCTGACCTTCAGGTGTATTCGGGTGCAACGCCCAACCTCAGTTGGCTGATGACCCGCAATACGTTCGCAGGGGCTTCATGGGATCTCTTGACGCCAGAATGTCGTGCTGATGTGTGGGACGCATCTCCTGAAACCGTTGGCGAGAAGTATCTCGAAGGTGTTTCTCCCGAGTGCCTGAACTCTGTCGACTTCAGAGAGTGGCTTCGCAACGCGCCGGCGAAGAAGCCGATGTACACCGATCCGACCGAACTCGAAGAGACGGGCGGTCTGCCCCGCGGCATGCCAGATCTCGGCTTGGGCGAAGACCAGATCGATCAACTCGTCGCCTACCTGCTCGAACGCCAGTGATGGGAATTCAGTAACTCATGGCCATCATCGAACGTCCCCCAGAAACTCCGGCAGAGACCGGAACTGGCGCGCCAGCGGCGGCTGCTTCGGAGTCTTACGGATTCTTTCGCCGGCCGGTCGAAACGAAGGGCTGGAAGGCGTGGGCATTCACGGTCGACCACAAGAAGATCGGCATCATGTACGGCGCAATCGCCATGATGTTCTTCTTCGTCGGTGGCCTCGAAGCACTGCTGATCCGTTTGCAACTTGCTCAGGCTGACGGCCAGATCCTTTCGGCTGACAAGTACAACCAGATGTTCACCATGCACGCGACAACCATGGTGTTCCTGTTCGTCATGCCGATGGCAGCGGCATTCGCCAACTACATGATTCCTCTCCAAATCGGCGCACGTGACGTCGCCTTCCCACGCATGAATGCGCTGAGCCTCTGGCTGTTCATTTTCGGCGGGATATTCATCAACTCGTCGTGGATCCTCGGTGGCGCCGCAGACGGTGGCTGGTTCATGTACGCCCCTAACAGCTCGGTTCCATTCTCACCGACCAACGGCGTCGACTTCTGGGTGCTCGGCCTCTTGATCACAGGTATCGCATCGTTGGTCAGTGCGATAAACCTGATCGTGACTGTGCTGAACATGAGAGCTCCGGGCATGTCGCTCATGAGGATGCCGATCTTCACCTGGATGGGATTGGTCACGCAGTTGCTGCTGCTCTTCGCCATGCCGGTGATCACGGTTGCGTTGTTCCTACTCATGTTCCAGCGCAACTACGACGCCACTTTCTTCTCGGTCGAAGACGGTGCGGATCCACTGCTCTGGCAGCACCTGTTCTGGATCTTCGGTCACCCTGAGGTGTACATCATCGTGCTGCCGGCCTTCGGCATCGTGTCGGAAGTGCTGCCGGTGTTTTCCAAGAAGCCACTCTTCGGATACCCGTTCGTGGTGTTCTCGGGCGCGGCAATCGGTTTCGTCGGTTTCGGAGTCTGGGCGCACCACATGTTCGCAGCCGGCCTCGGGCCGATCAGCGTCTCGGTGTTCGCAGTGGCAACGATGGCGATCGCAATCCCAACTGGCGTCAAAATCATCAACTGGACGCTGACGATGTGGGGCGGCAAGTTGCGGTTCACCACGGCGATGCTCTTCGCCGTCGGGCTGATCGTCGAGTTCACCATTGGCGGACTCTCGGGTGTCACGCACGCGGTTGCGCCCTCAGACACACAACAGACCGATACGTACTACATCGTGGCGCACTTCCACTACGTGATCTTCGGTGGCGGTGTTCTCGGGCTCTTTGCCGGCATGTACTACTGGTGGCCGAAGATATTCGGCAAGATGCTCAACGAAACCTGGGGTCGTTGGAACTTCTGGGTGATGATCATCGGGATGAATCTCGCCTTTGGGCCAATGCACATCGTCGGTCTCCAGGGCCAGCCTCGCCGTATGTACGTCTGGACCGAGAACAGAGCGGGCGAAGGGTTCTTCAACCTCGGGTTCTGGAACTTCGTTTCCACAATCGGTGCGTTCATACTCGGAGTTGGCGCTCTGTTGTTTCTCTTCAATATTTGGGCGAGCCGAAAGAATCCCCCGGCGCCAATTGACCCGTGGGATGCGCGCAGCCTCGAATGGCTGACGGAGAGTCCTCCGAAGGAGCACAACTTCGACCGCATTCCGTCCGTCAATTCGCTCGACGAGTTCTTCCATCGTAAGTACGAAGATGTCGGCGAAGGCGATCAGCACGACTACAAACGAGTTGCAACAGGTGCTGAGGTCATTGCCAATGAAGAGGCCCACGCCGATGCGCACATCCACATGCCGTCGCCGTCCTACTGGCCGATCGTGCTCGCCTTCTCCGTGCCGGTACTCGCCTATGGCGTCATCTACAGCTCACTGTTGATCGCGGCTGGTGCGGCAATCGCAATCATGGCGATGTTCGGCTGGGCGCTCGAGCCGCCAACGGCCGACGAATCCGAATTTGATCCGCCCCCATCGGGCGATGACGAACCGAGCAAGGAGGTGGCAGTCAGTGTCTGATGCAACGATCACTACGCCCGGCGACTACGAGCCAGCCGACGACGGTCTCGACCACCTCGGGATGCAGCACCACACTTCAACAGGGCTTTCGAACGCGAAGCTGGGAATGTGGATGTTCCTGGGTTCCGAGTGCCTCCTCTTCGGAGGCCTGATCTCGACCTACATGCTGTACCGCAACCGCTCGGGTACTGGCAAGGGCCCAGATCAGCTGTGGGACATTGCGTTCACGTCGGTGTCGAGCTTCGTACTGCTGACGTCGTCATTGACGATGGTGCTCGCAGTGTCGGCGGCCAAACGCAAAGACGAACCAAGGACACACGTGTGGCTGAC
>JADWMG010000100.1 GCA_015767405.1 Actinomycetota bacterium
CCTACCGATGCCACAGTCGACATTCCGACCGACGCGATAGCCCCACACATCCGCCTCACGATCAATGATCTCGACGGCAGTCCAGTCGACGCCTACGGCCCAGTCATCGATGCGCTCTTTCGCCAAGCCTGCACCATTGGCACTGGCCCGTGGTCGGGCCCACCCAACGGTGAGGGCCACTTCCCGGTGACGGTCGAGACGACCGACAACGATCGCCAAATCGATTCCGAGTGGATCATCACGTCAGAGGGCCAAGTCACCGCGAGCGGATGGGCCGCCATGATCTACCCCGGCGAGGGTTGCCCATACGCCCCACCAGAAGCGCGGGGCCCTGGAGCTGGCGGCTTCGAGAACGTCCCTGCCTCGTGGTTCTATCCGATAGATCTGCCGACGTCGATGTGGGTCGATCTTGCGGTCCAGGGTGACGATCTCACCGAAGTTCCGGTTCTGCTCCGCTAGTGCCTGAGCACCTGTTCATTCGATTCGGCGAGAATCTTCGACGAGGTTGATCTCGTACAACACTTCGTCGAGCGCGTCTTCAGCGCTGATGGCAGCGAAGCGCTGCGGCGTATCTGCGGTGCAGCAGGATGACACCGGCGACAGAATCGTCCATGGCCGCGGATGGCAGAACTGGACAACGCTGTAGCGTTCACCGGTGTAACTCGGGTCGGCGACGACGCGATGCCACCCGACCGGAATCACTCCATTTGTGAGCCTCTCGAGCATGATGCCTGTGTTGATGATGACCGCGTTGTCCGGCGGTTTTGCATCGATCCAGACGTCGCCAACCTTCACCTGAAGTCCGGGGGCAGTCGCTCGCGGCAACGCTGTGATCAGATTGATGTCACCGTGTTCGGCGGCCCACACATGGCCTGCGTCACCCAACTCGGTCATCGCCGGATATCGAATGGCCCGGGTGAGAGCAGGGCCATCTTGGACCATGTCGTCGAAGAACGACTCGTGACAACCGATGCCCTCGGCAATGACACGCAGGAATCGTCGCTGCAAGTCAGCGATTGAATCATGAAATCGATACAGCACCTCTGAGATACCGGGAACCGTCGCTTCGGGAAGCACCTGCTCGGGATACGCATTTCTGAACTTGCGTCGCAACGGATGCCCCGTCGCGATGGGTGTCGACCAGTTGAGCATCTCCTTCCAGTCCGGCTTGTCACTGGAGGCTGCCGTCTCGACGAGTAGCCCGGTGTAACCAGTTTGCCCGTTCGCCCCCACGACCTCGAATTCCAGCTTCTCCTCTGGCTGCTTTTCGAAGAACTCGCGAAGCATGCCGTACGTGGTGTCGAGCAGGTCTTCTGGAACGTCATGATTGGTATAGACAAAGCCGGTAGCCAGGCTGCGCCTGACGCCATCGACAACCGCACGGCGCTCACTTCCGCTGGCACGCTCGAACGCCAGGAGGTCGACATCGAGAATTTGATCGGTCATGAGCCCGACAATAGCGGTGCCCCGCCGGGAGCGAATAGCGCAGGCCAACCGCCCGTATGGATGAACACGACGTCACTGTCCTCGGCGAAACGACCCTCCGCCGCAAGGCCGAGAAGTCCCGAGAGGCCCTTACCCGAATATGTCCGATCAAGAATCCACCCACCGCGCCCAGCGGCCCAACGGATCGCCTCATCTCCCGCGTCGGTCGGAATGGCGTAGTCCTCGCCAATCCATCTCGTGTCGACCTCGACATCTCGTTCTGATACCGATGCACTCTCGAGATGCTTGCCCATCAGCATGACCGTTTCGTTGGCGAGTTCGGCAACATCCGGCCACCCGATGTTCACTCCCGTTGCGACACCGATCGCCACCACGTTTGGAACCACCCGCCCCTGTGCCACAGCCGCCGCTCGCCCCGCGAGCAGCCCAGCGTGTGTTCCGCCACTCGATGACGTGAAAACAACAGTGGATGGAGCAATGCCCGCCTCATCGAATTGATCGAGAAGTTCGATGAAAGCAACGGCGTACCCGAGAGCACCGACAGAGGTACTCCCTCCGATGGGTATTGCATATGGTGAGAGCCCTTCCGCGCTGAGTTCGGCGGTGAGACTCTCGCGAGCGATCTCGAGCTCACCCCAGTGGCTCTCCTCGGCGCCGGTGAAGTGCAGCTGAGCGCCAAACAGCGTCGAAAGCAGTTGGTTGCCTGTCAGGACGCTGGGTTGATCACCCGACAGGACGAGGTGCACCTCAAGACCGAGTTTGGCTCCCGCAGCAGCGGTCATCCGACAGTGATTCGACTGCCCGGCTCCGACGGTGACGAGTGAGCGAGCACCACTGGCAAGTGCATCGCCACACAAGAACTCGAGCTTGCGGGCCTTGTTCCCGCCCCCGCCGAGACCGGTCAAGTCATCGCGCTTGACCCACAATTGCGCGCCTCCATCAAGTAGGGGGCCCAGCTCCAAGGCGGTTGGCAGCGTGGCGAGCGAAGCTCGCTCGAGATGATCGAACACCACCTGCATGCTAGGCAGAGAGCATGACCGGGCAAGAACGATGACCGACTGGAATCCGCTCCTGCGCGGTGAGTTCGAAACCGAATACTGGGAAGAGCTACAGTCGTTCGTCGCGCGGGAGCGCCAGGCTCACACGGTTTATCCCCCTCATGAAGACGTGTTCGCATGCCTCCACCTCACTGCCTACTGCGACACCAAGGTCATGATCCTCGGGCAGGATCCCTACCACGGGCCCAATCAGGCCCACGGTCTGTGCTTCTCAGTGCAGCCTGGAATCGCTATTCCGCCGTCCCTGTCCAACGTCTACAAGGAGCTTCACGAAGACCTCGGGATTCCGATCCCCGATCATGGGAATCTCGAGCCTTGGGCTCGGCAGGGGGTGCTCTTACTCAATACGACGCTGACCGTTCGTGCCGGCCAGGCTGCTTCACATCAGAAACACGGCTGGGAGACCTTCACGGACAGGGTGATCCATGTGGTCAACGAAAAGAGCGATCCGGTCGTCTTCATCCTGTGGGGGAACTCGGCGCGCCGAAAACGCTCGCTGATCGACACCTCTCGACACACGATCATTGAGTCAGCGCACCCATCGCCATTGTCGGCACGCAACGGATTCTTCGGGAGCAAGCCGTTCAGCCACGCGAACGACGCTCTTGTGGCCGCCGGCCGCGAGCCGATCGAATGGGACCTGATGCCCTCGGTGAGCGACGTTACTCCCCGATAGATTTCGGCGAGCCGGTTCGACCGATCAAGCCAAGCATGAAAGGCACCGGGCCGCAGATGCCATGGACAACAACTAACAAGGTGGTCGACCTTCGCGAGAAGAGCGCGGCCGTCGACGTCTTTGTCGGAACGCTCGATGGCTGGCGCCGTCACCTTTCCGGCCGCAATGCGTCGGTACTCTCGTTGTTCGGATTTCTGACGATCTTCCCGTTGCTGCTGGTAGCCACAACCATCCTCGGGTTTGTTCTGGAAGACAACGAAGAACTCCAGCAGAGAATCATTGACGGGGCACTCGAGAATGTGCCCGTACTAGGTGAGCAACTTGCTGACGATCCTGCTGCGCTCACCGGCAGTGTTGGGGCCCTGGCCATCGGTCTCCTCACCGCTCTTTGGTCCTCGACAAAGGCGTTCGTCGGCCTGCAGCTCGCACTTGACGATGTCTGGGAAATTCATGTCGACAATCGTGCTGGGCTCGCCATCCAGCGTGGCAGGGCGCTCATCGGGATCTTGATCATCGGAGCAGCACAGTTGGGCAGCGTCGCCATCGTGACTCTGGCAAACCGTGCAGCGGTCGACGCCGCTAGCCGAGTACTGCTCCTCGGGCTATCTGGCGCCGTCAACATCTTGATAATCGCGGCAATGTTTCGCTTCCTCACGTCCGCGCAGCCGACCTGGCGCGAGGTGATACCAGGCGCGGTGGCAGCCGGCGTGATCTCCACGATCCTCCAGCAATTCGGAACCGCGATAGTCCGCAAGATCACCGAAGACGCCACTGAGACATACGGCAATTTTGCGCTCGTGCTCGGGTTGATCACATGGATCGGCTTAGTGGCAATCACAGTCTTGATGGCCGCCGAAATGAACGCCGCGCTGATTTGGCGCCGCGACGGATCCCTCGCGAAGGTTCAGAATTCGTAATCAGCCAACCAGACAGTAGATTCCATTCCGCCGTATGAACACCTCCACCGCAGACAAGGGCATTACCGGCGCGATGCCTACGTGGCTACGCGCGATTCTCGTCGGCGGTCTGATCTATGCCTTCCTGGTCGGAGTTTCGGCGCTCGAGGCCGGCGTCAAGTTCATGGGTCAGGACACCCAGGAGCGGCTGTTCGAAAACGTTTCCAATCCGTTGGCCGGGCTCTGTATCGGGATCCTCGGAACGGTCCTGGTGCAATCCTCGTCAGCATCAACATCGGTCATAGTCGGATTGGTGGCCGCAGGAGCGATCGACATAGACACCGCCGTACCGATGATCATGGGCGCCAACATCGGCACAACTGTCACGAACACACTTGTTGCGCTCGGCAGCGCTCGACAGTCCAACGAGTTCCGAAGGGCATTCGCCGCGGCAACGGTGCACGATTTCTTCAACGTCATTGCGGTTGCCATCCTGTTGCCACTCGAACTGGCCACCGGCGTAATTTCTTCGATAGCCGGTTGGCTCAGTGATCTTCTGGTCGGTTCATCCGGCTCCGATTGGAAGAGCCCAATCAAACAATGGGTGAAGACGCCTGTCGGGTGGATCAAAGACTTCTGGTCCTGGATCGGCCTGAGCGGAAACACGCTTGGCGTTGTGATGATCATCACCGGGCTGGCAATCGTGTTGATTTCACTGGCCTTGATCACCAAGAACATGCGCCAGCTGATCGCCGATCGCGTCGAACGATCGATGAATTCCGTGCTGGCCAAGGGCAACGGTTCGATTGCGATGTTGCTCGGCATGGTAATCACCATGCTGGTGCAGTCGTCGAGCATCACAACATCAATTCTGATCCCGATGTCGGCAGCAGGTGTGATCACACTTCGCAACGCCTACCCCGTGACACTTGGGGCCAACGTAGGCACCACGATCACTGCTCTACTTGCCGCGCTCGCCACAGGCAGCACACCAGCTCTGACGGTCGCGTTGACGCACACGGTGTTCAACGTGACAGGAATACTTATCTTGTACGTCCCGCCATTCGTTCGGGACGTTCCGGTCTACTGTGCAGAATGGTTGGCACGCATAGCCGCGTCCCGACCAGTCTGGGCTGTGGGCTATGTCATGGGGGCATTCATCGTGCTCCCGCTTATCGGTGTCATCGTCGCTCGCTGAGCTGACGGAAGAGAAAGCAGGGAAACTATTGTGTTGGCATTCTTACGTGGGGGACCGACTGGCCTGGAGCACCTCGTGGCGAAGGCGATCGGCATGTTGGGCGATTCCCGACACTCTTTCGATCTCGCCACGCTGGCATTACTGACCAAAACCGATGCCGCTGCCGTCGACAATGACATTCGCGAGACCGATCAACGGATCAGCGTGGCCGAGCAGGAGCTTCGTTCCGAGGTAGTCGTCCACATCACCGTTCAGGGCCCAACCGACATCGGCTCGGTCCTCAGTCTGGTCCTGCTGTCAAACAAGATCGAACGCATCGGGGCCCAGACGAGAAACGTTCTCGATCTCGCTGAGGCCGGAGTCTCACTCACCAATCAGCCAGACACAGAGGCGCTCCTCAGCGAGCGTTCGGTCATCTCGGCGCTCTTTGGTGAGGTCGCCGAGCTGATGTCCGAGCCCGACGAAGATGCGCTCGACGATCTGAGCCGTCGCTGCGCAGACCTTCAGACCGAGCAGCAAAACAAGATTGACGGCTACCTGCATTCGACGGAGCCGGGCACCGTCGTTGTTCCTCGGGCCATCTACCAGCGCTACCTCAAGCGCGTAGTGGCAAACCTTGTCGGCATTGTGATCGCCTTGTCCGAGCCGATGCCGCCGACCGACACCCTCACGGAAGACTCTGCTAGCTCAGGCTCCGACGCTGACGGCTGAGCGTCGATCGAACGTCGCGGCCTCAGCTCGTCTCGTCGAGGCTCGTAAGGATTGAACTGGCTACCTCGAGGGTGCGATGTACAGGGCACTTGTTCGCGATGACCAACAGCTTCTTGCGATCCACTTCCGTGAGTTCGTCACCATCAATACGGATCACTCGTTTGAACTGATCGATCATGCCCGTGCGATGGGCAAGCTGTTCGTTGTCGGCACACTCGAGACAATCGTCGGCGTGCACTCTTCCGTGGCTCACCTCGACGGCGACACGATCAAGAGGGAGCTTCTTGCGATCGGCGTACATGCGCAGCGTCATCGACGTACACGCACCGAGCGCTGCTCCCAAGAACTCGTACGGTGATGGCCCGGCGTCGAATCCGCCAATCGACTCGGGCTCGTCTGCGAGCATGCGGTGTCGGCCGACGACCACGTGGTTGAGAAACGGGCCCTGTGTGGTCTCTGCGACCAGCACGGGCGCTGACGACGACGGTGCGGCCAACACACCGCTCTCGTCAACGACGTAGCGGCTCGCAAACGCACCGATCATCGACGCCGCGAACACGGCGTCTTTCGGATCGAAGAGAAGGTGGTCAGCGCCATCGAGCGCCACAAAGCTCTTCGGGTGTCTGGCCGCCGTGAAGATTTCGGCGGCATGCTCGACGCCGACGATGTTGTCGATCGGAGAGTGCATCACAAGAAGAGCCTTCTTCAGCGCGGCTACCTGATCGAGCACAGAATTGTTACGCAGGTCGTCAACGAACTGCTGACGAATCGAGAACGAACGACCTGCCAGCTGCACTTCTGCAACACCTTCCTCCTCGATTTCGGAAAGCGACTCGGAGAACACGTCTGACACGTGCTCGGTGTTTGCAGGGGCCCCAATCGTCACGACGGCTCGAACTTCCGGAATAGAAGCGGCCACGGACAGAACCGCGGCGCCACCCAGCGAATGACCGATGAGAATCTGTGGTGCGCGGTGCGTTTCACGCAACCAATCGGCCGCTGCCCGTACTTCGTCGACGTTGGATGTGAAGTTCGTATTCTCGAACTCGCCGTCGCTCATTCCCAGGCCAGTGAAGTCGAATCTCAGGACTCCGAATCCTGCGTCAGTCAGTGCGGTGGCGATGCGTGATGCGGCGAGGATGTCTTTGCCACAGGTGAAGCAATGCGCAAATACGGCGAAAGCCCGAGGTGGCCCGGCCGGCAGGTCGAGCCGGGCGGCAAGGTCGTCGCCCTGACTGCCGACGAAGGTGATTCGTTCGATACGCGCTGCCATGCGGCGACGGTACCGGTATGACGTCCGATGCCGCGATTGCCGCCTACTACTATCCGATCGGATGGCGGCCGTCCCCCGAGTACTCAACACACCATGAGCACTGTGCTTGTGGCCGCGAGCGAATCAGCGGTCGGTCCTGCGCTCGCCCTGATTCTCGGCGCGGGGATGCTTGCCCAGTGGCTGGCATGGCGCACACAGACCCCCTCGATCATCGCCCTACTGCTTGCTGGCCTTCTACTCGGGCCCGTCACAGGCATCGTCGACCCGGATGATCTGCTCGGCGGGACACTATTCCCGTTGGTCTCCCTTGCCGTCGCTCTCATCCTGTTCGAGGGTGGCCTCGACCTACCCCCACGCGAGCTTCGTTCAACTGGAACCGTTGTCAGACGGCTGATCACTTTTGGCGCGACTGTGACCTTCCTCGTCGCGTGGTACGGAGCCCGCGAGATATTTGGCATTTCCAACCAAGCAGCAATTGTGCTCGGGGCGGTACTGGTCGTTACCGGCCCAACCGTCGTCGGGCCGATCCTGCGATTTGTACGCCCTGTGGGTTCCACTGGGCCGATACTCCGTGCCGAAGGAGTGCTGATCGATCCAATCGGCGCAACCGCGGCTCTGGTCGCGTTCGAGATCATCCTGATCAATACTCCCAACGAAGCGGCACTGAGAGTTGTCGCTGTTGTACTACTCACCATCGTGGCCGGTGCCGGAATCGGGGTTGCCGCGGCCGTAGTGATCGACACCGCTCTTCAACGCTTTCTCATTCCGGACCAGCTTGCCGTGCCGGCCACTTTCGCCTTCGTCATAGCGTCGTTCGTTGCCGCCAACGAAGTTCAAGAGGAATCGGGTCTCGTGGCAGTCACCGTGATGGGGATGTATCTCGCGCGCCGCGAGAGTTCGACGATCCGCGAGGTCGCCGCGTTCAACGAGAACCTTCGCACGTTGCTCATCTCGGTGTTGTTCATCCTGCTCGCCGCCAGGATCGAACCCGACGCGCTCCGCGACGTCCTTGTCCCAGCGTTGGCTTTCCTGGCGCTGCTGGTGTTCGTCGCTCGGCCACTCGCGGTTCTCGTCTCGACGGTGAGGACGTCGCTGAGTTGGCGTGAACGCGCCTTTTTGATGGCTATGGCCCCGCGGGGGATCGTGGCGGCCGCCGTGTCCGCGATCTTCGCGATCCGACTGGAAGAGGAAGGCATCCCGGACTCGGCAAAGATCGTCCCGATCGTATTCCTCGTCATCATCGGCACGATCGTCGTCTACGGGTTCCTCGCCGGACGGCCTCCTCATCGCCGGAGCCCATGCGGTTGCGCGCGGCCTTGCGACCGAGCTGGAATCGCGCGATGTCAAGACGTTGCTGGTCGACACGGACCCGTACAACGTCACGCGGGCAATCGCCCTCGGACTCACAGCGCGCCGGATCAGCGTGCTCGCAGATGATGCGTCCCACGATCTCGACCTACGAGGGATTGGACGGCTGCTCGCGTTCACGTCCAATGACGAGGTCAATGCACTGGCCACGGGCCGCTTCGCCCGCATCTTCGGCCGGCGAGAGGTGTTCCAACTCACGCCAAGTAAGCGTCGGTCAGGAAACCTGTCAGTACCAGAAGAGCTCCTGGGCCGGCTGGTTGGCATCGACGGACTCAGCTATTCCACGATCGACGAGCGTTCGCGGCAGGGTTGGCGCGTCCGCGGCGCCCCGAGCGGTGCGTTCATCGAGGCGGCCTTCGAAGATCAGTTGTACATACCGATGGTGCGCGTCGACGAGGGTCGCATGGCCTTCTTGTGTCGGAACGACCCACTCCCGACCGAAGGCGACGTCATCGGTCTCGCAGCGCCATCGCTACAGCGGCAGCTCGACGAGCTCAAACAGCTCGATCAACTCACAGATGAATAGGTATCACGTGTGTTTGATCATCACGTGTTTGACCTCGGTGTAGGCCTCGACGGCATACATCGACATGTCTTTGCCATAACCCGACTGCTTGAAACCACCATGAGGCATTTCCGAGACGATCGGAATGTGATCGTTCACCCAGACCGTTCCGAACTGTAGGCCTTTACTCATCCGCATTGCCCGCCCGACATCGGAGGTCCACACGCTGGCCGCGAGGCCATAGTCGACGTCATTTGCATAGGCCAGGGCCGTTTCCTCGTCTTTGACACTCTGTACGGTGATGACTGGGCCGAATACCTCACGCTGCACGATTTCGGCGGCCTGATCGACGCCGACGACGACCGAGGGCTCATAGAAGAACCCGTCACCCGGCCGCACCGATCCTCCAACGGTCACTTCGGCACCTGCCTCCCGAGCACGGTCGACATAGCCAGAAACACGCGAGCGGTGGACGTCGGAAATCACGGGTCCCATCTCGGTGTCTTCAGACGTAGGGTCACCGACCACAATCTGACCGACCGCATCAGTGAGCTGCGAAACGAACTCGTCGTGGACCTTACTGCCGGCGATTACGCGGCAAGGAGCGGTGCAGTCCTGACCCGAGTTGTAGAAAGCCGACTCTTTCAAATTCTCCACGACTGCTTCGACGTCAGCATCGTCGAAGACGATGACTGGAGCCTTACCTCCGAGTTCGAGATGAACCCGCTTCAGCGTCTCAGCCGATGTGCGGGCCACAGACTTGCCGGCCCCAACGCTGCCGGTGAGCGACACCATTGCAATCCCGGGATGTTCGCACAGCGCCACCCCTGCCGTGCCACCTTCACCGCAAACGATGTTCAAGACGCCCGCTGGCAAGATGTCGGCGGTGATCTCGGCCAGCTTGAGCGCAGTGAAGGGCGTCAACTCCGAGGGCTTCAACACCACGGTGTTGCCTGCCGCCAGTGCTGGACCAAGCTTCCAGGTCGCCATGTTCAGTGGGTAGTTCCATGGGGCGATCGACCCGATGACGCCGAGGGGGTCGCGCCGGACCATGGAGGTGTAGCCCTCGAGGTATTCGCCGGCTGCCTTTCCTTCTAGGAACCGCGGTGCCGAGGCAAAGAACCGCCAGTTGTCAAGGGTGAGGTCCATCTCGAACTCGATGATGCCAACCGGCTTCCCGACGTTCTCGCACTCGATTCGCGACAGCTCGGCCATGTTGGCTTCGATCGCGTCGGCAACCTTGCCGAGAATTTCGCTGCGCTCGCGCGGAGTCGTGCGCGACCATGACTCGAACGCCGCTGTCGCCGCTTGAACCGCTGCGTCGACATCGGCCGCGTCGCTTGACGGAACCTCTCCGAGCGGCGCGCCGGTGGCTGGATTGATGACGATGTCGGTTGCGCCGCTCACCGACTGCTGCCAGTCGCCTGCGATGAAGTTGGCGTTGTTGGCCATGGGGTAAGTCCTTCTTTAGGTCCTGGATACTGGGGTCTTGATGAGCCATCATTGTGGCGCGTCGGTGGATACCAATCAAGAGGTGAGCCTCAATATCAACGACTGATTCGGTTGACAATTAGCAATGGCACAACACAATCAGTTGCACAACACCGCGATCTGGTGTTGAATCTGCACGTGACGAATCGGGGGAGCACTCTGAGCGAACAAGCTGCACGCCACCTTTGGGGGCACTTCACCAACCTCGACGAATCCACTCAGGAGCTTCGAATCATCGAGCGCGGCGATGGATGCTACGTCTGGGACGACCTGGGGAATCGGTACCTCGACGGTCTCGCCGGGCTATTCGTCAACCAGATCGGCCACGGCCGTACGGAGATCGCGGAGGCTGCTGCCGCCCAATCCTCGAAGCTCGGATACTTCCCGATCTGGACCTTCGCACACCCCCCATCGATCGAGTTGGCGACGCGTCTTGCTTCCTATGCACCAGGCGATCTCAACCGAATCTTCTTCACCACGGGCGGCTCCGAGGCGGTTGAGTCAGCTTGGAAACTTGCCAGGCAGTACTGGCGAGCCGTTGGTAAGCCTGACAAATACAAGGTGATCAGCCGCAACCTCTCGTACCACGGCACATCGATGGGCGCGCTCTCGATCACGGGGCTTCCCGACATCAAGACTCCGTTCGAGCCACTCGTGCCCGGCGCTTTCAAAGTTGCCAACACGAATCGTTACCGATGTGACCTCTGCGCCCACGCGGATGCCTGCACGCTGTCGTGCGCAGACGACATCGAGCGCATGATTGTCCGGGAAGGGCCCGACTCGATCGCCGCAGTGTTCTTGGAGCCCGTCCAGAATGCCGGTGGTTGCTTTGTCCCACCCGACGGATACTTCAAGCGGGTCCGCGAGATATGCGACCGCTACGACGTACTGCTCGTGTCCGACGAAGTGATCTGCGCGTTCGGACGCCTCGGCTACATGTTCGGCTGTGAACGATTCGACTATCAACCCGACATGATCACGTGTGCCAAGGGGTTGACATCGGGTTACGCGCCACTCGGAGCGATGATCGCAAGCGACCGCCTACTCGAACCGTTCGTCGGGCCTGACGCCGAAATGTTCCTCCACGGCATCACCTTTGCCGGGCACCCGGTCAGCTGCGCCGTGGCACTTGCCAACCTCGACATCTTCGAGCGCGAAGGCCTCAATCAGCACGTTCTCGACAACGAGTCACAGTTTCGGGCGATGCTCGACGAGCTGACAGACCTACCGATTGTTGGCGAAATTCGTGGCGCTGGCTACTTCTATGGCATCGAGCTCGTGAAAGACAGTTCGACCCGCGAAACGTTCACAGCTGACGAGGCCAACGACCTGCTCCGCGGGTTCTTGACCACTCGGCTCTTCGACCTCGGATTGATCTGCCGAGCCGACGATCGGGGCGAGCCGGTCATCCAACTTTCGCCTCCGTTGATCGCCGGGCCACGGGAGTTCGAGGAAATCGGCCGCATACTCCGTCAGGCGCTCACCGAATCGATGGTGCATCTCGACGGCATGGAGAGCGCCGATCGATGACGGATCTCGACCGCGTCGACAAGGCGATCATCCACGAGCTTCAGCTCGATGGGCGAATGCCCTACACCGAGCTGTCGCGCCGTGTCGGGCTCTCACAGCCGGCGACGCGCCAACGCGTCAATCGGCTGATCGATCGGGGTTCCATGCAAGTTGTTGCTGTGACCGATCCGAGCACGCTCGGATTCGACTATCCGGCGATGGTCGGCGTCGACGTCGACGGTGACATTGTCGAGATCGCCGACCGCTTGGCACAGCTGGAAGAAGTCAGCTACCTGATCATCACCGCCGGACGGTATGACATCCTCGCGGAGGTCGTCTGCAGTGATGCCGATCACCTCTTGCGCTTCGTCAACGAACAGATCCGGCCACTCGCTGGTGTCTCCAGCGTGGAGCTGTTCAACTATCTTCGACTCGTCAAGCAGACCTACACCTGGGGAACACGTTGAACGACAACCCGGCAGCATCAGATACGACGGTGACAGCCGTTGGACTCAGAGGTATCACCAAGCGCTTCGGCGACGTCGTCGCGGTCGACAACATCGACCTCGATATCGGCGACGGGGAGTTTTTCGCCCTACTCGGGCCATCGGGTTGCGGCAAGACAACCACACTGCGGATGATCGCCGGCCTGGAGTTCCCGACGCAGGGCAGTCTGAAAATTTTCGATCACGAAGTGGGGACACTGCCGCCGAACAAGCGGCCCGTGAATACGGTCTTTCAGAACTATGCCTTGTTCCCCCATTTGGACATCAATGACAACGTCGGTTTCGGGTTACGAATGCAGCGTGTCAAGAAGGCCGAGATCAAGACTCGCGTCGGCGAAGCACTGGAAATGGTCAAGCTCAGCAACATGGGCGAGCGCAAGCCAGATCAGCTCTCCGGCGGCCAACAGCAGCGCATCGCTCTAGCGCGGGCACTAGTCAATCGGCCCAAGGTGCTGCTCCTCGACGAACCTCTGGGCGCACTCGACCTCAAGCTACGAGTGGAGATGCAGTCCGAGCTCAAGACCCTTCAGCGTGAGTTGGGCATCAGCTTCGTATTCGTTACGCACGATCAGGAAGAGGCGCTCACCATGAGCGACCGGATCGGCATCATGGACCAGGGGCAGCTCCTCCAGGTCGATCCGCCGGAGGCGATCTACGAGCGTCCCGTCAATCGTTTTGTAGCCGACTTCATCGGTCAGACGAACTTGCTGGAAGGCAACGTCGAGAGCAGCGATGTGGTGTGCCTACTCAACGGTGCTCGAATCCCGCTGGATACCGGCCTTGCGGTGGGAAGCTCAGTGTCGGTCATTCTTCGGCCCGAGCGGGCAACCATCGGCTCTCGCCGAGAGATCGAACCCGGACAATCGGCGGTCGATGGCGTGATCCGATCGATCACCTACCTCGGCAACGCCATCGTGTATCGAGTCGGCCTCGACTGGATGGAGATCGACGTTCGCGAGGAGAATCTCCCTCACGAAACCAGGCACGAGCCGGGCGAAGAGGTCACCGTGTCGTGGGACCACGGCGCCGTCGCCGTCGTCGAGGGCCAGGGGTGAGCACCGGTGACCATCACTGAGATCGTCGCGCCTGAACCATCGGGCGACGAGAACGAGGTCGCGGCGGCGACACCCGAGTTCGAACGCGCCGCCAAGCGTGCGGCATCGAGAAGAGGGTTCCTCATAGCGCTTCCGGCGTATTTCTACCTGGTGCTGTTCTTCGCGATCCCACTGGTCATCGTGATGGTCTACTCGTTCGCAACTCGTAACAGGTTCGGTGGCACCGACCTGTCGGGTTGGAATCTCGATGCATATCGCAAGCTCAGCGAACCGCTCGTTCGCGACATCTTGTTCCGGTCGCTGTGGTTGGCGTTGATAACCACAGTCATCTGCCTCATCATCGCCTACCCGTTTTCGTACTACCTCGCGACCAGGACACCGACCATCCGCAACGTCATGCTCGTTTTCGTCATGATCCCGTTCTGGACGAACTTCCTCGTTCGCAACTACGCCTGGCGAGTTCTACTCGGTACTAATGGCCCGGTTTCGAAGGCCACCGACTTCGTAGGGCTCGGTGACACTCGCATCCTGTTCACGCCGACCGCAGTCGTCATCGGCCTCGTATACGGCTTCCTGCCGTTCATGATCCTTCCGCTCTACGCCTCGCTTGAACGAATCGATCTTGGTCTCGTCGAAGCCAGTCGCGACCTCTATGCCAACGGCTTCCAGACCTTCCGCCGAATCCTGCTGCCGCTGTCGATGCCGGGCGTGATTGCCGGCTCGATCCTCGTGTTCATCCCGAGTCTCGGGGCGTACGTGACACCCGAGATCCTCGGCGGCGCGAAGACCACGCTCCTCGGGTCGTACATCGTCACTCAGTTCCTAACCGCGCGGAACTGGCCTGTTGGTGCATCGTTGTCGTTCACCCTCACCGTGGTGATGTTGTTCGCGACCATCTTGTACTTCCGTAAGGGTGGTCGAACGCTATGAGTCGATCAACTCGGAGTCGACCGGCATGAGTGGGGACACAGCGAAGCCGCGCGGGACAACGAAGTGGTTGCTCAGCACCAACGCCATTCTCGTGTACGTGTTCTTCTACGCGCCGATCATTCTGCTGCTGATCTTCTCGTTCAGCGACAACCGCAACGTGGGCACCTGGGGCGGCTTCACACTTGACTGGTACAGAGAGTTTGCGGCAAACGAGCCGATCCAGGACTCCATCTGGATCTCGGTCAAGGTCGCTCTGGTCTCGACTGGGGTGTCGGTGGTACTCGGCACGATGGCAGCACTGGCGCTCGAGCGATTCCGCTTTCGGGGCGACCGGGTCTTCGACGGGCTGCTCTATCTACCGATCATCATTCCCGATGTCACGATGGCCGTCATGATGCTGCTGTTCTTCTCGCAGTTCCTCGACCTCATCGATTCAGTGCTCGGGATCCAGATCACCAAGGGCTTCACAACCATCGCCATCAGCCACATCGCGTTCAGTATCAGCTTCGTGTCCATCGTCGTTCGCGCCCGGCTCGCAGGAATGGACGAGCGTCTCGAGGAAGCCGCGCTCGACCTGTACGCGACCCGCTGGAAAACTTTCCGCCACATCACGCTGCCTCAGATCGCGCCCGGCGTCGCCGGTGGTGCACTTCTCGCACTGACGTTGTCGCTCGATGACGTCGTGATCACACAGTTCGTATCTGGCCCTGGCGCAACCACTTTGCCGGTATATGTCTTCGGCCTCATCCGCCGGGGCGTCACTCCGCTCATCAACTCGGTGTCGGTCTTGATGCTCGCCGCGTCGGTCCTCCTCGTAATCCTGTCGTTGTTGGCACAACGCACCACCGGCAGCAAGGGCCCGCCCGCCGACGCAGACACCGACGACGAGCCGAGTCGGGTGGGAATCTGAAGCGTGCAATTTTCCATTACCAACACAACCACTACCGACACATCCACAACAGCAAGGGGAGAGACAATGAAAGCAACACGAACACCTATCGGCCGATTGGCGCGCTTCGCGGCAGTACCACTGGCGCTTGCGCTACTTGCCACCGCCTGCGGAAGCGACGACGACAGCAGCAGCAGTGACAGCGGCGAGGCCGCGACGACCGACGGGGGCGAGTCGGCTACGACCGACGGCAGCGATTCCGGCAGCGACGCTTCCGGCGGCGATATCGCGACGGTCGAATGTGCGGTCGACGAGGTCGATGGCGATCTTGCACTGTTCAACTGGGCCGAGTACATCGATCCCGACCAGCTGCAAAGGTTCGCCGACGAGTACGGAATCAGCGCGACGATGGACGTCTACGACTCCAACGAGGCGATGCAGCCGCAGATCGCCGCCGGTAACTCCGGCTACGACGTGATCGTGC
>JADWMG010000101.1 GCA_015767405.1 Actinomycetota bacterium
CGTGCCCGAACTCTGCAGCCCGCGAGTGCTGACCACCGAGTGGGTTGACGGGATGTCGTTCGACGAATTTCGCCGGGAAGAGTCGGAGGAGACCAAGCAACGAGCCGCCGAGGTCGTCTGGAGATTCGCGCAGAACGCCATCAACCGATACGGCATCTTCAACGGCGACCCGCATCCTGGTAACTACAAGTTCCACCACGACGGCAGTGTCACATTCCTCGACTTCGGTCTGGTCAAGCGCTGGTCCCCCGGTGAATGGGAGTCGCTCCGTCCGACGATGGACGCGATCATCATCGACCGCGACCCCGACAAGCTCGTAGCCGAGATGGTCAGCTCGAACTTCCTTCCGGCATCGCACGGCCTCGATCCGGCACTCGTCTACGAGTACGTGTCGAGTCCTTATGTGCCCTACCTCACCGACGAGTTCACGTTCACGCGCGAGTGGATGCGTGACACGCTCGCCGTGATTTTCGATGTCCAGGGCCCGCATGCGCCCGTCATCGAGCAGCTCAACATGCCACCGAGCTTCGTGATCCTCGATCGCGTCGTCTGGGGCGTGAACGCAATCCTCGGCAAACTCGGAGCGCACGGCCCATGGAGGGCGATGCTGTTCGAATACATCGCCGATGGCGAACCAGCCACCGACCTCGGCGCCGCCGAAGCCGCCTGGGCCGCCGGCCACCCTGTCCCCTAAAGACTTGCGGTGAGCCTGAGCGCGACCTGTCCGCGGTCAAGCTCACCGGAACCGGATTCACGATCCTGCGGTGAGCTTCGGCGCGACCTGTCCGCGGTCAGGCTCACCGGACAGTCGTCCGACAGGTTGACTCGAACGGTGTTCTACTACTGTCTTCGGACGATGGGGAACTCAGAGACCGAAACGCAAACGACCGTACGTGCACCGTTTACTCCGTGGGACCGGCGCGAGCTGCCGGGCCTGTTCGACGTGGAAGAGACCGCACGTCGGGTCGGCAACTACAAGTGGACCGAAATGAAACTGTTCGAAGCACTCGGCGGTTGGATCGCCACGGTGCCCGAACTCGACGTCAAGATGCGGTTCGGCACCCACTGTTACCACCATTCTTGGCACGCTGACATCTGGCACAAACGCCTTCCCGAGCTTCGTGAGATGAAGCCCGAGCGCCTCACCGCGCCGGCGAACGAGGCAATGGAGCGCTTCATCGAGGCAATGACCGAACCCGAAGCGGCGGAACTGACAATCGAGAAGCTCGTCGGGGTCTACCGCGTGCTCATCCCTCGTTTCATCGGCGCATACACATACCACCGCAATAACGCGAGCGAAATCACTGATGCGCCGACGGTCCGGTTCATCAACTTCATCCTCCAGGACGAGTACGACGACTGGCGCGACGGCGAGATGCTGCTGCAGTCGTTGATCACCACTCCCGATCATGTTCGCCGGGCGGCCGAACACCAAGCCAAGCTCGAGGCGATCATGGTTGAGGCAGGCGGAATAACAGGGCCAGGTAGTATTGGCACATCGGTTTCGACAACTGAAGGGGGCGCCTGATGCGTCAGTTCTTTCCGGTAGATGACCTCGCTCGTGACGAGCGGTTCGTGCAAACGAACATGGCCGAGCGGATGAAAGATGCCCGCACGACGGTCGACGTCGACGCGGCCACGGCTAAGAGCCGCGCATCGTCAAACCGGCTCACCCCCGACCGCCATGATGCCTCCGACGGCGCACGGTCGTTGATGCACGGAATCATGGTCGGCGAAATACAGGCGCTCGAAGGTGCCGGCCGCACAGCCCATGACTTCGAGGCAGGCGACGGCTCTGGCGACACCATTCCGTTCGAATTGAAGCTCGACATGGCGCGTCAGGCGTGGGACGAAGCTCGCCACGTCGAGATCAGCGTCAAGCTCTCCGACTGGATGGGCACCGAACTCGGCCAGTTTGCGGAAAACACCGTGCTCTTCGAGGCCGCCTGCTCCAACGACCCGATCCTTCGCCTGGCCGGCGTCAACCGCGCCCTTGAAGGTCTGGCCATCGACGTGTTCACGCAGATGAAGGAGTTCGGCAATCTTGCCGGCGACCCGTACCTCGAATTCTGTGAAGACTGGATGCTCGCCGACGAGGTCACCCACGTGAAGATGGGTTCTGATTGGTTACGCAAGGTCACCGAGAATGATCCCGACCGCCGCAAGAAGGCACTCGAGTTCCAGCAGGTTGTCGACAAGCTCTTCAGCTTCGGTGGCGCCCGCGGCGAAACTGACGAAAGCCCGATCGGGCTGGCTCGGCGCTTTCGCGAGCTGGCCGGCTTCAGCGACGATGAGGTCGACACCATCTCGATGATGGACCAGGAAGCACTCGATGAGCGCAAAGAGGCCATCCGGGCCTTCCACGCGCAGGCCGACGCTCAACCGACGCCCGCCTGATGGCTGCAGTGTCGACGGCAAAGATCACCGTTACGCCAAGTGAATTCCACTTCGTCAAATACGAGGCTCAAGACATCGTCGATGTCGTGACCGAGTTGGCCGAGATGCTCGGTGTCGCCAACCCCATCCACGTCATCGTCGACGAATCAACTCCCTTGTCGAAGCTCGCCGCGGAAGCTGACGGCACATCGTCCGACAGCACACTCACTCTCCGTGCCGAGAGCGGCGCCTTGGAAAACACCAAGCGCTTCACCCATTTCAGTGCCGACGCTGCGCGCGGTTCTCTTGGCCGGACACTTCTGCGAGCAAAAGATCGGCTCCGGTCCGACTATGCGGAGGCGCCCGACGACTTCGACCTGTCGCTCGCCGAGAACGCTGCCTGGGACACGTACTGCGCAGGTCGCCTCGACCGGATGGGCGTGAAGCTCAACAAGCAGCGCTGGCTCTACAATTACCGCAACCGATTCGGGTTCAGCGACGATGGCGATGCTGCGTTTGAGCGGCTCTGGTCAGCTGATGATCTCAGCTGGACCGAACTCATCGCCGGACCCTGACCAGTGAGCGTGCAGCCAAGTCATCGGCGCGTCGCAACCAACGGGATCGAACTCGACGTGCTGGAGGCAGGCCGCCCTGGCGATCCGGTCGTTGTGCTCGTTCACGGCTTCCCCGAGAGCTCCAATTCCTGGCGCCACCAGATCGGTCCGCTCGTCGAGGCTGGGTATCACGTGCTCGTACCGGACCAGCGCGGCTACGCAGCGTCGAGCAAACCAACCGAAGTAGCCGACTATCGCGTCGACCATCTGTGCGAAGACCTCATCGGAGTGCTCGACGATGTCGGAGCCGACAACGCCTATTTTGTCGGGCACGACTGGGGCGCGATGGTGGTCTGGGACCTCAGCCGCCTCTTCCCCGAGCGGGTACACGGTCTCGTCAATGTCAGCGTGCCGTACATCGCGTGGCCGGCGCCGCCGACCGAATTGATGAAGGCGATGTGGAGCGATCGATTCTTCTACATCCTCTACTTCCAAGCTGTCGGGCCTGCCGAAGCCGAACTCGAAGCTGATGCCGCGCTGAGCTTGCGCTACACACTGTGGGGCGGGTCAGCGGAGATGTTCGGCCCCATGCCCACCGAGTTTCCCCCGATGGAGGGAACCGGGTTCCTCGACTCGATCACACGTAGCAAGCCGATCCCAGACGGCCTTCCAAATTGGATCGACGCCGACGAGTTCGCTGTCTATGTGGAGCAGTTCGAGACGAGCGGCTTCTTCGGACCACTGAGCTGGTACCGCAATCTCGACGCCGACTACGAATTGACGAAGGACCTTCCGGTGCCCGCTGTGCCGACGGCGTTCATCGGCGGGACAAAGGACGGGGTCATCGCGCATCGACCAGAGTTCGTCGAAGCAATGACTGCGACGCTTCCCGACTTCCGTGGCATCACAATGATTGACAATGCCGGCCACTGGACCCAGCAGGAAAAGCCCGCCGAGTTCAACGAGGCGTTGCTCGATCTCCTCGCCCTGCTCTAACTAGCGCTCGGTGTGGCCGACACGAGCGCTGACCAGCACCCGACTCACTACTCGATTCTGAACGGCTGCACCATGGGGCGCCGCCAACCCAGGCCTTTCACCTTCCCAGATGGAGGCCATTGGTTCGCTCGGCTGTACGCCCACCACTCGAACGGGTTGACGTAGTACGCAGATGACTCGACGACCTTCGTGAAACGATCGCTACGGCGACTGACCACCCAGACCACAGCTCCGACCGCACCACCGAGCAGCATCCAGCCGCCGTACAGAAGCGGGTAGAAGGGGCCGAACCAGCGCGCCTGCCAGACATGGACGTCTTCATGATCGGTGACAAGCCGTTGGCGACGCGGCAGCGACATGTCGCCGGCCCCGCTGATCACGTTGCCCACCGTGATCGCGAAACCACGTCGTGGCATGAACCCTCGCCGATACACGTGCCGGTTCTGGCGCCGGCTGAGGCTCGCGTCGTAGCCCGGCTTCTTCGACAGCAAGGCCACGCCGTGCGAGAAGAGACCGGCAGCGGTCATCGGGAACGCCCAAGTGGAATCGAGAGTGAACGCGACCAGGCCGTTGGAGCAGCTCCAGTCGTAGACCTGACGCCACCCAGAGATCGCTCCGTTCGCAGCTGCAATTGCGCCAACCGGTATCGCCAGCCCCAACGGACTGCCGACGGCTGCTCCGAAGACACCCCCGAGAGCTGCGACGGCGGCAGCTTCGACGAAGCTGCCGCTGTTGGCCGAGGTCATGTTGATTGTGCGGTCAGCTGCGGAGATAGGAGAGCAAACGCAAGATCTCGAGGTACAGCCAAACGAGCGTGACAACGAGACCGAGCGCCGCAACCCACTCGTATGCCTTGGGCAGGCCGGAGTTGGTGCCACGCTCGATGAAGTCGAAGTCGAGTGCGAGGTTCATGGATGCAAGACCACATACGAACACCGAGAACAGGATGCTCAGCAACATGTTGTCGCCGTTGAGGAACGGGAGCGAGCCGCCAAAGAGACTGAAGATGAACGAGCCGATATACAGCACCATCACCCCGAGCGTGGCGAAGATGACGTTGCGGCGGAACTTGTCGGTGACCTTGATGATCCGGGTGCGGTAGAGCACCAGCATGACGGCGAATACAGAGGCGGTGGCGAGAACGGCCTGGAGAACAATGCCGTTGAAGAGCGTCTCGTAGCCCTTCGAGATCGCACCGACGGCAAATCCGTAACAGATCGCATAGACGGGCCCAAAGATCTTGGCGAGATTCGGCTTGCGCATCGCGACAAGAACAGCCACGAACCCAATGACGATGCCGAGCATCGCCATGGGTGGGAACGAGTAGGTGTCGACGCCATCGACGGTCTCTGGGCCTGTGGCGGCGTTCCAACCGAACGAGGCGGCGACAAGCAAGATCACCAGAAGGACCGCCGACGCACTGATCGTGCCATTGACGGTCATCGATTTCTGCCAGTTGGTCACCGGCCCATCGGTGACGGGCTGCGTCTGTACATGGGAGCCGGCTTTCGGGGCAGCCCAGCCTTTCGAGGCTTCCTCGAAAGTCGCTTCATTGAGAACTGGATTCGGCATAGTCCCGCAATTCTAACGCCTCAGAGCGATTTGGTGCTCGCGGTCCACGGGCACCCCGACATCACCTCAGGTCGTGAGCGCTTGTTCCGTCCCAGAGGCCCACCTCGGGAGGCCCACTGAGAATTCCGGCACAGGACTCAGCCATCTCGACCATCAAAGCTGAATCGAAATGGCGTTGCTGAAACTCGGGGCTCTCCCACTTCTGGATCAAGAGGTGACGCCCAGGATGAGTCACGCTCGAACAGAGATCGACGTTGCGACACCCGTCGACCATGCGAGTCAGAACGATGTACTTGGAGAGCACGGCCAGCAGTGCTTTGTTGTCCGCAGCGTCGAATTGAATCGTCACAATCGTGAGTTCGACTTCGGTCAACTCCGCTACATCTGTCATAACGATATCCACCATCTCATTATCTGAACCAGCGATATTGTGGCCGCCGTTGCCCTTCGCGTGTTGACGCTTCGGACCTCGTCGGTATGGTGACCGATGTCTCGTGACACCCGGCGTGCACCCCTCTTGCAGTCAGTGCCATTCGACACCTTCGCACACCACATCCTCCACGGCGAGATCGATGCTCATCGATCTCTCCGTCCGACATGAACAGTAGGAGCCGCCGGTGGCCAAAGATCGCGTCGATCGAGACGACGAAGACCTCGTCCGTCTCTACCTCACCGACATTGGGCAGTACACGCTGCTGACAAAGGACGACGAGGTCCGACTGGCAAAGGCAATCGAAGCCGGCAACGAGGCGATTACAAAGCTCGACGCCGGTGGTAAAGGAGTCACTCCGGCCAAGAAGCGCGAGTTGCGCCGCACCGCCCGCAAGGGTGAACAGGCCGAGCGCCAGTTCGTGCAATCGAACTTGCGCCTCGTGGTGTCGATCGCCAAGAAGTACCAGGCGTCGGGTCTGCCACTCCTCGACCTCATCCAAGAGGGCAACCTCGGCCTCATGCATGCCGTCGAGAAGTTCGACTGGCGCAAGGGATTCAAGTTCTCCACGTATGCAACGTGGTGGATCCGTCAGGCAATCACCCGCGGTATCGCCAACACAGGCCGCACCATTCGTCTCCCGGTCCACGCCGGCGACACGCTCGCCCGTCTACAAAAGGCCCGTTCACGGCTCGAACTGAAGTACGGCAGGCCTGCCACACTCTCCGAGTTGGCGATGGAAGTCGAGATGCCCGAAGACAAGGTGACAGAAGCTCTTCGCTTCGCCGCCGAGCCGCTCTCGCTCTCCGAGCCACTCCGCGAAGATGGCGACGCCGAACTCGGCGACGTGGTCGAAGACCGTTCGGCCGAGTCGCCGTTCGAGGTTGCCGCTACGGCGCTGCTGCCCGACGAGATCAGCCGCCTGCTGGCCCCACTTGACGAACGCGAGCGCGAGATCCTGAAGCTCCGTTTCGGTCTCGATCGTGGCGAGCCACGCACTCTGGAAGAGGTCGGAGAACACTTCAACCTCACCCGCGAGCGCATCCGCCAGATCGAAGCTCGCGCAATGAGCAAGCTGCGCCACCCGTCGAGCGACACGGGTGCCCGCGACCTTCTCGCCGTCTAGCAGTTCGACACTGTTCGAAATCGATGCCGCACTCAGCGATGAGTGTGGCATCGTTCCGGGGTGGACAACTTTGATATTCATGCCGTCGCGGAAAGCGAACGGCGCGCCGTCAGCGATACGGTCCGCGCAGCGTTACTAACCGGGCCAATCACCGACGATGTCTATGAATCAGAAATCGAGTCGTGGGAGCACGGAGATTTCCTAGCCGCGTGGGACGGAGAACGCTGTGTCGGCAACGTCGGCGCGTTTCACTTCGATACGTCCGTTCCGGGAGGTGCCCGGCTCAAGACAGCTGGCGTGACAGAGGTCGGCATCCTCCCCACGCACACACGGCGTGGACTCCTGACCTCGCTGATCAGTCGGCTGCTCATCGATGCACGCTCGGCCGGAAACAACCTCGCCAGTCTGCGAGCGAGCGAGACTCCGATTTACGGCCGCTTCGGTTTCGGACTGGCTGGCGACACCGTGTCAGCGGTGATCGACGCGCGCCGGGCGCGACCACTGCGCTGCGATCCGCCTAGCGGGACCATGCGCGTTCTCGAAAGGCACGAACTGCTGTCCAAGGTGCCACCGATCTACGACTCGTCACGATGGCGAGTCGGAACGGTCAACCGGCCGGACTGGATATGGCCGCACAAGCTGCGAGCCGCACTGGAACCCGCACCATCCCGGTTTGGCAAAGGAACGTTTGTGGCGGCACACACGAGCGACGCCGGCGAAGACGACGGGTACGTGCTGTACGAAGTCGAGTGGGACGAAGACTTCGCGGACAACCCGACCGGCAAGGGGCGGGTGTTCGATCTGTGGGGTGCTTCCCCTGCGGTCGAGCTCGCGTTGTGGGACTACGCCCTGGGAATCGACCTGGTTGTCGTGTGGCGCGCCGAGCCGAGACCTGTCGACGACCCTATTCGGCTGGCAATGTTCGACAGCCGCGCATACGAGACACGTCAGCGGTTGGACGAGCAGTGGGTGCGACTACTCGACGTCGACGCCGCTCTGAAGCGACGAACATTCGGCCCCACCGACAAATCAGCAGTGGTTGAGGTCGACGATCCGATGTTCACGGAGAACTGTGGCCGCTGGACAATCTCGCGGGCTGGCGCCCAGCGCACCGACGCGAAGCCAGATCTGCGAGTCGACATCGCGACACTCTCTGCGACCTATCTTGGTGGCGTCCCGTGGTCTGGACTGGCCGCGTCGGGTGCGCTATCGGACGCGCCGACAGAAGCTCTCTCCGATCTCGACGCGCTCTTCGCGGTCCAGCCAGCACCGTTTTCGGGAACGATGTTCTGACAACGCTCAGTTTGTACGCCCGATCAGGGGCCTGAGAACACTCCGTCGTTGTTCGCGGTGTACTGCTCTTTCGGGTTGTAGGTGCTGCCACCCTCTTC
>JADWMG010000326.1 GCA_015767405.1 Actinomycetota bacterium
CTTAGGATTCAACGGCAACAAAATCGGCTCGGCGGTTTGCTCAAGAAGGCACTCACCGAGCGAGCAGAAAAGACCGAGCTTCGCCGAACGCTCCTCGAAGTGGAGCGCAACGGAGCCGAGCTGAGGCGCGTCATCGCGCACCTGGTTCGGTCCCGATGATCATCACACCCAAGCAGTCGCGAGTCGTTGGCGAGAATCGCGGCCGACCGCGGTCTAGCAATCACTCGAGGCGTGAGCGCTGACCTCCGACTGGAATAACGCGCTTTCCCTGCGATGTGAACGCAAGAAGCGCGAGGACAATGCGGTCGCTCGCGCAAAGTCTGCGCTGACAGAGAAAGTGCAGAAGTACGTATTGCGCCGCATTCCGTGACGACTTAGCTTGCCTTTGCATCGCGTACGGCTTCGTGAAGACCGGGGAGGTTGCTTATGCGTTGGTTGATTGGCTTTGTGCTCGTTCTGGCTGCAGTAGGAGCCGTGCGACTCGTGGGCTGTGGTGAGACGCCGGGTGGTGATGGCGGCGACGGCGGAACGGGAGGCGTTGCTGGTGACGGCGGAACCGGTGGAGATGGTGGCGTCGGAGGCGACCCCATCGCGGACCTCGTGGACAAGATCCGGACCGAGGTTGACCCCGCGTTCGTGTACGAATACGAACAAACTAAGTTCGTGCCGCCGACGGGTAAGACGCTGCTGATCGTGGGGCAGAATTTGGAAGACATCAACGAGTACACCGCCGACTTCCCCCATGAGCCAGCGCCAGGCGGATGGATGGCTTATTGGGGCGTCCCCAGCACCGACGGCCTGTGGAACACGGAGGTCAACGAGTGGGGGTATACTCAAAACCATCAGGAGCTGGTGCATAGCTTTCCCCATTCGGTTCTGCAGAGCGCGCTATGGATGGTGGGTAAGTGGGACATCGCGAAGAAGACCGCGGAGGGAGAGTATGACCACGTCATTCGCGACTTCAGCACCTGGGCCAAGACGGTCAACTGTCCCATCTACCTCCGGATTGGCTACGAGTTCGACGGCCCGCACAACGAGTTGGAACCGTCGGAGTATGTGACTGCGTACAAGCAAGTCGTCGACATCATCCGTGAAGAGGACGTCAGCAACGTCGCGTTCGTGTGGCACTCCTACGCAGCCCCACCCTGGGAAGGTCACCCGCTTGAGTCTTGGTACCCCGGCGATGACTACGTCGACTGGGTGGCGGTCTCCCTGTTCGGTCACATGTACGGCTCCGACCTGGGTCCCGACGCCAAGGCCGTGTTCGACTTCGCGAAGACGCACAAGAAGCCGGTGATGGTCGCCGAATCGAGCCCGGTTTATGGGATCTTCGATGGCGACCTGCGCTCCTGGGACACGTGGTTCGTCAACTACTTCTCGCTGGCCTACGAGAAGAACATCAAGGCGATCAGCTTCGTCAACGTAGACTGGACTCAGTACCGGCCGGACGTGCCGCCAGACTGGCAGAATGCACGGTTGCAGAACAACGAGACGGTGGCCGAAGCGTGGTTCATGGAAACCGCCAAGGATCGCTACCTGAAGCAGTCGCCGCAGCTGTTCGAGCAGCTGGGCTTTTCGCCCTAGTCCTCAGCGGTCTGACCCGGATCGAAACGGTCAACCACGCCGACGGTGTCCATCATCTCGCGGCACAGAGCGAACTGGCTGTACCTGGTGTCGGTAGAGTTCATGATCGGGCTCCTCTTTCGTTGAGGGGTCGCTTGCCTGCAGTCACTTGACCGGTTCGATCGTCAGATCGGCGTACTCGGGCAACTCCCCCACGAGCGGGCGAAGGTACTCCAGAAACGCATCGCTCGGGAAGTTGCCGCGCTCGTTGATCATCTCGTCGGGCATCGGCTTGGCTCTCACGGCGACGTCTTCGAGCGGCGCGGTGCCGAGGGAGCACTTGTACGGATCGTTGGACTCGCGGACCAGGGCGACCATGACGCCGCTGGCGCCTTCGCCGGCAAGCCGTGCCGCCTCGCGTCCGCAGCCGTACGCTTCGGCCAGGTCCACCTCGACGGCGCGATCGATGGCGCACATCGGCAGCGACTCAGTGATCTGGAACTCGCCCCGCCAGCTGAACGTGTCGCTGACCATGCGGTGCAGTTGCATGCCGACACTGGCTCCGCCCATGGCTCCGAACTCGACGTTGGCGAACTTGTCCGTGGTCTGCGAGGCTGAGACCGGGGTGCCGTCGGCGTACTTGATGCCCTCGCCGCAGACGATCGACACGTAGCCGAAACGGTTGTGTGCGTCAGCCACGTCGGCCAGGAACTGCTCTTTATAGAAGGCGCGTTCGGGCATGTATACGAGGTGCGGCGCGTCTTCGTCGCTCCGTTTGGCCAGGGCTGCGGCGGCCGTGAGCCATCCGGCGTCGCGGCCGATGGACTGGTAGATCGTGAACTGGTCGACCTTCTGCATGTCGCGGGCCAGTCGGCCGGCCTGCTGCACGGTCAGGGCCGTGTATCGTGCCGCGCTGGGGTATCCCGGTGTGTGGTCGGTGGCGTAGAGATCGTTGTCGACCGTCTTGGGCACGCCGACGCCGCGAAGCTCGTAGCCCTCCCCGGCCGCGAAGTCAGTGACGCGATGGATCGTATCCATCGTGTCGTTGCCGCCGATCATGAA
>JADWMG010000327.1 GCA_015767405.1 Actinomycetota bacterium
GAACCGTCGTCCTCGCCAATCCGAACACCCCGCAGTCGGTGCGATCCCTCGACGCGCCACCCGCCGTCCTCGAAGCGTTGCGCCGGCGACTTACCGACCAGAAGAGGCAACGGCTCACGTGTGGCGACGTGTGGTCGAACCAAGACGACCTCGTCTTCACCTCCCCCACCGGGCACCCAGTCGACCCCGCCGATCTCGAGGACGAGCTTCGGTGCTTCAAGGGATCGACGGGACCATTCCGAACGGACGGACATGGAGCTTCTCGGGCACTGTTGCGTTGATGGATCGGGTGCGGGTCGTAGCGTGCCCGGGTGCTTCGCCGTCGCCGTTCAGAATCTCCGTCGTTTGCTGGGTTCCGGTTCCCACCGGACGTGATCTTGCTCGCCGTCCGCTGGTACCTCCGCTACGGCCTGTCCTACCGCGATGTCGAAGAACTCCTCGCCGAACGCGGCATCGACGTCGATCACGTCACCATCTACCGCTGGGTACAACGCTTCACGCCGCTGGTCATCGAGGCGGCGCGGCCGTGCCGTCACAGCGTCGGCGAGCGTTGGTTCGTCGACGAGACCTACGTACGAGTGGCCGGCGTGTGGCGCTACGTGTACCGCGCCGTCGACCAATACGGCCAGGTCATCGACGTGTACGTGTCGAGACGACGCAACATTCCAGCGACGACCAGGTTCTTCGAGACGATGCTGGCCGGTCGTGACCGGCCGCTGGAGGTGACGACCGATCTGGCTGCGCCGTTGCTGCGAGTGGTCGACGAACTGCTTCCCGACGCGTTCCACGACACGACCCAGTACGCGAACAACCGCATCGAGTGCGACCACGGACGACTCAAAGCCAGGCTCCGTCCGATGCGAGGTCTGCGAACGGATCGGACCGCGTCGACGGTGATCCGGGGCCATGCGTTCGTCCAGAATCTGCGACGCGGTCACTACGAACTCGGCGTTGAAGCCCGCCGAGGCTGTCTGCGTCTGGCGGCCGCCTTCGATGAACTCGCCATAGCGATCTGACGGAACGCTGGACAACAGAGGTCGCTGAACCGCGCCCTCGATCGATCAACGCAACAGTGCCGCGTGGCGTCGGTCGGTTGCGACGACTCGATCGCCTCAACGTGAGTGTGTCCGTGCTCGACCTCGGCGTCGATGCGTGCGATCGTTTCGTCGATGTCGACGTGGACGAAGACAGCAACGATTCGGCGCCTGGCTCGGCATCTACCAAGGACACGTGACCGACGGTCCGGTAGCACTGCAGGAAGCCTCGAAGCATCTCGCCCGTCTCCCCTGCGGCAATCCTCAGAGTCGGTACGGCGAACCGTCACGACGAGGTTCCCGCTTGCAGCTAGGGTTTTCGGCAAACGAAGCGCCAGATGCAATGTGCGACCAAAGAACAGGGGATGGCACCAACAATGTTTGAGGTTATCTACTACTCCATGACCGGGAACACCAAGAAACTGGCCGACGCCATCGCTACTGAATTGGGTGTTGCCGCAGAGAATGTGAAAACAGAAGACAAGTTGGCTGAAGACTCTTTTGTATTCCTGGGTGCTGGGCTATACGGCCCCTTGCGGGCTTTTGGCCTTAAGCGATTCATCGACAGAAACAACTTTGACGGGAGGAAGGTAGCTCTCTTTGGTACCTCAGGAGAAGGCAAGGGAAAAGAAGTTGGAGCCCTGGAAGAAGCGGTAGCGGCGAAGGGTGCTGAAGTAGCTGGAAGGTTCTTCTGCAAAGGTGAGTTCCTCTTCCTTGTTAACCGGAAACATCCCACTAGCAACGACCTAGGAAACGCAAGGAAGTTTGCCCGTGAAATGGCAAAGGACTGACGCCGTAGAGATGGCGCCCGCCAGCTAGCCCGCTGGGCGCAACATCATCTCTCCCAGCCGGATATGGGCGGGCTTCCTGACTGCCGCGTAGTACTGCAGTCCGCCGATCACTCCCGGGGTGCTCGTGTTCGAGCGTGGTCGCCACTGCCTCGTCCGGATCGATGCGACGGCGGGCGCACCACACACATCCCGCCCCCTTCTTCACGTTGCCGTACCGAGGCAGCACTTCGCGCTCGCATGACGTGCATCGGCAACGCCATGGATTGCCGCTGCCCGGATATGGCTCCAACGGCCGGGGGCGACTGGTGGGCACCGTGCCAGATGGATGCGGAGCGGGGATCTTGGTCAGACGTCTTGCGTCATCGACACGAGCGCATCGGTGTCGGTCGACCGTCGGCAGAACAGGTGGCTGCTCTACTTCATAGGGTCTGAAGGTCTCCTGCAATCCGCCGAGCGACCTCGGCGTCGACGCGGGCGATCGTGGTCAGATCGCTCATGCCTACTGGCTCGTGCCTACTGGTTGGTGAAGCATTGCTGCAGGCCGATGTCTTCGGCCAGTAGTACGGCGTTCGTACTGGCGCTTTCGAGTTCACCGAAGAGCGTCTCGAGCTCGGGAGTCATGTCTGTCATTGAGCCTGCTGCGATGAAGGCTCCGCTCCATTGGGCGCTGACGTCGATCAGCTCATCGAACGCGTCGAGTACGGCGGTCGCGGCGGCTGCGTTCCCGTCGGGGAGGCCGAGCGCGCGCAGCTCCGCGAGCCCGGTGCGCCAGATCTCGTCGACTTGGGCGCTT
>JADWMG010000328.1 GCA_015767405.1 Actinomycetota bacterium
GCGACCTCAGGCACGACATCGAGTGTTGGCTCGGCGGTTCCCTCTCCGCTGAGCGACGCTGTAACGACGGAACCATCGGAGAGCTCAGCGGTCAAGAATGCCGAAGCCGCCCCGACCGCAGTCGGCGCGAACTGAACCTCGATCATGCAACCGCCACCCACGGCAAGTTGCGTGTTGCTGCAAGTGTCGGAGAGCACGGTGAATGGCCCCTCAACGGCAGGATCGATGCTGATCGTGCGCAGGTTGATCGTGTCGCCGGTTTGATTCGACAGAGTGGCAGAGGCAGTTCGTCGGCCGGCATTGATGATCGTAGGAGCGAATACGATTGATGCCGGATCGAAAACCGGGGGTTGATCGGGCACGAGCACACTCGACTCGCCCGTGAACGACCCCGAGGATCCGGACGATGATGTGAACGACCCAGAACTCGACGACGGGAAGAATGGGCTCGACGGGAATGTGGTCGGCGGCGGCAACGTGCCGAGCGGCACGGTGGACTGAGGCGGTTGAGTCGTAGCGACTGGTGCCTCCACGCCACCGCCGGGGACCGTCACAGCCGGCCCGTTGATCCCGCCCGTTGTTGTGGTGGTCGTTGATGTCGACTCGGCGACGGTGGTCGTTGTCGTTGTCGTATCGGGAATGCTTCCGTCGGAAGACGTGCGCAGGTCGATAGCCCACACTTGTGATCCGGTCTGAAAACGCACGTCGTCGGTGAGGGCTGTTCCCGCATCGCTGTCGAACACGACCCATCGCCCGAAGCGGGACACAGTTGGTCCGGTCGCCGATTCGCCAGCGCCGCCAGTGGCGAGCGGGTCGGTCACGGATTGGTCAGCGGTGACGGCGTAGGGCGTTCCCGAGACCCAAGTCATGAGCCGGATCGAGCCGTCGCGTTCGTACGCCATGTGGTGGCCGTCGGCCGATATCGCCGGCCGGCGAGCGGCGTCGGCGGCGTCGGCCAGCACCCGCGTGCCGTTGCCCCGATCGACCATGACGATGAACGGCGCTGGCGTCGTTGCCCCACCGGTAGCTGCAAGGTCTTGGCTGACAGATTCGAATAGAACCAGCGAGCCGTCAGCGGAGATGGTCGGGTCTCCCGAGTCAGCGGCGCCCGGGGTTCCGGCTGATGTCATCGAAGCGAGTTCGATGGTCGCAGCTGATCCGCCGGGCTGGCTCCACACGTAGACGTTGGCCGGCGCTGGGGCATATGGAGCGCTGCCAGGGCCCGCTACAAATGCAATGACGTCGCCATCGGCTGACATGTCGAGATCTGCGCCGGTCATCACGTCAACCGACGCCGTGACTGCGGAGTCGAATAAGTCCGTCAGCGCATAACCACTACCGGTGTCGACGTATCGCCTGATTTCCGAACCGACCGACCAAGCAATCACCGACCCGTTTTCGGAGACGGCCGGAGTGGCGAACGTGCCGCTCGAATCGATCGTGTCGACGGCCACTCCCGCGGATAGCGCAGGGATATCGAGGGACGCAACGACAGGCTCATCGCCGAGCAATTGTTCTTCGGGGACTACTTCTTCGAGCAGCGCCACACCGGGCGAGAGACAGCGGTTGACTGCTGTGAGCTGTACCCGGCCCTCGTTGGGTGCCGGGAGCGGAACGGAGTAGGCGACGACACATCCATCGCCGCTGACCGCCGGCGCCTGGCTCGGCGATTCGGCCACCGCGGCGGTCGTGTCGGCGACGCGATCGCGTACAACCACCTGCTGGTCACTGCCATCGGCTTGGTCGCCCGAGACGAACGCCACAACGCTTCCATCGTCGGAAAGTGATGGTGCATTGCTCGCCGCGGCAGAGGGGCCGGCATCGCCAGCTAGCTCGGAGACGGGGTCAGCAGGATTGGACGCTGCCTGGACGTTCGGGCGCGCCGCGAAAGCACCGCCAACGCCAAGCGCCATGACGGCCACAGCTCCGAGAACCAACGTGCGGTTCCGGCTCGATGCGATTACTTCACTCGTACCCTTCAGGATACTCGCTACCAGGGCTGTTGTCGCTCAGGCGGCTACCTGATCCGTCTATGAGGCGGTTCGAAACCGGGCACCGCCTTCACCGTTCGACCCCGCTCATCACCACCGCCACCCTCTCTGAAGGCGATACCTGCTGGCCGGGCGAATCTGCTTCAGCGGAGTCGGCGAGCATCGTCATGAGGCCGGCCAAACCTGCACTTCCGGTGGCGCTCACGTCGAATCCTGACGATCGCGCCAACTGATGGGCGGCGATCACAGTGGATTCCGAAGCAACAACGGGAGAACCTCCACTGTCAGCCATTGCTTCGAACACGCCGATCCAGTCGTAGGTCTCGTCGTCGAGGATGCCGTCCGCCACAGAATGCGGGTCGTCCCACACAGTCATCAGCTGTTCCCAATGCTGGGCAACTTGACCGCGCTCAAGCCTGAGGTCAGCGGCTCGATTCCAGGCCCGAGCGAGTGGGGCGCAACCTTCGGTCTGCACTGCATGGAGGCGCACCGTTGGACACCGCGATGCGATCGCAGACCCCACGCAAGAGGCAAAAGCTCCTCCGCCGACCTGGATGAAGACGCGATCCAACGAAGGTGCACCGGCTGCTTCGAGCTGGTCGCAAATCTCCCACCCGATGGTCCGTCCACCGTCGAGTGCCAGCGCGTTCTCGGGACCCTGAACGGTGAACGGAATCGCCCCCGCATCGACCGCCTCGCGGAACCGGAACATCGCCGGATCACCGGGTGGATCTGTTGCCTTACGTTCGCACCGGTGAATTCGAGCACCGAGCCAGTCGAGTCTGGCACCAAAAGCATCGCTCATCCATGTGGGTACATAGACATCGATAGGCCAACTGGCAGCCAGGGCCAATGTCGCAGCGGCGAGCGCGGCGTTCCCGCACGATGCAATCGCGAGGGGTGGCCGCTCGGGGAGTTGACCTCGCGTCTCGGCGGCGCGGAGATGCAAGAGGATCGAGAACAGGTGGCGCGCTTTCTGGCTTCCGGCCACTCCCCCGGTTTCGTCTTTCACCCATACGCCCCCATCGGCGGCGAAGCCGAGTGCGTCGGAAAGGGTGTTCGACCGGGCGAACGGAGTTGGGACGAAGCCGACGCCAGCAACTGCCCTTACCGCCACATCGAGTCCGGCGACAAGCGCCAATCGGGTTTCACGATCCATACCGTTCGCTGCGGCATAGGCGGCCCATGCGAGATCTTCGTCGAAGCGGGTAAACGATCCGGCTTGGGCGTCCTGGGAAGCTCCAACGCCGTAGCTATCCGCTGCGACGTCGTCACCGGTCACGATCTGTAGAACGTGATGTCGATCGGCGGGAGTGGAATTCGGACAGCGCCACGGGAACGACTGAGCAATATCGACCGTTGCCGCGCAGACCGCACACTTCCAACCGGTCACCCGCATGGTTCGAGGCGCTGCTTCTCCCTCGGTCATCCGCGACTCATCTCATCACCGGCTGCAGCTCATCATCGTCCCAGACTCCGACGTAGCGACGAAGGTCTGTCCAGAAGTCTTGGCTACGGCGTGCTTCGAACAGATCGAACGGCGTGCCCTGTTGCTCGACCCAGGTGTAGTAGCCGAGGTTGAAGATCCGCCGCCGATCGGCTTCGGTGCAATCGATAATGTCGTCGGTCGACACCGCTCCGAGGTGCTCGCCGAATGCCTCTGCCGCATCGTTGGTATCAAAATCACCGTCGTAGCGGGTAGCAAGCGTCTTGGCGCGCTCGCTTGGGTAGAGCGCTGCGCCATCGGTGGCAACGGTGATCAGCGCGTCGTCGGGGCCGAGGTCGAGCAGCTTGGCGGTTTTGATCGCAGCGAGCACGTTGCAAGTTGACGAGAAGCCGAAGTGCACGAGCGCGTCCACGACGTCGGCCGGGACACCCTTCTTTTCAACGAGGTAACGGCGGCCCACTTCGGTGTTGAACAGCACGTCGAGTTCGTCGGTGGCTTTGTCGGAAATAGCAGCGACGACATCGGTATTCATCACGTTGTGGATCAGCGGAATGTGCTTGTCGCCGATGCCTTGGATGTTGTGCTCGCCGAATCCGTTCTCGAGCATCGTCGGGCACTCGAGCGCTTCGACAGCGACGATCTTCGTGCCGTAGTCCTCCTTCAAGCGGTCGCCGGCAGCAATGGTGCCGGCCGAGCCGGTAGCCGAAGCGAAGGCGGCGAGGTTGAGGTCGCGACCGTTGGCCTTGAACTGGTCTCGCACCGTCTCGAAGACATGGCCAAGTGCACGACCGGTCACGCGGTAGTGGCCGAGGTGATTTCCGAACTCGGAGAACTGGTTGAGGATGAAGTTTGCGGGATCGAGCGCCAACTCGTTGCAGGCGTCGTAGATCTCCTTGACGTTGGATTCGGTTCCGTGCGTGCGGATGACGTCCTCGGCGGGGTTGGCACACCACTCGTCGAGCCAATCGAAACGCTCCTGGCTCATGCCCTCCGGAAGGATCGCAACACCACGGCTGGCCATGATCCGGCTGATCGCAATTCCGCCACGGGCGTAGTTGCCGGTCGATGGCCAGATGGCGCGGTGAGTTGTCGGGTCGAACTGTCCGGTGACGATCCGAGGAGCCAAACAGGCATATGCAGCGAGCACCTTGTGTGCCGTGATCATCGGAAAGCGGTCGCCGAAGACGACGATGATCGGGCTCTCGACTCCGGTGAGGCTCGGCGGCAGCACGACGTGATCCGGAACC
>JADWMG010000329.1 GCA_015767405.1 Actinomycetota bacterium
CCGTTGAGGCCCACATCAATCACGTCTGCCCACTCGGCTGGGTCTTGATCGATTGCGTCGGCCTCGCGGTACATGGTGGCGCAGTTCACGAGGATCGAAAGCCGCTTCTGTGGTCCAGCGGCCGCGGTCACCAAGGCTTGGCATTGATCGGGCTCGGCGATGTCAATCTGCTGCGCCTGCGCCTCGACGCCGTGCGCGTTCTGGATCTCGTCGGCTGTAGTAGTGGCTCGATCGAGGTCGATGTCGGCAACAACGACCGCGTTACCCGCAGCGGCAAGCGCTTCGGCGCAGGCTCTTCCAATTCCCTGAGCTCCGCCGGTAACGATCGCGACTTCGTTCTGAGGCATCAGTCTCCCGTCTTCCACGGGTCTTGGGTCGGTCGTATGCGGATCGGGGAGAGATCGACATCACGGTCGATGGCGACGAGAGCCGCTGCCAGTTCACCGACTGCGGTGGACTTCATCATGCGGGCGCGGACCTCGGGAGGAGCCTTGTCGTCCCACAAATCGGTGTCGGTTTGGGCCGGATTGATTGTGATGACCCGAATCCCGTGCTTGTTCCCCTCCAAAGCCAGGACCTGGCCGAGCGCATCCACTCCGGCCTTGGACGCCGCGTAGGCGGCATCGCCCTCGAAGTGCCGGGTTGTCGCGATGCTGCTGATCAAGACGATCTGTCCTGAGGTGGAAACCAGAGTCGGCCATGCGGTTCTCGTGAGCGTCATGACGGCAGTGAGGTTGACTGCCAAGATGCCATCCCACACCTCATCGGTTGTGTCTTCGATGGGTTGATTCTCAAATATGCCGGCGGAGTGGACCAGGATATTCACGGGCCCCAGAGTGTTCTGGGTCTCGTCCAGAATCTGGGCGTGAGTTCGGTGGTCAGTGATGTCGGCGACGATCGCGATTCCAGGTGTTGCCAGCCTGCCAAGGGCCGAATCGAGCTTCTCAGCTCTGCGCCCGACGAGAGCACAACGAACGCCATCGGCCGCCAGGCTGGCCGCGATGGCACGACCGATTCCAGATCCCCCACCAGTGACGATCGCGACCTGACCTTGGAGGTCGTGGGCTGTCATCGCTCTACCTCAATTCCTGTGTGAACGAGACGACGTCTTCGAGGAGCTGTCGGTTGGTGTCGATCCCGGGGCTGATGACATTGATCACGAAGACATCGAAATCGTGTGCGCCGATCAGGTTGGCGAGATCTTCACGACACTGATCGGGAGATCCGGCGATCTGGAATGCCGCCACCATCTCATCGGTGATGAGTGGAGCCACAGATGTCGGCCCGCCAGCGGACATCGCTTGTCGCAGCGATTCGATTGTCGTGTCGTCGATGCCCAGGTTCTCGAGCATGCGCCTCGGGGAGTCCATGAGCGCGTAGCCGTACAGCTCTTTGGCCTCTTGGATCATCTGCGGGGTGTAGGCCAGGCGATCGAGGTAGATGCGTGTGGGTGATCCACCGAGGCTGACGGTCTCGAGTGCATCGCCAAGGTCTGACTTGACCATTAGCACGATGCCGTCCGCCTCTTTGCCTGCCAAGGCCAACAGTCTTTCGCCTCGTGCCGCCACCCAGATCGGGATGTCGTGCGGGCCCGTGGAGAGCCGTGCATCACGGAGTCGGTGATGTCGCCCCTCCCAGGTCACTGGCTCACCCGTCCAGAGTTGGCGCAGAATCGCGATGGTGTCGGCCATCACCGCGGCTGGCGCTGATCGTTGAAGTCCCAGTGGTTCGAGGACCATCGTTCCCCCAGCGACCAGGGTGATGAATGCTCGCCCGCCGCTCAGCTCGTTGATGGTCGCAACTCCGGCAGCTGTAACCGCTGGATGGCGTGTGTAGGGGTTGGTGACGACTCCCAGCCGGATCGTGGACGTCGTCTGGGCGGCTGCTCCGAGTACTGCGTAGACATCGTGCATGAGGCCTTCGTCGGCGACCATGCAGTAGTCGTAACCCAGTTCTTCAGCGAGGCGCACGGTGTCGAGGAGTTCGTCGACCGGCATGGTCGGCACGATCTGCAGTCCGAGGCCGAGGCTCATCGTCACCCAAAGAATGATGCTTCGAGCACGTCGTAATTGATGTGCCCTGCGCTGAATGTTCGACCGGTAGTGAGGTTGTTGATGTGGACCTCGGCCGGCGAGTGCAGATCGATGGGGATCTCGTAGAAGTCGCGACCGGCATCTTCGTAGATCTCGATGAAGGGACGCCCATACGCGTTGCACGCCTCGGCCACGACCCGGGGTGCAACCTCGGCGCAGATTTCATCAGTGGTCTGAACGGTGATGTTGGCAATACCGCCGTAGAGCAGGCTGTCGTTGATGCGTCCCATGGAGATGAGGTCATCGTCGATGAGCGGAGGTACGACCCCGAATCCGTACGCGTAGCGCAGACAGTTGAGGTCCATGCCTTCCTCGGCCAGCCGGTGCAGAGTCTGTTCGACTATTCGCGCAGCTACCTGAACCGCACAGACGAGGCTCCGGTTGGGAGCGATGAGAATGTAGACATCCTTCGGGTCGACTCGACACGAAGCTGCAATGGTGTCGGCCAGCTCCACCGAGATCGGCTCCGAGATCTGAATCGCCACTACTGCTTCGTTGTGATTGTCGCGGTAGTCGGTCCAC
>JADWMG010000330.1 GCA_015767405.1 Actinomycetota bacterium
TCGCCGCGTAGGCCCGCGAGGACGTTGCACCGGCAGAAAAGAGTGCGATGTCCAGCCCGCTCGGGTCAGCAATCGCCGCGTCCTCCACGGTGATCTCGCCACGGTTCCACGGCAACGTCGTACCGGCTGATCGCGAGGATGCGAAGAAGCGCATCTCGGAGACTGGGAAATTTCGCTCGGCGAGGAGACGACGCATCACCGTGCCGACTTGACCCGTTGCTCCGACCACACCGACACGCAGGCCGTCGCTCGAATCTCCACGCTGTGCTTCAGACATGGATGAAACGATAACGGGGCGGCTCCGCAAGACGCGGCTGGGTTTGGTCGGTTGAGGTCGCATCGCGGGGCCTTGATTGTTTCAGTTCTGCGTAATCGAGTACTGGCTCTGGCACAATCGTGGTGCATGCGTCGTCGACCTCATCTCATTCCATGGAAGGCCGCTGGACAGCTCAGCGAGCGCCAAACAAGTGGCGACGACGTCGTGCGAACGACCGGCTGGGTGTTCAACAACGAAACCGGTGACGCCCTCGATCTCGAGCAGTTCGTCGCTACCGGTGACTCGGAAGTGCCCGCCTATCTCACGGTGTTCGGTTTGCGGTCACCTGACACTGATCAGCAGTCCCTCGTCGAGATTGGCTGCGGAATCGGTCGAATGACCTGCGGATTCACCCGCGAGTTCGGCGCTGTTACTGCTTGTGACCTCGACGCGGGCTTCCTAGAGCGTTGTCACGAGACCGTCAGTCGATTCGGAAAGGTTGATCGACTCAGGACGAGCCTTGTCGCTGATGGACATACCCTTGATCTGGCTCCCAACACGTCCGATGTCACGTTCAGTTACATCACGCTCCAACACTGCGATCCAGGTGACGCTCTCGAACTCACGGCGGAGGCGGTTCGGGTGACAAAGCCTGGCGGCAAGGTCGCGTTGAACTATCGCTCACGTAGCCGGCTGGATGTGCTCCTGCTGCCTCTTGGTGGGTTGATGCGCGCGATATTCGGAATTCCGACCTTCGGCCCCTGGCTCGCGCAGCATCGGTGGGCTGCTCGGCTCGGTTGGCAGGCGAACCGCCTGGCGCCCGACGAGATCATTGGTCCGCTGACTCCTCTCTTGACTGATATCGAGATATGGCGGAACCCGAAGAGCAAAATCAAGGGTCGGGGCGCTGAGGTCAAGACCTTCGAGGGCATCAACCGCCACCACTACTGGCTGGTAGCCACCGTCAGATAGCAGCGCCACGCGTCACGCGAAGCGGGTGTGCGGTTTCGGAATGCTGACGCGACGACTATTTCCGTTCCGGCAGCGGAGCGGAGTAATCGGCACCCGAATCCAGCCCGAATGCGGTGTGGAGGGCGCGGGTTGCCCGTTCCATTTCGCCAGCCGCGCAAACGATCGAGACGCGGATTGTCGACGTCGAGATCATGTGGATGTTCACGCCCTCGTCGGCAAGGATGCGAAACATCTTCGCGGCGATACCAGGCGACGACTTCATGCCCGCTCCGACGATTGAAATCTTGGCAATGTCGTTGTCGTGTGAAACCCCGTCGGCACCGATTTCGGTGGCGACGCGAGACACGATGTCCTCGGCATCGATCATGTCGGCCATCGGCATCGTGAAGCTGATGTCGGTGGTGCCCTGTTGTGACGTGTTCTGCACAATCATGTCGACATTCACGTTCGCGTCGGCAAGTGGCTCGAAAAGTGCCGCTGAGATGCCGGGTTGGTCAGGCACCCCGAACACGGTGACTTTTGCGCCGGCCATGTCAGTGACGACACCGGAGATGATCGGATCTTCCATCGAAGCCTCCTCGTTGGTGACCCACGTACCAGGTTCCCAAGTGAATGCGGAACGGACGTGGAGGGGAACATCATGATTGCGTGCGAATTCGACCGAGCGAAGGGCGAGTACGCCGGAACCGGCCCCTGCCATCTCGAGCATTTCGTCGAAGTGGATCTTCTGCAGCTTGCGGGCCTGGGGCACGATGCGGGGATCAGCAGTGAAAACGCCGGTGACATCGGTGTAGATCTCACAGGTGTCGGCTTCCATTGCCTGAGCGAGAGCCGATGCTGTGAGGTCGGAGGCTCCGCGACCCATGGTTGTGATCTCCTTGTCGGTGCTCACACCCTGGAAACCTGCGACCACGCATACCTTGCCATCGGCGAGCGCCTGGCGCACTCGATCACCCTTCACCTCGACGATTTTCGCCTTCCGGTGAGCCGTGTCGGTGATGATTCCAACCTGGCTGCCGGTAAAGCTGATAGCGGCGATGCCTCGATCGGCCAGCGCCATGGTCATTAGCGCCGCCGTCTGCCGTTCACCGGTGGTGAGCAACATGTCCATCTCGCGACCGGGCTGGCTTTTCGATACCGAGGCAGCCAATGCGAGCAGGTTGTCGGTGGCCTTCCCCATCGCCGAAACGACCACGATGACGTCGTTGCCGCGCTTCTTGGTGAACGCGATGTTGTCGGCGACCGCGCGAATGCGGTCGGGATCAGCAACGGAGGTTCCACCGTATTTCTGAACGATCAGGGCCACGAGGACCAGACCTTACAAGCCCATCTCCCGAACTATTGCCGACGTTTCGTCGGCGGGGTTTACGAGAACGGGGTCAGGC
>JADWMG010000331.1 GCA_015767405.1 Actinomycetota bacterium
ACTCGACAGAAGTCGACGTCGAATCCGGAGTATTCACCGGCATCGTCGACGATGCCGAAGCCCGGCAATGTGTCGTTCACGCCGCATACCAGTACGCCTGCATCCTGCACGGCAGCCAGACGGCCACCTTCGTCCTGAACTACTTCGACCGTGTCGGTCGTTTCGCCCTCGGTTGAGTCAGGCGCGTCCGTTGTTTCGGTTTCGCCTTCGGTTGAGTCCGGAGCATCAGTTGCTTCGGTTTCGCTGCCGCTGGTGTCGCTGCTGCTGTCATCGTCGCTGCTCGACGAGCAAGCGCCCGCGAGCAACCCAAGTGCCATTACGACACCTGCAGTTCGCTTCCATGTTGAAGCCTTCCCCCTACGAATCATGTATCTCCTCCTGGAGTTTGGTCGGCCAATGGGAATGTTCGGGCCGACGTCATTGTTGCTTCTGTCGCGTAGTCCAGGAATTGTTCCCGGAGCGACGGTCCCGAATGTAACAGAGGTCACGTGTCACATCGAAAAATGCTGGGCTGGGAGGTCGGTGGTGTGTTACCGCGTCGCTAGCGGTAAGACTGCCGTCCATGATTGATGCCAGCAATGCCCTCTCATCCGTCGATGTGTCTGTAGCGCGATCCGCTCCGAAGGTTGCGACCGCTGTTGGCTTGGCCGTTGCAACGAAGGGATCAGTGCCGCGGCAATTGGGTCTCAATAGAACGGCACTCGAAACGAACGGCTTCGAGGGAAAGGCTGGTCAGACACTCGCTGTGCCGACCCGCGATGGAGTTGTCGTTGCCGTCGGTATCGGTGACCCGGACTCTTTGGACGCCAATGACCTCAGATCAGCGGCCGCAGCCTTTGGGCGTGCAGCATCGAAACACTCTCACCTCGCCACGAATCTGGCCGACGTCGAGGGCATCGATGCGCGGTCGGCCGGCGCAGCTGTTATCGAAGGTGTGTTGCTGGCGTCGTACCGCTACGTGGGTCTCAAGAACGACTCAGAGGCGGGGTCGAAGCTCGAGGCACTCACCCTCGTGGCTGGAGAGAAGCGCGCCAAGGCCGTTGAGCAGGGGGCCAACCGTGGCGCGGCCATCGCTGGTGCCGCTGCGCTGGCGCGCGAATTCGCCAACACTCCGCCGACCCACCTCAATGCGAAGGACCTTGCCGATAGGGCTGTGGAGATCGGCGCCGAAAGTGGTCTGCAGGTAGAGGTGTTCAACCAGGATCAGCTCGAACAGCTTCGATGTGGCGGATTGCTCGGCGTCAATCGAGGCTCGGTCGAACCCCCACGAATGGTCAAGCTGACCTATACCCCGAAGAACCCGGTAGGACATCTCGCGCTCGTGGGCAAGGGCGTGATGTACGACTCGGGCGGGATCTCGTTGAAGCCGAGCGACGCGTTCCATCAGGTCATGAAGATGGACATGTCGGGTGCTGCTGCTGTGCTCTCGACGATGTCGGCATTGAAGGCTCTGAGGTGCAAGGCAAAGGTCACGGCTTTCCTGATGTGTACCGACAACATGCCTTCAGGAAGCGCCCTCAAGCTCGGTGACGTGCTCACGATGCGTAACGGCAAGACCGTCGAGATCCACAACACCGACGCCGAAGGCCGTCTCGTGCTGGCCGATGGCCTGTCTTTGGCGGCAGAGGAGGAGCCAGATGGGATCGTTGACATCGCGACTCTGACTGGCTCGGTGCTAACCGCTCTCGGACCAAAGATCGCCGGTGTGCTCGGAAACAACCAGTCGCTGGTCGATCAGGTCGAGTCGAGCGCCGAGGCGATCGACGAGCCAGTCTGGCAGCTGCCCCTCGAGACCAAGCGATACCGCAAGATGCTCGATTCGGTTGTTGCCGACATGCGCAATATTGGCGGCCCCTACGCCGGCACGATCACCGCATCGATCTTCCTCAGTGAGTTCGTCGGCGATGTTCCGTGGGCCCACCTTGACATTGCCGGTCCGATGAAGGTCGACGGCGATGACGGCATCTACTCCAAGGGTGCCACCGGCTTCGGAACGCGTCTGCTGCTCGACGTTGCCTGCAACTTCACCCCACCCAACGCGTAAACAAGTTGCGCACATAGTGCGCAAGAAGTTCACGCGATGCCGGGTTGGTGAGTGGTGAGTTGGCAGGCATTGTCGGCCGCTTCGGCTGCGACGGCATCACTGATTCCGAGCGCAACCAGGTGGTGTTCGATAACTGACGACTCGTCACCGGTGTCAAGGACGTATCGCCAGGCCTTGGTCGATTGGGTGGGCGAGACCGAACATGACGCAGCGTTGGAGCGCTTTGCTGAATGGTGATGACCGCGCGGAGTTGTAGCTCAGGCCCATCGTCTTGGCAGTAGCGGTGAGGTCGAGGCGGTACCCCTCCGGTGACTCTTCGAGACGGGCGACCAACCGGCGGGTCAACCATGTCGCAGTTGGCCCCAGAACCCCAAGCCAGAAGATCTCGACATACCGCGACCTCGGGTCGTGGCCGCTCTGATCAACAACAGGGTCGACCCATGGCCGAATGTTGATGGCGGGTGGATCAGGCGGTGGATCAGACGATTGGGTGATTGCGGGCTGATCAGGTGATGACGAATGCGGATGGCTGAGGGTGGCGTCTGGCATGTGGACCTCTCTGGGAAATGAAGCGGGGAGGTCGGTCACATCGACTGTGGGTGGTCTAACCAGAAAGGCGGAACCCAGAGAGTCAAGGACTGCAAGACTGTTGTCATGCAGGGCGGAGTCAGATGGTGGCGACACGTAATCGTCGGCTTGGCGATCGTTGTGATGGCGGTGCTCGCCGGAATCCGGCTCATTGGTGCTGGTGACGACGCGCTCCTTCGACCTGAGCACTTCGATGCCAAGCAGGTGACCGTATGGCCAGCGGGTATCGACGAAGGTGGAGGAGAGGGTGTTCGTATTCGTGAAGTGGTTGACATCGACTTCGGTATCAACGAACGCCACGGTTACCAGCGTGAAATTCCGAACGACTTCGGAGTGCCGACCCTGGTGATGGCAGCTTCGCCGGATGCGAACGATGAATTGGATGTGTTTGACGACGGCTATGACACGCGCATTCGGGTCGGCAATCCTGGGATCACGTTCATGGGACGTCATCGCTATGTCGTCGAGTACACACTGCCCGACGCGAATCTCTCCAGCGGTCAGCTGACACTCGACATCATCGGCACGGGTGAGCCACTGGAGACAGATCGATTCGAGGTCGTTCTGACCGGATTCGACTTCAGTGAGACCTCATGCGATACCGGCTCTCAGGGCGACGTCGGCGGCTGTGAGCTGACCAAGAACGAAGCCGGCAATTGGGTGACGGTCATCGAACCACTCGAGGAAGGCGATGGCATCACAGTCGGTGGGGCAATTACGTCACTCACCGCACCTGAGATTCCGCCAGAGCCGGCACCACCCGCACCTCTACCCACTGGGTTCCAGCCTCTCGGCTACCTGCTCTTCGTTCTGGGGCTCGGTGCCGCCGCCGGCGTCTTCTTCTGGGGTCGCTGGTACGGAAGCAATGAGGTGATGGCCGGCGGTGCCGCTGATGCGGCATTCGGCGATCTCCCTGTTCCCCAGTCAGGTGAGCAGAGCCCCAGTGTTCCGACTTCGCGAGTGACGGACTCGCGATTGGCCGAGATGTCGACGATCGAGTTCGTTCCGCCCCGCGGCCTCGAACCCTGGCAAGGGGCAATGCTTCTGAGCGAAGAGGTCAACGACAGCACGGTGTCGGCCTGGTTCTCGGGGATGGTTGCAACGGAGGCACTCGTCGTCTCGAAAGAAGGTGATGACATCGAGTTGACGCGTGGACCGGACACAGCTCAGCTGAACACGATCGATCAAGGCCATGTAGAGCGATTGTTCGGCGCGACCGACACCGTGGAACTCGGCAAGTACGACAAGTCGTTCACAGCGACATGGAGCACCATCAAAGCCGGCCAGCTCGAATTCGCCGGCGATTCCGGTTGGTGGTCGCAAGGTGGGCCCGGCTTGAAAGCGGGGATGCCGTCGCTGGTGGGTGGAGCGCTGTTGCTCCTAATCGTGCTAGCCGGAATTGGTCTGTTCGTAGCGGGGTCGTTCGGCATGATGATCGGATCATTCTTTGCTTCACCATGGGTTGCGGTCGCCTTGGGATTATTGGTCCCGTTTTTGGTCGCCTTGGGGGCCTACGGCGTCATGTTCCCATCACGCACCGCCACCGGGTCGGCGCTCACGCTGCGGACTGAATCGTTCCGCCGCTTTCTCGCAGCGAGTGAGGGTCGCCATGTGGACTGGGCGTGGGAACACGGTCGCCTGCGCGAGTACAGCGCATGGGCTGTGGCTCTCGACACCGCCCGCGCATGGAGCTCGGCGATCGAAGCGAGCAACGTCCCTCATCCGGAGATCGAACTTGCCGGTCCGCTGCTCTTCTATTCAGCGAGCTCGGCATTGCGCTCGACCCACACCGCTCCATCTAGTTCGGGCGGTGGAGGCGGCGGTGGAGGCGGCGGCGTGGGCGGCGGTGGAGGTGGCGGTAGCTCAGGCTCGTGGTGATCTACCTACGAAATGACTGTCAGGACTTAGCAGTAAAAGGGGCTAGCTGTCAGGGCTGAACGGTT
>JADWMG010000332.1 GCA_015767405.1 Actinomycetota bacterium
CATCGCCGAGTTTCTTGAGAAGCGTCCCACTGTTGCTGGAGATGGCTGCGCTGTGGATCTCGTCATTTGCATTGATGATTCTGAGTGTTGCTCCTTCGTCGGCTCCCATCAGCGCGGTGTAGCCGACGATGTCGGAGAACAGGATGGCTGCAAGCCTGCGAGCCTGCCCTTTTTGCGTCGAGGTCCGGATCGCTTCATCGAGGTAGTGACGCTTGCCACGCTGAGCGTTGTGGTACTCGTCGGGAGACAAGATGTTCTCGCCGAGTTCGAAATCAGTTCGCAGAAGATTGTCGACGAAGGCATCGAGGCGAGCGCCACCCGCCCCGGCGACACCGCGGATGAAGTGGGTATCGACGTTGATGCAAACAGCACCGACGAGGCCATACTCGGCACGAAAGATGGGGACAGTGGTGCACTTGAATTGTCGCGAACCGATGTTCAGCTCATAGTTGACCTTGTCGGTGCCCTGTTGGCGCCGAGTCTTCAGGTCAAGGACGAGGTTCGTTGCACCGCTACCGACGCGGCGTCCAGTGACCGCACCGTTCTCAATGGCTACAAGCGATCGTGACGGGTTGACCAGGTTGTGCAGGAGGATCTCGATTCCGGTATTCGGGACGGACCGTCCGAGCTGATGCACGATCCGCGCATAGTTCTCAAGGAACAGTGCGTTGTCGCTCACCACCTCATCGCCTCGGTACTTCGCGTACAGTTCCTTGTAGCTCTGGAGCCAGTCGGTTGGGAACGTGTCCCGGACCAAGTTCTGCTCGCCGACGACGATCAGCTCTTTGGCTGCACGTTCGTTCTGCTCGCCAAGGAAGTATGTGACGGCCCTATTGAACGCGTCAGCGTCGAACTCGACGTGTCCCTGCTCGTTGACCACGAACGGGTAGAAGTCATACTCTTCGAGGCGGGGATGATCCGCCGCAGGAGCTTGCTGCGATGGCCCCTGCTTCCTTCGACCCAGTAGGTAGGCACCAACGCCGACTGCAACAACGACGACCACGAATATGGATATTGTCAGAGCCACAGAGCGCTACTCCCATCGCCAAGCTCACCCCGCAACCTACACCAGGCCCCACTACTCCGAGCAGCCAACAGATGAAAGGCCCGTGGATGCAGCGGATTTCCATCACCGCAGGAGTGTTCACATTCGAAGGAGTCTTCGAATCCGACGACGCTCCAGAAACCTGTGCTTGGTTCGGTGAGAGTCTCCCATTCGAGAGCCAGGTCATCCACGTGCGCTGGAGCGGCGAGGCCGTATGGGTTCCCCTCGACGACCTGGAGTCCGGTCTCCGACATGAGAACCACACCGCGCACCCATCACGAGGCGACATCCTCTTCTATCCCGGCGGGATCTCAGAAACCGAGATTCTGATCACCTATGGAAGCACATCGTTCGCGTCGAAGATGGGCGACCTCGCAGGCAACCATTTCATCACAATCACCAAGGGCCGTGAACTGCTGCCCGAGTTCGGCGAATACGTCCTATGGCACGGTGCACAGGACATCAGGTTCGCCTTGGCGGGCTGAGGATCGGTTCTGTTCGGCACCCATCGCCAACAGAGGGAGCCTCACGTTCGAGGGCAACGGCCCAAGACACCCGAACTAGTTCGGTACCCGCACATATCGGCTGTGGTCTCAGGGGGTGGACGCAACACTGTCGGCGGGAGGTGTTGTCTCTCGCTGAGGAGGTTGTTGTGGCGGTGTTCACTGACGTTGAGCGGGTCGAGGCGTGGAATCGGCGCCAGGCGGGTGAGTCGAACCGGTCGATTGGGCGTCGGCTGGGGAGGTCGGCGGGGTCGATTCGGGCGATGGTCGAATCGACGGGTGGGGTTCGACCTGCGGTGCGGCAGCGTTCCGCTCAGCATTTGAGTCTTGTTGAGCGTGAGGAGATCTCTCGTGGTGTCGCTGCTGGCGAACCGCTGCGATCAGTGGCTCGTCGACTGGGTCGGGCACCATCGACGGTATCGAGGGAGCTGGCGCGTAATGGGGGCCGTTGGCGGTATCGGGCTCACCGAGCTGACAAGGCGGCATGGAAGCGTGCCCGGCGTCCTCAGTCGTGCAAACTCGTCGAGAACCCGCAGCTGCGCCGGGTGGTGGAGGAGCTGCTTGCCGAGCGGTGGTCACCGCAGCAGATCTCGGGCTGGCTGGTTCGCACGTATCCTGGCGATGAGGAGATGCGCGTGTCACACGAGACGATCTATCTGACGTTGTTCATCCAAGCCCGCGGCGGCTTGAAACATCAACTGACACAGCATCTGCGTACTCGCAGGGCGAACCGGCGGCCGAAAGGCGCCAGGCCTGCGTCGGGGAAGGGCCGGATCGTTGACCCCGTCATGATCAGTGAGCGTCCCGCCGCCGTCGAGGACCGTGCCGTGCCAGGCCATTGGGAAGGCGACCTGATCATGGGGAGATGCCAGACAGCGATCGGCACGCTCGTGGAACGCTGGTCCCGCTACGTGATGCTGTTCCCACTCCCGGACGGCCACACCGCAGAGGCTGTGCGCCTTGGGCTTGAAACGACGGTGAAGCGTCTCCCGAACCATCTCTGGCAGTCCTTGACGTGGGACCAGGGCAAGGAGATGGCCCAACACG
>JADWMG010000102.1 GCA_015767405.1 Actinomycetota bacterium
CGTGAACAAGAATCCGTTGGCCCGCTTCCATCGGCACCGACCAGAACGCGGCATTCCATCCCGCCGTTGCGTGTTCAACCCGTGCGATCTCGTGTGATTGAGCCCCGATGAGTCGTGCAATAGATGCATAGACGGCCGCAGATCGATCACCGGCTTCGTCCGCCGCCTCGTAGCCACCGATCATCGACTCGCGCCGGAGATGATTGATCTCCGCGTCGAGTACAGCCTGCGGCGGCAGGGAACACCCAGCGTGATTCAAGTGCACGATTCCCAACTCGGAATCGCAACCCGGCGTTACGGCTCGGGCGGCTGCGATCTCCGTGCCGGACAATGGACTACAGGGGCGGCTCACGGGACGACGCTACCCGTACGCGAGTATCCAGTCAGTCCTGATCGAGCGCATCCAGCAGAGCGTTCTCGACAACTTCGGTGAGAGCCGGATGGATGTAAAGAACCTTACGAGCGAGGTCCTCCGCCGTTTGGTCGAACTCCATTGCCTGAACAATCGGTTGAATGATCGAAGCGGCTTGCGGACCGATTATGTGGGCGCCAATGATCAGACCCGAATGGGGGTCGATGAGCACCTTCGCAAAACTCGTTTCGTCGTTCAGCGCCCAGCCATACGCCGTGCCGCCGTAATCACGACGGCCAACGACATAGGTACGTCCCTCCCTGATGGCCTCCTGCTCGGTGAGGCCAACGGTCGCAACCTGCGGGTTCGAGAACACTGCGCTCGGTACCGCCTTGTAGCTCTGGTGGCGGATGTCGTCCGGGTGGGCAATATTCCAGAACGCGACCTCGGCCTCCGCATTGGCCAGGTGTTTGAGTTGATAGCTGTTGGCAATGTCGCCAATGGCCCAGATCCCCGGCACATTCGTCGCCATGGTGTCGTCTACCGCGACCGTGCCGTGATGGTGGCAGTCGAGCCCAGCCGCATCCACGTTGAGGAGGTCACTGTTCGGTTCGCGACCGGTGGCGACGAGAAGTTCGTCAACAATCGTTACACCCGTCATGCAGGTGATCTTGATGCCGTCATCAACACGCTCGACGTGCGTCGGGACGTGGCCGAGTTGAAGATCGACGCGCTCACCGAACACCTCGGTGAAACGAGTCGAGATGTCGTCATCGAATGCGCGGAGCAGGATAGGCGACCGGTTGATGATGGTGACCGCCGTGCCGAGCCCAGAGAAAACGTGCCCCATCTCGACCGCTATGAACCCACCGCCGATGATTCCGAGCCGCTTCGGCAGATCCGGCAAACGCATGATCGAATCAGACGTGTGAAATCCGGTCTCAACCAGACCCGGAATCGGCGGGACCACAGCACGAGCGCCGGCTGCGAGAAGTATCTGCGGTGCTGTGATTAGCCGCCCCTCGACATCCATCGTCTTCTCTCCGACGAAGTCCGCTGTTCCCTGGATCAGAGTGACATTGGGTGATCCCGACGCGCGGTACTCGCGCCCTGCCTCCGCAATCGGATCAATCAGATTGAAGACTCTGTCGCGTATTGCCGGCCAGTCGGCGCCGTTGAACTGGGTATCGATCCCGAGCTTCGCTGAGGTCTGCGCAGCAATCGCGACGTCGGCAGGCAACACGAACATCTTCGATGGGATACAGCCGCGATTCAGACAGGTGCCACCAAAAACGTCCCGTTCGACAAGCGCAATGTTCCAGTCCTGGAGATACTCCGGGATGGAGTTGCCCGAACCACTGCCAACGATGATCAGGTCGAACTCTTCGGCCTGCTGATTCATGCCACTAATGCTCACGATCAGAGTGCAACCTGTCTTAGCCGAGATTCCTTCCCGCATCGATCGATCGAGATTCAGATTGGACGAGGCTGGCTGGATCGGTCATGGTGGACAACGTGTTTGAGCGACAAACCGGAGATGGATTCATGCGCTGTAGCGACGGCCACGTTCGCTGGGGCGTATACGGCGCTGCTGGTGTGGTCTTCGTCGTCCACGACACACATGGTGAACCGTTCGTGATGCTGCAGAAACGATCAGCGATGGCACACGAAGGAGGGAACTGGTCGTGCGCAGGTGGAGCCCTCGACTACGGAGAGACTCCTTTCGACGGCGCGCTCCGCGAGGCCTCCGAAGAGGTCGGCGTCCCGTCCGGGACTCCTCGAATTCTCGGTGAATATGTGTTCGAACCAGCAACCGACTGGTCATATACGACAATCGTCGTCGAGGTCGACGAGCCCTTCGGTGAATCGATGAACTTCGAAACCGACGAAGTCGACTGGTTCCCGCTCGACCAGGTCGAGCAGCTCGGCTTGCACTTCGGCTTCGCCTCCGCTTGGCCACATTTGCAGGCGATCATCAAAAGCGCGTCGACCGAATAGATCTGTAGCCGTAACCTCTGCCCATGGCGACGCGCATCGTGAACGGAACCTGCCACCATGACTGCCCGGATTCATGCGGCTGGACAGTCACGGTTGATGACATCACCGAAGGCTCATCTCCTTCTGCCGCGGTTGCCGTCAAACTGCGCGGTAATCCTGGCCATCCCTTCTCGCAGGGCGAACTGTGCCCGAAGGTCAACCACTTCCTCGATCGCGTCTACAGCCCCGATCGCGTCCTGCACCCCTTGCGTCGCGTTGGGCCGAAGGGGTCCGGCCAATTCGAACAGATCTCATGGGACGACGCACTGGCGGAGATCGGTGAGCGACTCCACGACGTCATCGACACCCACGGAGCAGAGGCCGTTCTGCCATTCTCGGATGCAGGCAATCAGAGCCTGCTGGCGATGATCGCACTCAGCGGCCGATTCTTCGGCCAGATGGGGGCCAGCAGGTTGACTCGTGCAATATGCGGACCGACCGTCGGCGCCGGAATGGCAATGACCAACGGCACGGGCCGCGGAATGGACCCGCTCGAGATCGCCAACAGCAAGCTCATCATTCTCTGGGGAACCAACACGCGGCTGACCAATCGCCACTTCTGGCCCACCATTGAACAAGCGCGCGCGGACGGTGCGCGCCTGGTGGTCATCGACCCGCTGCGAACTATCACCGCTGAAGCCGTCGACACCGACAGAGGTGATCAATTCATCCAGCCTCTTCCGGGAACAGACATAGCAATGATGCTGGCGATGATGCACGTGATCATCCGCGACGGCCTCACTGATGACGAGTGGATCGAGGCTCACACACTCGGATTTGATGAACTCCGCGACAACCTCCTCGAGTGGACCCCCGAGCGTGCCGCAGCCGCCACGGGCGTCGACGCCGACGTCATCGAACAGCTGGCAATTGACTACGCAACCGTTCGTCCAGCAGGCATCCGTACGCTGATCGGCGCCGAACATCACGAGAACGGGGCAATGTTCTTCCGTACGATCGCTTGCCTGCCAGCGCTCACCGGCTCATGGGCTGAGCGCGGCGGCGGTATTGCCAAGAGTGTCGGTTCCTACAGCGAAGGGTTGGTCGACGCTGCTTTCATGCGCTTCGATCTGGAACACATCGATGGCCGCCCCGAACCACGCACGCTCAACATGAGTCGATTGGGCGAAATCTTGACGTCGGAAACCGCCGGCGAGAGCGCCGGGCCCGCGATCAATGCGTTGATCGTGTGGAACTGCAATCCTCTCGTCATCGTCCCGAATGCCGAGGCGGTCCGGGCCGGACTTGAACGTGACGATCTGTTCACGGTCGTCCACGAGCAGTTTCTGACCGACACGGCGCAGTACGCCGACATCGTGCTGCCGGCAACGACTCAGATCGAGTCTGACGATGTGGTGCTCCCGTGGGGGCATCTCTGGATCGGGTGGAACAGCGCCGCGATCGAACCAATCGGCGAATCCTGTTCAAATACCGAACTGTTCCGACGCCTCGCCGGAGCGATGGGCTACACCGAACCAGCGTTGTTCGACGACGACGACGCTCTGATCGAGCAAGCCTTCCCGTCGCTCGACTTGGATGAACTGCGCCGAGTCGGCTGGTTCCGTGCTCCCTACCCCGAGGACGGCCGGCCGTTCGGTGATGGCAACTTCGAGACGGCATCGGGCCGAGTCGAACTTGCATCTGACAGGCTGGAATCAATCGGGCAGCCCCGAGTGCCCGTGTACGTAGCACCCAACGAAGGGCCTGGCGGCGACGCCGCGCTTCTCGCCAAGTACCCACTCCAACTTCTCACTCCAAAGCAGCACTCCCGGTTCTTGAATTCGGCCTACTCACATCTTCCGAAGCACGGCCCCGCCGAAGGAGACCCGTTCGTTGAGTTGGATGCCGAAGATGCTGCCGCCCGCGGGCTCGCGGATGGCGCTGGAGCTCGAATATGGAACGATCGTGCTTCGGTAGCGCTTCCCGTTCGGATCTCCGAACGGCTGCAACCAGGGGTGGCCGCCATCCCATTCGGATGGTGGCGACACCAGCATCCCGATGGGCAAACTGCCAACAGCCTGACCAACGACACCCTCACCGAATGGGGTGGAGGCGTCGCTTACAGCGACACCCTTGTGCAAATCGAGCCACTCCCCGACTGAGGCGCTCGCACGCCGCTCGAAGTTTGTGTCAGCACTTACCGGTGGCGCTCCCGTATGTGCCGACACAAAACCGAGACGAACGAGGCCGGCAATATTTGTGTCAGCACTTACCCTTGGCACGGCGGTTTGTGCTGACACAAAAGCACTGCGGGATGATCATGCGCGAGGTGTTGTGGACACCTGCCGTCACACGCCCGCGGCGAAGCGATCGGTAGCCTGCCTGAATGGATGCCGACCTGATCTACGCGTTCAGGGTCATGCGGCTCCCATTGCTCGATGCCGGCGGATCACAGATCGGCCGGATTCAGGACGTCGTGGCCATCCCGGGGCGACCCGCGACGGCTCTCGATCCAGCGATCGCCCCGAGGGTCGTCGGATTCGTCGCCGACAGCCAGCGACGGCGGATCTTCGTCAACGCCAACCGCGTCGCAGAAATCAATGGCGATGGTGCCAGGCTCAACAGCTGGGACGTCGATCTCAATCCATTCAAACCACGTTCCGGCGAGATCCTGATCGGTACTGATCTGATTGACCGTCGCGTCGGTGACGAGTCAGTGAGCGACGTCGCTCTGCAAAGCCATCACGATGCACGATCGAGGTGGTGGGTCATATCCAAGGTCCGCCTCGCTCGAAAGAGCAGCCTGCGGCGGCGGCCGAGCTACCGCCTCGTCGACTACGACGAAGTACCAGAACTCTTCGATGCACAAACTGAAATGCAAGCCGAGGCAGCGCGGCTCCGCCAAGTCCACCCGGCAGAGGTCGCAGCGATCGTGCGCGCGCTCCCGGTCGACAAGCGCCGCCAATTGGCAGAGGCCATGGAAGACGAACGCCTGGCCGATGTGTTGGAGGAGCTTCCCGAGTCCGAGCAGGTCCGCCTCGTGGAACAACTTGATCGCGACCGGCTCGTGGGCGTGTTCGACGAAATGGAACTCGACGACCTTGCCGACCTCCTCGGGGAAATGGCTCCGGCAGATCAGGAGCGCATGATCGAAGTGATGGATGACGATGACGCAGACGTCATCCGCCAGCTCCTCTCTTACGAAGAAGGCACAGCGGGCGGCTTGATGACCCCAGAGGTCATCATCCTCGGCCCAGATTCCACCGTTGCCGAGGCACTTGCGCATGTTCGCGACCCGCACTGGGTGGTCAGTATCGCGACCCAGGTCTTCGTCACCCAGGCACCTTACAAGGCACCTACGGGCAAGTTGCTCGGAGTCGTCCACGTGCAGAAGCTGTTGCGCGAGCCACCGAACATGGAACTAGGCCAACTCCTCGCCGACGACCCGATCGTGGCTGCTGACAGCTCCGATCGTGCGGTCGCCGAGATGCTTGCAAGCTACGACCTGCTCGCGATTGCTGTCGTCGATGATGCTGAGCGCCTTCTCGGCGCAGTGACTGTCGACGACGTCATCGACCGCATGCTCGGAGTCGGTTGGCGAACCCATCACGGATTCGGGCAAGCGTCTTCGAAGGTGGGGTCATGAAACGCCGCGAAGACCTCAGCACGCCTCGCGCATCTCGTCGCGTCGGAGTGCAGTACGACCCCGATGCGTTCGGGGCATTCAGTGAATCGATCGCCAGTTTCCTCGGTACGGCCCGATTCCTCGTATGGCAATCCGGCGTAATCGTCCTCTGGATTGCGTACAACACCCTTGCCCCAGACCAGTACCAGTTCGATCCGTGGAGTCGCGGTCTCGTCCTGCTGACACTGCTGCTGTCCGTGCAGGCCTCATATGCCGCACCACTGATCCTTCTTTCGCAGAACCGCCAGGAGCAGCGCGACCGCGAAACCTCCGTAACCGATCGAGATGTGGCCGAGAACACACAGGCCCAGACTGAATTCCTGGCACGAGAAATTGCTAGCGTGCGACACGCTCTATCAGACATGGTTACCGGTGAAACGTTCGAAGAACGACTCGACAAGCTGACCGAAGTCATCGAGCGCCTTTCCGTACAGGTTGACGGATTGACTGCCTCGAGCCCGACGAGCGATGACATCGAGCCGGGGATCTAGGACCTCACGGCCTCAACCAGTTCAACGGTCAACGACGCAAACTGCTCTGGCTGAGCCCACGGGCATAGATGGTCACCTTCGAGTTCACGGGTCTCCGCGTTCAGCGCCGCAGCAAGAGCTCTCTGCTTGCGCAGTCTCACAAGTCGATCTTTCGTAGTTACCAGCATCGCCGCCGGCTTCCCGAGCTGTGATGCCCATGACCGCGCGTCATACTTGCTCAGCGCCACGCCGGCCTGAACAATCGTGTGAGAATGGCCACGCTGGATCTCTGCCTCCAACCATGGGAGGAAAGGAGCGAGCACATGCCCAGTGGGAACAATGCGCGGCAGTAGAAGCCGGACGTAGCGGGGATAAACCCACGAACGCATCGTGGCTCCGAGGAATGGCAGCCAGCGCCAGGAGAGCCGCTCGTGCCACTTGGCTCGCCACTCGAGCGCGGTCGCTTGGACAACGATCCCCGACACGAAATCAGGATGACGGTGACTGACGTTCAGCGCGATCGGCCCGCCCATCGAGTAGCCGACCACGATGACCTGCTCAGCACCGAGTGCTCGCGCCACAACCACGGCGTCATCAGCAGCATCCTCGAGCGTGAATTTGTCGAGTATGCGCAGCCCCCGACCGTGCCCCCGGTGGTCGATGGCAATGAATGAAACCCGCTCGGCCAACGCCTCGTATGCGGTGAAGAACTGCAGATCGGCCGATGCAGTCCAGCCATGAAGCATCAACACCGTGGGCGCGTCCCGGTCTGGATGCTCGAAATGGCGCACGAAGAACTCGCCTCGTCCTTCCACCTTCACGATCTTTGCCGGCGGAAGCCAGGGAAGCTCCAGTGGCGAGCTCATGCCGCGATCCTGCGAACCGACGGCACGCCCGTGAACTCTTGAAGGCGCACTCCAAGTCGCTCGATCGTCCGCAGTAGCGCAATTGTGTCGAGCCGTGAATCACCAGATCGCACAACTCCATCTGGAAGGTCGCCGGCAAGGGCCGCCTCGGAAAATGCCGTCGCAGTTGCCGCCGCCGCCGTGCCGACGAGTTCAGCGATGCCGAGAATGAGCGTGACCCGTCCACCCGCGACATCACTCCCACGGACTTCAACGCGAACAGCTCCCACACCGCCCTCCCGGTGAGGACGGCTGAGCATCGGAAGCCGCGCCGTGAGCCGATCGCGCCGGTTTGCGGAAACACGGGCACTCAAGCGCGACACCGACGGGAAGTCCTGACGCAGCAAGATGGCTGAGGGAACCTCGGCGTGGTAGCAGTCGTAGGCACCCACCGGCTCGGGAAACCAACAAAGCTCGCGTCCCGATCCAGATTGCGGACGGATCCATTCTCCATAGCGAAGACCAACAGCACGTCCGGCCAACGCGCGGTGATGCTGACGTGCGCAGCTCGGCCCCGCGGTGCCGTGCGACGCGATGTGGATCTCGTCACAGGTTGCCATCTGATCAGCGAGATACCGCGCCAGCAGCCCCGTCAGGCCGGGAGACATTCCAGCACCGACAACAAGTGAGGCGCCGCTGAGTCGTGCAACGTCGTCAAGATCGAGCATTGCTCGAACGTCGTCGAGTTCGTCGCTGACCGACACGACGGAAATCCCTCGACCTACCAGGTCGTGTGCCAATTCAACGTGAGGTCCGGGATGAGCAAGTATCGCAAGCTCACAGTTGTACATGTCATGGACGTTTCGACGTGTGTCGATCTCGATGATCGACACGTCGTTCACAACAAGGGGCATTCGCTGAGCGATTCGGCCGCCGACAACACCATTTCCAACTAGCGCAACCGAATCGGACATCACTGCTCCGGAAGGTCGAGGGGGCGCCATC
>JADWMG010000333.1 GCA_015767405.1 Actinomycetota bacterium
GGTTGGCGACGGCTCGCCGGTCAGAAATGGCGCATACATCTCCGGGGCAGAGGCCTGCTGACCCGTGTTGTTTGGAGATGGCTCTTCGGTCGTCATGCCTCGTTCACCTTAGAGCCTCCTTGCCGGGGCGGTTGTTGCTTGGGCGAGGAACACACCCACAAGGCTTCGCACTCATTCGATTCCGACCTTCCGGAGACTTTTGCCTCCGAAGACATCGGAACCAATGCAACGGCGTTCGCGCTCGCCGGGCCGCAAATCGGGGCTCTTCTAACCGATCCTCAACCGATGTGCTGAACTGTGTGCGGGGAAGGGGGTTTGGAACGTGGGTAACTCCGCGACGACAGACGCATACAGAGTCGAGGTTCTCGGGCCGATCGCAGACTCCAGTATTGACCTCGTGCCAGCGCTTGCTGACGACCCAGCGGAACACACGATCGCCCTCGAACCGGGAGACGTTCTATTCCGGCAACAATCAATCGGTAGTCGTGTCTATCTCATCGAATCCGGACGTTTGGCGATCGTTCGCGAACCGTCAGAATGCTTAGTGAGTTGATCTCGTCATCTAGCTTAGCTAGGTTAAGACCATGACGACTCGAGTGGTGAATACCCATGAGGCAAAGTCTCGGCTGTCTGAGCTGATCCGCGAGGCGGAGGAGGGAGTCGAGGTGATAGTGGCGCGAAATGGACATCCCGTTGCCAAGATTGTTCCATGGCCGCCCATCCGTGCCGCACGGGTGCCTGGAGCATGGGCTGGGCTTGTTGGCTACAGCAACGACGTCGTCGGCTCCGATGAGGAGATCGTGGCGATGTTCGATGAGTCTGCCGAGGCAGGCATGTCATGAGGGTCCTGCTCGACAGCCATGTCGCGTTGTGGTGGCTCGAAGGCAGCGCTTCGCTGGGATCACAATGCCGCCAACTGATAGAGCATGCCGATGAGGCCTACTTCTCTGTTGTCACGCCCTGGGAGCTTGGGATCAAACGAGCGTTGGGGAAGCTCAAAATGCCTGACGACCTCGTTGCAGCGCTGCAGTCGGGAGGTTTCGTGCCGCTCGCCATCTCGGCTGATCACGCCGAGCTTGCTCCGGCGCTTCCAGCCCACCATCGAGACCCCTTCGATCGGATGCTCATCGCACAAGCTCAGCTCGAGGCGTTGGTTCTGCTGTCCGCTGACCGGGCACTGGGCTCCTATGACATAGAACTCATCGACGCCCGGCGTTGATGGTTGAGGCGGGCCCTAGTGTGAAGCGCATGAGCGTCCGAAGGTGTGCTGGTGGGGTTCTGGTCGCCGAATGCTGACAGAGAACGAGATCTACATATCGTTTGCCACGATTGCGGTCTTCGGCATCGGTGGACAATGGCTTGGCCGTCGACTCGGGTTCCCGTCGCTGCTGGTACTCCTCCCGGCCGGTTTGCTCGCCGGTGACGTGCTCGGGCTCGTCGAGCCCGAGGAACTCTTCGGAGATCTGCTCTTCCCGCTGGTGACGCTCCTGGTCTCGCTGTTGCTCTTCCAGAGCGGACTGGGCCTGCGCTTCGCAGAACTTCCCGCCGACGCCCGATCGCCCGTGATCCGACTGCTCACGATCGGACTGGCAATCACTTTCGTAGGGGCGTCGCTGGCCGCCATCGCCATTCTCGATCTCGACCCGGGGCTCGGTTTCCTGCTTGGTGCGATCGTTGTTGTCTCCGGCCCGACAGTGGTCGGCCCATTGCTGGCGAACGTTCGGGCGCGCGCCCCCATTAATTCCGTGCTCAACTATGAGGGCAGCTTCCTCGATCCGCTGGGCGCCACACTCGGCGTGGTCGTGCTCAGTGTGGTGTTGGCCGACGACGGGAGCGAAGTGCACCCGGTGCTTCAGGTCCTCGGGCGGATCGGGCTGGGGGTGACCGTTGGCTTGGTGGTAGCCGTCGCTTTCGTGTTCGTGATGTCGCGATTCTGGCTGACCTACAATATGGAGAGCGCAGTAGCGGTGATGTTCGCCGTGGTCGCGTTCGTCGCCGCCGATGTGCTGCTCTCAGAGGCCGGACTGTTCGCGACCCTCACGCTGGGGATAGCCGTTGCCAACCAACGGCGCGTGAGCTTGAGGCCCGTCAGAGTCTTCGGTGGGACTCTCGAGGTACTGGTCATCGGCATGCTGTTCATCATCCTCGGCGCGATGGTCACCATCGATGGGCTCCGCGAGTATGCGTGGCAGATTGTGCTGCTGGTGGCAGTGCTGGTGCTCGTCGTGCGTCCGCTCTCGGCATTCATCGCGCTCTTGGGAACGTCACTCGGCTGGCGTGACCGTGCCCTCATCGGCTCGATCGATCCCCGCGGCATAGTTGCGGCATCGACCGCGGCATCATTCACAGGGAGCCTCGCCGCGGCCAATCTCGAAAGCGACTTTCTCTTGCCGGTCGTGTTCGGGGTGATCCTCGGAACTGGTGTGATCTACGGTCTGGCTGCAAAGCCGCTCGCACGTCTGCTCGGCGCCGTTCGCCCGCCCGCAAAGGGTGTTGGCTTCATCGGCAACAGCCCGTGGCTCCTCGACCTGGCTGGGCAACTGCAGAAGCTCAACGCATCTGTGCTGGTGGTCACGGCGAAGTCGCC
>JADWMG010000334.1 GCA_015767405.1 Actinomycetota bacterium
CAGCGCGACGGCTGACGAGTCGCATCGCCCGTTCAACGGGGTCTGTTGACGCTGACGAAGTCGTCGAGAATGCGGCCCGCTGTTGCCGCATCGAATTCTCGTGGCGACATGAAGCGAATGAAAAGGAAGCTGCCGATGATCGAGGCCACTGCGAGGTCCATATTGATGTCGCGACGGATGTCTCCGGTCTCGACCGCCGACATGATGATGGTCTGAAAGATTGGCTCGAATTCAGAGATGAGGTCATCGCGGACGGCCGTGACGGTCGGGTCGTGGAGCGCCCTTTCCATCATGATCGCCAGCAGTGGCGCCCGTTGATCATCTTCCAAGTCGTCGATGACATGTCGGAAGAGAAGCTCGAGGTCGGCTCGGACCTCTCCCGTAAGGGAAGTGACCGGGGGAGTGGTCTTCCCGATCGCTTCTATCGTGGAGCGTAGGAGATCAGCCCGGGTTGGCCAGTGTTTGTAGGCCGTTGTGCGGCTGACGTTGGCAGAGCTGGCGACGTTCGCATGGGTGACAGCGCTTGGGCCGTCCACCATCAGGAGTTCGACGGCGGCCTCGATGACGGCGGCGCGAGTCCGTTCTACGCGGGGGTCGTTCGGCGGAACGTCTGAGCACGACTCTGATGTGGAGGGGAGCGACGTGGCTGGTGGAGTGGAGGTCATAGACTCGTGCGAGGAACAGTGTGCGGCCGATGTGTCGTCCGACACGATTCCGTCAAGTTGTTTGTAATTGTGCATTCTACTGGACACACTGTCCAATAATGAACGTGATGTCCACTTCCCCTACCTCTCCAGCGGATGAAAAGTCTTCCGCTCCGCCTGCTTCTCCGTCCGCATGGGCTCGGTTGGGACGCTTCGGATTTCGGCACCGTTGGCCAGTTGTCGGTGCCTGGATTGCGATTCTCGTAACGGTCTTTGTCCTGGTTGGGGCAGTCGGTACGTCGAGTGACAGCTCGTTTTCAATTCCCGACTCGGAGTCCAAGAGCGGATTCGACACTCTCGACGAATACTTCGGTGGGTTCGGTAGCGGCCGCTCAGGAACGATCGTGTTTTTTGCCGAACAGGGCGTCGACGACGTCGAGGTACAAGCCGCGATGACAAAGATGTTCGTCGAAGCCGACGAAATCGAGGGGGTCACCCTCACAAGCCCTTACTCTCTCGAGGGGCAGCAGCGCGGGCTCGTCGCAGCAACTGGTGATCAGGCCGGTTTGATCGCGTACGCGCAGGTTGACCTTGCCGAAAACATCTCCGAGGTCGAGTCAACCGAGATTGGCCGTGAGTTAGTGAGCCTGGCGCCCGACGGAGTGGAGGGTCTCCAAGTTGAAATCGGAGGTCAAGCGCTCGCCGAGTTCGAGCCGCCGCAGTCAGAACTGATCGGGTTGGCGTTCGCCATCGTCGTGTTGATCCTGGCCTTCGGTTCAGTGCTTGCGATGGGCCTGCCCATCGGTGTCGCACTGTTCGGCGTGAGCATCGGTGCCGGAATCATCACGTTGCTGTCGAATGTGATGTCGGTCCCCGACTTTGCAGTCACGTTGGGCGCCATGATCGGTCTGGGAGTCGGCATCGACTACGCGCTCTTCATCGTCACTCGATACCGCGAAGGCCTGAAGGCAGGCCATTCGCCGGAGGATGCGACCGTCGCCGCGATCGACACCGCCGGCCGCGCTGTCGTATTCGCGGGGTTCACCGTTGTCATATCACTACTGGGAATGTTCATCATGGGCCTTCCGTTCATCAACGGTCTCGCCACAGGTGCCGCGGTGACCGTCTTGGTGACCATGATCGCTTCGATCACGCTGCTGCCTGCGTTCCTCGGGTTTGCCGGTACACGGGTGGACGTTACGCGTCGCCGCGGACTGATTGCTGCTGGGTTGGTGGCAGTTGCTCTGCTCGGTCTCGGTCTCGGGATCCAGCCTCTGCTTGTCGGAGCGCCGCTCGCAGTGATTGTCCTGATTGCTTCGCTGGCGTACGCGCCCTTGCGGAAGGAGTTGCCACCGCGCAAGGAAAAACCACTTCGTCAGACATTCGCGTATCGCTGGAGCAGGTTCGTACAGAAAAACCCATGGAAGGTTGCGATCAGCACCACCATATTTCTCCTGCTGCTCTCGATCCCGGTGCTGGGCTTGCGGCTTGGCTTCAGCGATGAGAGCAACAGTGCTGAGGGCACCACGACCCTCGAGGCCTACAATTTGATCAGTGACGGCTTCGGTCCGGGCGCCAATGGCCCCCTGATTCTCACTGCTGAGGTGACGAGCCCGCAAGACGGTCCTGTTCTTGTCGCCCTTGTTGACACCCTGAACCAAACCGACGGAGTAGCTCAGGCAAATGGGCCTCTTCCGAACGACCCGAACGCTGCCGAGGCGGTCATAATCCAGGTTGTACCAACCACCGGACCACAAGATGAGGGCACGACGGATCTCGTCAACGCGCTCCGAGACGATGTCATACCGGAGGCGACAGCCGGTACGGACCTTGTTGTGAACGTGACCGGATCTGTGGCCGCCAACATCGATTTCAGCTCGTACCTCGCTGCTCGGCTTCCGATCTTCTTCGCGGCGGTTTTGACGCTCTCGTTCCT
>JADWMG010000335.1 GCA_015767405.1 Actinomycetota bacterium
CATTGGTGAAATGTCACTGCTTGCGGGCACGCCATGCAACGCGACCGTGAAAGCGGAGAGTGACCTTATGGTCGAAGCGCTCGACAGCCGCGAGTTCTCGGCCTTCCTGGACGCCAATGTCGCAGTGACACGTAGATTGCTCAAAGCAACAATCATGCGGCTACTGCAGACCGAGCCATCGCTGCTCGGCTAGACCAGCCAACCAGATCTTGGTTCGTATGCCGATGGCGGATCGGCAACTGAACGGTCCGCCGGCGAAGAGTCGACCCTCGACGTGTTCCGTCCGAACCTGACAACGACCGCGCTACACCGCGTGGTCTCAACCTGAGGCCAATCCTCGGCGGGCGATCATGTTCATCATCGACCCGTGAGCTGGGATCATCATCGATCGTCGTTGCGAGACTGGTTGCAGGCCAGTCGCTCGAGCCGAACCGTCATCCAGCACCCGCGAGGTGTCAGCACATCGTCATCGATCATGGTCGATTCCTTTTGCCGCTGGTGCCGCGTGAACTTCGCCGGATTGCGGCACTGAGTTCGCTCTTGGCTACGTCAGTGCCCGGTCGTCACGTTCCGCTGACACGTCGGTCATGATCTGCCCAGTGGGGTTCGCGCAGCGCCTTCCGCTGAATCTTCCCGACGGAGCTCTTGGGCAGCGGTTTGGTCTGAATAGTGACGCGGCTGGGCTTCTTGTACGAACCGAGTTGCTCGGCACAGAGGTCTCGGACCTCGGCTGCGCACGTCTCGTTGTCGACGTTGGCATTCGCATCTACGACGCAGACGGCCATTGGCGACTCTCCCCAGCGACCGTCCGGGACTGCAAAAACTGCGACCTCGATGATGTCCGGGTGATCGAGGATGACGTTCTCGAGTTCGGCCGGCCAGATGTTGAAACCGCCGGAGATGATCATGTCGTCCTTGCGGTCCATCACGTAGAGGTAACCGTTCGAGTCGATCCGGCCGATGTCGCCGGTCAGTACGAAACCGTCAACGGTCATCCGATTGGCTGTGGCATCCGGTTTCTCCCAGAATCCGTGCATCTGGCCGTCACATCGGATGGCGATCTCGCCCTCGTCGCCGAGTGGCAGAACGATCGAGGGGTCGTCTGGGTCGCGTATCTCGAGATACGCGAACGGGAGCGGGCGCCCCGCTGACCGCAGCGGGGATGAGCCCTCGACCTCGGAGAACCATTCGTCTGGGCCCATCATGCAAACGGGGAGAGCCTCGGTCTGACCGTAACCCTGGTAGAGCACCTTGCCGAAGGCGTCGCGAGCGAGGAGAATTGTCTCGTCGGCGATCGGTGCGCCACCGACTTGGATCACCTTCAACGAGGACCAGTCCCGATCTGCGACGCCGGGTTGACGTGCCAAGGAGTTGAGCATGGTCGGCACGGCGAACATATAGCTGATCCGCTCGCGTTCCATCACGTCGATGGTCTCGGCGGGGTCGAAATGGTCGAGGAGGACGTTCGTCCCCCCGCTCAGCCACGTTGGCGTGTAGAGGTACCCCGATCCGTGCGAGATCGGACCGACGTGGAGGCATCGATCGCCGACCTGCATTGGCGGGAAGTTGTAGAACCAATCCCGGCCCGCAGCCAGCCACGAACGATGCGTGTATGCGACACCCTTGGGCTGCCCAGTCGTGCCACCCGTGTGCCGGATGATGTACCAGCCGTCAGGGTCGATGGGAACGTCAGGGTCATCGGCGCTCTGGCCGGCCAGCCAGTGTTCGTACTCTGCGTCGCGCACGATCACGGCCTCGAGATCGGGGAGTGCACCGAGTATGTCATCGATCTCAGCGCGATAGTGCTCGTCGACGACGACTGCGCGACACGACGTGTGACTGAGCATGTGGCGATGTGCTTCTGGTGAGTTGCGGGCGTAGAGAGGAACCCGGACGAGGCCTGCGGCCGCAGTCCCGGCAAAGAAGTCCTGTGCTGCGATCGAGTTGTCCTCCAGCGCCCCGACTCGATCTCCCGGGCGCAGGCCGGTTGCGAGCAGTCCATTCGCCATGCGGACGCCTCGCGACCAAGCTTCGGCGAACGTCAACTCACGACTCCCATGAATGATCGCAGTTCGGTTGGCATTGAGCCGCGCCGATTGCCTCATCAACCCGCGGACGTCCATGACTTCCTCCTCTCCGCGGCACCGGGCGGTACCGCAACTTGCTAGTTCCTTCGAGCCATCAGACCTGGCTCGTCGAGGCAGCATCGGCATCACACGCTGACGTAGGGGTGCCCGAAGCCGACGACCTCGCGCACTCGGTCACAGACCTCCCCATGGGTCGCTCCGGCGCGGATCGCATCCACCACTCTGCCATAGGTGTTCGCGTCCGGAGTGTCGAACGCGGCGGACAGCTCGTCGAGCGAACGTTGGACGGCACGGTGATCGCGTCCGGATCAAAAGGCGCCCAGCTGCTCGAGGTACCTGTCGAGGCGCTGTTGCGTTGGTCGATCGCGTGGTGTTTTCGGACTTGGCCGCAGGCGACGGAACCCGCTCTCAACCCTGTTTGCCCTGGTCAAGCGTCAGTGACGCACGTCACATGACGGC
>JADWMG010000103.1 GCA_015767405.1 Actinomycetota bacterium
TCAGCGCCGCGCCTTCGCATCGGCGCCGTCGGGCACGAGCTCGCGAACTCGTTGGAATGCCGTCCGGTTGAAGGGCGGCTCCCGAGTTCCCCCGCGGGCCTCCATGGCCTGATTGTCGGAACCACGAAACCCAGTCGGGATGGAGAGATTCGAACTCTCGGCCTCCTGCTCCCAAAGCAGGCGCGCTAACCAAGCTGCGCTACATCCCGGATATAGCTGCGCCAGCCTACTGACCGTCGGGGCCGATGACCCCGCCCAGCGACGTACTTCCGGATTGCCTCGATCGCCGCTCTAAACGCAATCGAACTCAGAGCGCTATCGGGCCCACATCCTCGAGGGGCGGGGCCGCCCACTGCCGATCGCCGACGCTGAGATCTCGCGCGACAAAGGCTGCGGCCAACTGAGCAACGTGGAGGTCGCGGCGGCGGTTGGTGCTGTCGAGGTTCGTGATCACGGCAAGCACATCCAGATAGGCCCTGCGGAATACCGGGCCGTGGCCGACGGCGACACCAGCAAGAGCATGCGCTAGCTCATGTGCCGCCGTCGCAGTCGTGGTCTGCTCGACAGCGAGACGAATCATCGCAGTCGACCCGTTGTCGGCATCCAACGCACAGCGAGTGCTGGATGCCCGAGCATCGACTCGAGCTTGTCGCACTTCAATCGATGGCCCCGGCCACCACTCCCCCGTCACCACATCCTGTATCTGACACGCCACAAAGTCGTGGCCAAGACCTACTTCGAGATCAGTTCCGTCGAACGCGGCAAGCTCGGCCGAGTACAGCGCTGTTCGCTCGTTGTCTACATCGGGGCTCATGCGGGGCCGATCGCCGGCCGCTCCGCGAGTCTTGTCCGCCCGACATCTGCTCGGTCGGCGGCCGCCGACCCGGCATTCCACCCGCCTGACTGGGCCGAGCTGGCAGCACGTGCAGTCCGCACGCGGCCGAACGAGCGAAGCAGGTGGTCCTCGACTTGATCGATCCGGTCCTGCAATGCGAGGTCTGTCGAGCCTGATGCGGAAGGTGCCGATCTATCCGCCTCGACCTTCTGACGAGCGTCACCAAGCATCTGTCCGATCTGATCCGCGTACCCGAACAGGAAAGATCGGCGAAACCGCTGTGTGGCAGCCGGTGTCGAGCGTCGGATATCTGACATCTGGTTTGCCGCCTGCTGATGAAGCGAGTTGTACATCAACTCGGCAACGTCGAGGTCGGAGCGAAATCCAGCGGCATGAGCGACCATTCCCGTCGACGTCGAGGAGAACACGACCCGCGCATCGTGAGGCTCAGCTACCGCCATCAACAGCGCTAGTCGCGCTCGCACATACGCTCCGCGGCCGAGAGCGAACTCGCGGATTTCAAGAACATCGTCGTGTTCGAGATCGGTCAGGCGTCGTGGGTCTATACGATGGCTGGCGATCAGCGAAGCCGCCTTCTGGGAAAACGCTTCGGCTTCGTGTGTATTGGTTGTCGCCGTGGCCTTATCGAGAAGCTTTCGCACTCGATTGAACAGATCAGCTTCGTTCACTACAGTAAAGTCCGAATAAGTTCGGATGGGTCCGAGATGGGCATCGGCCACAACGATACGGAGACCTCATGACGCATGCGACGACGAGAACTAGATCATGAAGGCATCACGGGATACGTCACCTGCCCGAGAGGATTACATGAATGCTCCAAGCGACGGCCGGACATTACGGCGTTCAAGAAACCGCGACGCCGTCATTGCCGCTCTGCTCGAGCTGATACGCGAAGACAACCTGAGTCCAGGTGCCGCGGAAATCGCAGAGCGAGCGGGCGTTTCTCACCGATCCGTATTTCGCTACTTCGACGATCTCAATGATCTGGTTCGCACTGCAATCAGACAAGACTTCCTGGCAGCCGAACCCCTTATCGAGATTCCAAACATCGGCAAAGGCACTCTCGGAGAACGCGTGGCCAATCTCGTCGACGCACGCCTTGCCCTGTATGAGTATGTCCGAGGAACTGCACTGGTCGCACGAATGAGGGCCGGGTCGATGCCCGACATCGACGCAGAAATCGCAACGGTCAACATGTTCTACCGCGAACAGCTACGCCAACATTTCGAGGAAGAGCTGGACGCCCGGTCGCAAGACGAAACCGAGAGCATTATCGACGCCGGCCTCGTGCTGACAAGCTTCGACTCCTTTGACCTCCACCAACAGATGCTGGGCCACGACGTCGACGCCATCCGCGCCTCGTGGACCACATCGCTCTTAGCTCTGCTCAGCGGCTGAGCGACCGCGCCACCCGCGCCGATAGAGTGTCGGCTCCCGCGGGTGTAGCTCAATGGTAGAGCCACAGGTTTCCAACCTGTTGACGAGGGTTCGATTCCCTTCACCCGCTCCATCTGATGTTGCTGGGTCCCAATCCTCCGGCGCATGCATGCCAATTCTGGATAGCGCCTCGGCCCCACGTACCTTTACTCTGGTAACCCGGCGATAGCCGATAAAAGGAGCGACACGATGGACCCCAACGACACAGCAGAAGGTGTCGCAAGAGCGCGGCTCAACAACGAGAAACAACGTCTCGAGAAGTTGTTGCGCACCTTGAAGCACGAACACATAGAGGACGGACCGATCCACCAGCTCGGTGGCGACGCGGCGGCCGATACAACAAACGAGGCCACCTACCTCGGTGTGCGACAAGACTTACAGCAGCAGGTGAAAGACGTCGATGCAGCGTTGAAGCGCGTCGATGAGGGCACCTACGGAATCGATGAACTGACGGGTGAGCCGATCGACCCAGCTCGCCTCGAGGCCGAACCTACAGCGCGGACCAACGTTCCACGCTGAGCACCTATTCGCGCGCTCCGCCTTGCTCGGAGAGGTATTGCGTGTACCGCGCCCGAACGGCAAACACCTCGCGCGCGTCATCGTGTACACCCGCGAAGTAGGTGGTCTGTAAAGCGGCGGCGGTCATGATGGACACCGCAAACTGCATCGCCGCGAATACTCCGAGGAGGGCGGCCATGAGGAGCGTCTCCTTGGTGATCGGATACTCGTTTCCGGCAATCGTCAGGGCCACGATCGGGTCCCAATCAGCATCTTCCAACTTGGTCCACTGCACGATGCTCTCCTGACGTACAACGAGCGCACCAACCGTGGCCAATACAACGGTCACCATTGCCGCAACGATGAACAGTTGGACCGTCATTGTGACGAAGAGCAACAATCTCACTTCTCCGCGCCCTACTGAATCGGACGAGAGATCAGGAGGCTCCGGCGGGTCACCCGCCAGCGGAAGATCAGGCGCTGCGGTCGACTCGGCGACTTCGTGAATCTGTTCCCAATTGGTGAATGTGGCCGCCCCGGCCAAAGCGTCTTGAGCCCGCGCCGCCACAACAGCAGCCGACAACACGAGGAGTGAAACCACCACGATGGTGAAACCGAGCGGTGTCGCGTCGTGCGCAACCTGCCAGACCTCTGCGGTCATGAACAAGAAGAGCACCGCTAGAAGCAGGATCGGGAGCACCTGTCGCATCGGGGCAAGCATCTGACGCTGCCCGGTACGGATCTCGTCGATCTCGTGGCGAACGATCGGAAGAATGTTGTAGTACTCCAACAGCATCGCGACCACGAGAACGCCGACGTTGACGAACAGCAGGTTGACAACGAGGCTGTCGCGCCCCTCGAAAGCCAGCACGATCGCCGACGGTCCGAACACAAACGCAATAGTCACAATCCCGGCAAGCCACGCAGGCAAGCGCCATGTTCGGCGAGGCCGTCCACCGCGGACAAGGATCAGCAACACCACCAGCGCGAGCACCGCAAGCAGAAACACTCCCCATAGCATCGCACCGTCGTAAGCGTCGCTGAACAGCAGCGTGATTGCCTCTGCCACGAGGGTGAGCACGAGAAGTGGGATGGCGCGACTGAAGAGAACCAGCGGGTTAGCGTCGTGTGGGGAAGCGTACGGCAGTCCGCGACCCTGGAACCAGCGCTCCGTGTCGTCGATCATCTGTCGGTTGCTGGCCTGATTCACAGAGAATTCCGGCCGGGATCAGCTGTCATCATCCGGAGGGGCATCACGCGGAGGGTCATTGTGATCAGCCAAGTAGCTCGTCACGGCATCGTCCACCTCCAGGAAGACGTTGTCTTCGCCGATCCGATCGGTCAAACCTGCCCGATCGAGCATGTCATGGACCGGCCGACGCACCCTTGCCCACAACACATCGATCCCAGCGCCATCAAGCTCGTCGAACAACTCGCCTAGCTGCTGGGTTGCGGTGGTGTCGATGTCGGACATGCCTTCGGCATCGATCAACAAGGTGTTGGCCGGCGGATCCGACGTAACGAGGCGATGTTGCACATCGCGCACGAAGAATGCCGTGTTCGCAAAGAACAACTCGTCGTCGATCCGGTAGATGAGCAGGCCGGGGATGCGATGAGCATCGGAGTGGCGAGCAAGATCGCGGAATGTGTCGGTGTCCTCGACCTGGCCGAGTTCGGCCGTGTGCGGACGTACCAGGCGGGCCAACGCGACGAGCATCGAGAGCCCGATGGCAAAGGCGATCCCGCCGAGCATGCCGAGCACCAGCACAGAGGCGACCGTCGTGATTCCGAGCCAGAATTCCGATCTACGGATCTTCCAGAGTGCACGGAAGTCGTACAGGCCAAATAGCCCGAGCCCGGCGACAATGACGATGCCGGAGAGGACTGCCAGCGGCAGCTGCTCGAACAGGCCGGTCAGGAACAACAGCGTGATGAGCACCAAAGCCGAACAGATCAACCCGACCAAGTTGGACTTGCCGCCTGCGTCACGTTGCACATACGAACGTGACTGGCTTCCGTTGACTGCGATGCCTTGCAGCAGCCCGGAAGCCACATTCGAGGCACCAATAGCAAGAAACTCCTGGTCTGCGTCGAGTTTGTAGCCGCCCGGCTTCGTCAACGAGCGAGCTGTGAGGAAGCTGTCCGGGTAGGCCAGCAGCGCGATACCCAATGCAGGCAAGAGAAGTTGAGTCAGCTGATTGAACGAAACATCGGGCAAACCCGGAACCGGGATACCCGAAGTGATGTCTCCGACCACCGCGACCCCCTCCTCCTCGAGGTCGAAAGCGGTTGCCGCGATGATTCCCAACACCACCGCGACGAGAGGTGCGGGAATCATCGGAGTGAACTTGCGTATTCCGAGTACCAGCACAACCGTCGTCAGCCCGATGAGCGTCGTAAGCCCATCGACATCGCCCAGGTTGCGCACGATCCCGCCGATGTCGGTGACATAGAGATCCGTGTCGATGTTCAGCCCGAAAAGTGCCTCTAATTGGCTGAGCACGATGATGATTCCAGACCCGAACACGTAACCGGCGAGGATCGGCCGCGACAGGAACTCGCTGATGAAGCCGAGCCTGAACACAAAACCGAGCACACACCATCCACCAACGAGCAACGCGACCAAAGACGAGAGGGCGATAGCACTATCCACGTCCGTGACGAGCGGCGCAATTGTCGCTGCCGCCATCAACGCCACAGTCGATTCCGGGCCCATGTTCAAGTCACGGCTCGTGCCGAACAGCGCATAGAGAGCCAGTGCGGCGCACGCTGCATAGAGCCCGTGCACGGACGGCACGCCAGCCAGGGTCGCGTACGCCAACGACTGCGGCACGACGACAGCCCAGACAGTCAACGCCGCCCGCAGATCGATACCGGCAGAATTCTTGACACCATTCGTGATGCTGGCCACACCAGGTACGAAACGCGCAACGCCGGTCGCCTGCTCCTTAGCGATCAGTTGGTCTGACATCGCCGTCATCATGAACCATCAGCACGCGGTACGCAACGTTCACGGACGAACTTGGTCCGATTACAACAAGAAGTGCCGAAAATGGATAGTGGCTAGGCCGAATGGGCCTTACGGTCATTTGAGAGCAAGAACACTAGGCTTCTAGTCGAAACCTAAGATTCACAACAATTGGAGTCAATACCATGGCATTCTGGGACTTTTTCATCCTTTTCTTCATCTTCATCCCGCTGCTCATCGCATGGATCTACACCGTGGTCGACATCTTCATGCGGCCCGATGTCGGAGCCCTGGGCAAGTTCGGTTGGTTGATGCTCGTACTCTTCCTCCCGATCCTCGGAATGCTGATCTATTTCATCGCTCGCCCGGACGAGTGGGAAATCGTCGAATAGCCATCCCGCCCCCTAGACAGGGGCGGTGATCAATGGAGGTATTGGTCGCCCATAGCGCTTCCACACCTAGAAAGGGCGTCGACAAGGTTCCCTGGAACCGCGGCACCGAACACTCATATGAGGCCACCGGCCTGGTTCAGGTAGCGCTAGTGACGACCGTTCGGACAACTCCGACGACCAACGCCTGATATCAGCGATTGCGTTGACACTCGTAGATTGTCATGACGTTCCGGACGCGGCAGCTGCCGGCGACTCGCCTGGCGCCGTTGATTCGTCGTCGGGCCTGCGGGCAATCCGAACTGCCTCCTTGCCGACGGCGGCCAGCGGGACGGCGAGGACGAGCCCCACAATGCCCGCTAGAACACCGCCGAGCGCTGTCGCAAGAAGAACCGCAAGGGGCGACAGGCTCACGCAACGAGCAGTGATCTTCGGCTGAATGATGTTCTCCAACGTGTTCTGAACAAGGATGACGACTGCCAGCATGATCAACGCCTGGCTCGTTCCGCCATGGGCGAGGGCTAGCAGTACCGCGAGCCCGCCGCCAACGAATGCACCGATATAGGGGATATAGCTTCCGACCAGGTTGACAATCGCCACTGAAATGGCGCCCGGTATGCCGAGCAACAACATCGGCAACGCAATGAAGATTCCGTCGAACACTCCGAGGACGGTCTGGCTGGTGTAGTAGCCGCGAATCGATCTGCGCGAGTAATCAGCCAACTCCCTCCTCTTTGCCTGCCTACTGCCCTTGGGCAACTTCTTCGACTCGTCATCCTCCAGATAGGTGCCCTGGAGAACATAGAAGGCGACCCAAAGTCCGAAGAGGAGTCCCCCGACGACTCCTATGGCGGAGTTGGCCACCGAGGAAACCCCGCTGCCGACCCTAGACATCATGGTCGATCCTGCAGACCCGGCACTGTCGCTCGTTTGGCTTCCGAGCGTGTCACTGAGCGAGGTATTCGACAAGTAGTCGTCGATCTTGCTGACCCCGTCAGAGAGTTCGCTCGAGATTTCATCCCAGTTGGCCACCAATGTGGCTGAAACGAGAGCGACGATCCCGACTATGGCGACTAGTAGACCGATGATCGCCCATGACACCTGGCCTGCGGCGCGGATCGAAGCGGGAGCACTCAGCGCGGTGGATGGCGCTGACGATGCTTCTTTGGACTTCTCAGTCATTTCATTCCAACCACGTTGGGTGCGGCGCGATCAGCCACCGTCCGATGCCGGCGGTGCCGGCGCTTCGGTCACGGCCGGAACACCCGTAGCAGGTGGGCTGTCATCGGAAGAGTCATTGTTGTTGTTAACCAGAACGACGATCACGACGATCGCGACGATCAGGAGGACCCCGCCGAGGATTGCGCCTACGGGCGAACGGCGGGGAGCAACCACCTGCGTTGTTGGTGCAGCTGCAGCCGGGATCGTTACTTCCGTGCCTGCGACCGGTGGCACTTGGGCCTGCGACGGGTCGATCGCCACGTTGACAGTGACGCCACCGCGGTCTACCGACTCGGTCCAGCTTGTGCCGTTCCAATAGCGACCGTCACCTTGCCCGGTTGGATCTTGATACCAGCCTGCTGGGGCTACTCCGTTTGTCATAACTCTCCTACTGCTTTGACATTGCGTATCGGGTCTGGGCCGCGATCAAGCGAAGCGTAGCCTCGGCATCAGTCTGCACATCGGTTGGATCCAGCGCTATCCGATGTCGGCACATGTTCTTTCGAATGGATCTCAAGGTCTGAATCAACTAGCGCGCGTCTGGTGGAGGTGCCGAGTCGCCATGACACTTCTTGTACTTCCGGCCACTGCCACACGGGCATGGGTCGTTGCGGCCTGTGTTCAAGAACGGCTCTGCTTCCTGGGCGGCCAAGACTGCCGCGAGCTCACCCGGGGCGCGGCCCTGGCGGAGCAGGTCGCACATGATCCGCATCGGCTTGTCGATGTGGTTGAAGAAGATCTTGTACCCGGCGCACAAATAGTTGAGCCCTTCCTCCCCATCCGGCGTTTGGGTAAACCGATTCTTCGGACATCCGCCGTGGCAGGCGAACCGCACCTCGCAACTGCGACAGTATTCGGGCAG
>JADWMG010000017.1 GCA_015767405.1 Actinomycetota bacterium
CAAACGTGAATTCGGGCGGTGGGTTCAGGCGTCCACGGCGACGAGCATTTCGTCAGCGGCGGTCCACGGGTCAATCTTGCGGCTGACAACGGAGCCGGTGAGTTCATCCCATCGCTCCCCAGAACAGATCTTCCGAGCGCGCTGACCGAGCCTCTGCGCAACAATCTCGCGGAGTTCTTCGCGCAGACGGAACGTGCGCCGCTCGAGGAGTTGCCCGGATGATTCGGCGTATTCACGGTGAGCGAGCACAGCATCCCAGAGATCACTCACGCCTTCACCGGTGAGCCCGACCGTCGTAACGATCGGTGGACGCCACGATTCGTGCGGCAGGTCTGACAGATCGAGCATCTGCATCAGATCGCGCCGAGTCTCCTCGACCCCTTTGCGGTCGGCCTTGTTGATGACGAACACATCGGCGATCTCCATCAAACCGGCCTTGTTCGCCTGCACACTGTCGCCCCAACCAGGGTTCACGACGACGACGGTGGTGTCAGCCTTGCCGGCCACTTCGACCTCGACCTGGCCGACTCCGACCGTTTCGACGAGAATCCACTGCCGCCCGATTGCATGAAGAAGACGTACAGCTTCCGGCGTTGCAAGCGACAGCCCACCGAGGTGCCCGCGAGTAGCCATCGAGCGGATGAATACGCCGGGGTCGGTGGCGTGCTCTTGCATCCGGACTCGATCGCCGAGAATCGCTCCCCCGGTGAACGGCGACGACGGATCAATCGCGAGAACGGCAATCTCCAGCTCCATCTTTCGCAGATGGCCGATAATTGAACTGGTGAGCGTGCTCTTGCCCAGGCGCACCCGTCAGCCCCACCGTGTAGCCGGTAGCGGACAACGGATAGGCGAGACGACCGATGGTTCGGGCATCGGCGTCTCCACGCTCGATCAATGACAGAAGGCGGGCGAGCGCACTGCGATCGCCGTCGATGGCGGATTCGAAAAGCTCGACCGGTGGCCGTTTGTTGCGACTCACAATGTGTTCCTCATGCCGCTTCTTCGGCAATGTTCACCACTTCGGTTACACCATCAACACGGTCACGCATGATTCGTTCGATGCCGGCCTTCAAGGTTTGCGACGACGCAGGACAACCGACGCAGGCGCCCGTGAGTTCGACCGACACGACGCCGGTGGACTCGTCGACCTCGTGAAGCACAATGTCGCCACCATCCGCCTGGAGCGCCGGACGGATAACTTCGATTGTTGCTTCGACCTGTTCACGCATAGCAATGAACATTCAATCAGCCGAGCCCGTACGATCGGTCGACGTGAGAGCAATGTTCGCCGCCGGAGCACGCCCAGTCATCGTCGCTCACCAGGGCGGATGGGACGAAGTTCTGCTTATCGGCGGCCCAATCATAATTATTGCCGGCCTCCTGATACTCGCCAAGAAGCGCGTCGATTCGGCGCTACCCGAAGGCCAAGATTCAGAATCGTCGCTCAATGGTGGCGCCGACGGCGGCAAGGCGGCCGACTAAGTCGTCATAACCACGGTCGATGTGGTGGACGCCGGAAATCACGGTTTCACCCTCGGCGGCCAGGCCGGCCACAACCATCGCGGCGCCGGCACGAATGTCGTGGGCCTTCACGGGGGCCCCTGAGAGCCGCGGCACGCCACGCACGACGGCATGGTGGCCACTAGTGCGCACATCGGCGCCCAACCGCTGCAGTTCTTCGACGTACCGGAAACGGCCGGGGTAGAGATTCTCGGTGACGATCCCGACGCCATCAGCAACAGCCAGCATGGTGATGACCAACGGCTTGTAATCGGTGGCGATCCCCGGATAGGGCAGCGTGGCGATGTCGATCGAACGAAGACGCTCCGAGGCCACGACACGAAGACCACCGTCGACAGCCGAGATATCGAGACCCATGTCGCCGAAACGCTCCAACAACATCGTCATGTGCTCAGCCCGAGCGCCTTCAATTTCGAGTTGGCCACCCGACACAGCAACCGCCGCGAGGTAAGTGGCAGCCTGGATGCGGTCCGGAACCGTGTGATGCTGCACCGGGCGCAGCGCCCAGGGCTCGACGCCCTCGATCACCAGCGTCGATGTACCAATACCGCTGATGTCGGCGCCCATCGCCACGAGGAACTCGCAAAGATCGGATATCTCCGGCTCACGCGCCGCGTTGTTGATGATGGTTGTGCCATCGGCGAGCACCGCCGCAGTCATCAGGTTTTCGGTCGCCCCGACACTCGGGAAATCGAACGTGATTTCAGCACCGTGCAGCCGATCAGCGAACGCCTCGAGATAACCGTGACTGAACTTGAACGTGGCTCCCATCGCTTCGAGACCGGCGATGTGCATATCGATCGGTCGGGCACCGAAATCGTCGCCTCCCGGCAGCGAGAGCCGGACATGACCGCAACGAGTCAGCAACGGACCAAGCACGTTGATCGACGCCCTGATTCGCTCGACCAGCTCATACGGGGCAACCGGTGTGAGGTCGCCGGTGTTCGTCAGCAGGAGCCGGTCGGGGCCGGGGCGCTCGATATCAACGCCAATCGCCTCGAGCAGATCGCCCATGATGCTCACGTCGACGATATTCGGAACATTCGTCAGCTCGAACGTGCCGTCGGTCAGCAGAGTCGTCGCCATCAACTTCAGTACTGAGTTCTTGGCGCCGGGCACCACGACGGTGCCCTCCAGAGGGCCCGTGCTGCGGACAGCAATCGTCTGCGCGTCGGCTGAGCCGTCGGCGGAGGTCTCGGCGTTCGTATTCATGTGCTCCAAGTATGCTCCCGCCGTGGAGTCAGGTGGGCGCATACTGACCCGAGAATGGCCAAAAGACCCTGATCAGCTCGCTCTGCTTTCCGAGCCCCGTGACGATGTCTTACTCGAAGAAGCCCTGGAGCCCACTGATCCATCAGTGCTCGAATTCGCCCAGGAGGACGGTCCCTTCACGACCTATGGCCGGCAGGTCGAAATTCGCGAGGACGCGCTCATCGAGACAACGTCGTACCGCGTCATCATTCCGTGGTTTCGTTGGCTCTTCAGGTGGCCTGTACAGCGCGTACTGACTCGACACATCTCGTATCGCTCCTGGTGGGCACCACCAGATCGCCTCGACGCCACACAGGTTCTGGTACTCGGCCTCCTCGCAGCAGCCTCGATGAGCGCCGCTTTCGTCAACACACTCTTCACGCAAACAGTGAACTTCGCGGCCGACGAATTCGGTATCAACGACACGGGAATTGGCATCGCCGGAGCCGTCGTACGCGGCGGCATCCTGATCGCTCTTCCAGCAGCAATGCTGGCCGACCGGATCGGGAGGCGACGCGTCATCGTCACGATCGCGTGGCTCGGACCGCTGCTCTCACTACTCGGCGCGTTTGCCCCGAGTTTCGCGATTTTGGTACTCACCCAGACCTTGGCTCGCCCTATGGGGATCGCGCTGGCCTTCCTCGTCGGAGTCGTGGCAGCCGAGGAGATGCCGAGAAACAGCAGGGCCTATGCGATCAGCATCTTGGCTATGGCTGCCGGGTTCGGCGCGGGAATCGCCGTGCTTTCACTCCGCCTCGCCGACATAGGTGCTGGAGGGTGGCGACTGGTCTACGTCATCTCGATTGTCTGGTGCATCGTCGCGCTCGATCTCACTCGACGGCTGCCGGAAACCCGACGCTTCGAGGCCGTGCAAGTGAGGGCCCGAGAGCGCCCACCACGCCTCAACCGACGCCGATTTGCGCTGCTCGCCACCGTGGCGTTCGCCGGCAACATCTTCATCGCGCCGGCGAGCTTCTTCCAGAATCGCTACCTCACAGATATTCACGACTTCTCCGGTGGCATGATCGGGATCTTCTCAATCGCGGTCGGCACACCGGCAAGTATCGGATTGATACTCGGTGGCCGTATTGCCGACACCCGCGGGCGTCGCCGACTGATCGCAATTGCGCTGCCCGCATCGACCGCAGCGGTCATCGGCGCCTATATGGCCAGCGGGCCTCCGCTGTGGATGCTTTCACTAATGGGCGCGATGCTCGGAAGTGCCGCGTACCCCGCTCTGGCGGTCTACCGCGCCGAACTGTTCCCTACCGAAAACCGAAGTCGAGCTACCGGTTTCATCACGGGTGCTGCACTCATCGGCGGTATGGGTGGCCTCATCGCTACAGGGCGTCTGCTCGACGCTGATTGGTCGTACGGCAGCGTCATGGCATTGATGGCGATCGGCCAGGTGATTGTCACGGTGCTCGTGATCACCGCCTATCCGGAAACTGCACACCTCACGCTCGAAACTCTGAATCCCGAAGACCCGCCGATCAACCTGCACGATGAAAAACCACGTTTGTAGGTAGTTTTTTGGTCGCATAGGCCCAAAAAAATACCTACAAACGTGATTTGATGAAGTCGGCTGTCGCTTCGGCAATGGCAGGGTCGGCGCCCTTCAGGTCGTGACGCTTACCCTCGATCCAGAGATGCTCCACCGGCGCAGGGATCGTCGACGTCCACTTCTCCATCTCGTCAGGCGTCCCGAACGGGTCCTTGGTCCCCGAGATGAAGAGACACGGCACATCGATGTCAACGAAATGTTCGACTCGCAGCTTGTCGGGCTTCCCCGGCGGGTGTAGCGGGTAGCAAATGAGCACCAGACCAGCGAGGCGCGCAACGGACCCGACACCATCGACATCAGCGGCGACCATGGTCGTCATCCGGCCGCCCATGGATCTACCGCCCATGAAAATGGGGCCACGTCGACGTGAGACCTTCGCCAGATCCTCACGTATCGACGCCATCAGTTTCGGAGCCCTGTCGGGAGCACGGCGACCCTCACGTCTATACAGAAAATCGATCCGCTCGGTTTGAGCCGCCTTACCAAGACAATCTTCGACGGCAACGAGGCTCGCATGCTCGCGACCCGACCCCGCTCCTGGATACAACAAGACTGTCGGTTTGGCCATTGGTCCTCGATCAGTAAATCAGTCGGGCTTCTTCGAGAGCACTCGACGCGCCTCAGCCAGATCGCTCATGGCCTTAGCTGCGTCAACATGGTCTCCACCGTGGTCAGGGTGAACATCTCGCATGCACTCACGGAATCGGGCCGTGACCTCTCGTTTTGATGGCCGCTTGCCGTTGACGTCGAACCCGAGAACATCGAGCGCCCACGACCGCGGATCGGCGAGCGCCGCCAACGACAGCATCTCTGAATCTGCCAGGTAGGCAATGAGCTGAGGGCCGATGGGCCCGCGCCAACGCGCCGCCTTCTGCAGAACGGGGACGATGGTCCGCCGGTGATCGAGCGCCAGACGCTCGACCGCGTAGATTGCACCGAGCACCTGCACGAGATCGATACCTACCGAGTGGAAGTCGAACGAGATGTTCTCGCCGACCCCCAGCAAGCGGTGACGGCTCATCGCTAGACCATGGCGATCGACCTGGAACCGATGACGCAGACGCGGTTGAACAATGCGATCGCCAGTCTCGACTTGAGCAAGCAAACGATGAACGTCGTCGACGAGATCGTCGTCGACGCCGAACAGGTTCTCGGCGACGATCGCACCGAGCAACAACCCACCGAAGCCCGGAGCGGGATCAACGGGAAGCACCATGTGCCCGAGGGCGACACGACGCGTCGGGACAGCTGGACGTGTATGCCAGATCTCGAGTTCGGCGAGCAGCACCTTGCCGTTCAGATCCATCCAGCGATGCCAATCCTCTTGCCGTTCAAACAGTGGTACGGACCACGTCTCAGACGTACGGCCTAATCAGCGAACGAAGCTCCTGAGCGTCACCGATGACGTCGGACTCCGAGTCCGCTCCGCTGCTTCCGGCAACAATGTGATCGACAATCTGGCCAACGCCATCGACAGCTCCGGCCCACGTGCGTTGGGCGAGACCATACGGCGGAATCTTGCGGTCCAGCTGAGGGTGAAGATCGATCAGAACCTTGCGTGACTTCGCGTCAAGAGGATCTTTGGCGAGCTTGTCAGTTGCGAGAAAGATCGTGCTGATCACTCCATCGGGAGGCGCGGTGCCATCGTTCGGGGTTGTAGAGATCAACTCGCCGGCTTCGATCGCGTCGAGTAGGTCATCCACCGCGTGCTCTGCCTCGACCGCTACCACTACCGTCAAGCCATCCCACCGGTGCGGGACTTCTGCCTCGACGAGCGCCTCGGTCAGCACTGCTCGGTCGACATCAGACCACTCGTCGAGACCGAACTCGGTCGACTCGGCATCCTCGGCGAGGAGGATCGCGAACGGACCAATGTCTTCTTCGAGCTTCTCGAACAACGCATCGACCCGCTCCTCGACAATTTCTGGGACGACGAGTTCATCTTCATCCCAGAAGTGCGGCAGTTCAGAGTTGGCAAGAGCCTCCGACAACTCGGCACGTTGATCGATGGTCCAGCCAGATACGTCGTAATGCACCTTGACCGTGTCGGGGTCGTTCGGGTCGAAGTCGATCGGTTGGCCGGACCCCGCAAGCTCATTGCTCTGGTCGGCGGACTGCTTGTTCACGAATGCCACAGCGGAACGCTACCGCCCCGCCGGAGCCTGCCGGGCTCATGCGGTCGACGTGACCCGGTCGAGGAAGCGTTCGGTACGTTCGTACTCATCTCGTTGGTTGTCGGGATGCCGGAATCCGTGTCCTTCACCCTCGTAGATGACGCATTCCACATCACCACCCGTCGACCGAATTCGCTCGGCCAGGAGCTCTGTCTGAGCAACGGGGACCACAGGGTCATCCGCGCCGTGGAACAACAGCAGAGGACCCGCGATCTGATCCGCTCGGTTGAGCGGCGACAAGCTCTGATAGAGATCGCGGTCAGTGATGGGACCGACAAGTGTCTCGGTGTAGTGCGCCTCAAATCGATAGTCGGTGTGGGCCAGATCGACGAGATCGCTGACCGGGTATGCAGCAACCCCACCAGCGACGATGTCCGGGTAGTCGGCGAGGAGTCCGAGTACCGTCAGCCCGCCGGCGCTGCCGCCGATTGCCACAGTGGTTTCCGGAGTCGCCCAGCCCTCTACATGAACATGGCGCACGAGAGCAGCTGCGTCGTCGACATCGAGCCGACCCCACGCACCGTTCAGCGACTGTTGGAAGGCGCGACCATGCCCCGTGCTACCCCGGGGGTCGACGACGAGCACATCCCACCCCCGACTGACCCAGTGCACTATTCGCGGTCGGAAGTCGACCTGCCACTGATCGGTCGGGCCACCGTGGATCCAGCAGAGCACCCGCGCCCCAAACTCCTCTCCCCCTGCAGCGCGGTAACGCCTCGCATGAAGAGTTACGCCCTCATGGGTCATCGATACGGGCTCGGGGTCAGGGATCTGCACCTCCGTCCAGGCGCGCACGCCGCCCCCGGCCAGCCGATGGCGGATGTTCATGCGGCCAGGGCCACCATCGGTCGCGAAGACCACAACCTCGGGCGGAGTTGTCGGTCCTGAGCGAAGTGCTGCCACATGATCACCAGCTGTCGACAGTTGGCCTAAGACACCGATGAACCCGGCTGACATATCCTGGATTTCACCTCGATCGTCGGACATGCAGATGGAACCGAACCCACGGTCATTGCGGGTGAAGACCACCGACCCGTTGCCGCGGTCGACATAGGAGCGCTGGCCCATCCCCCACGTCGGCCCGGCCTGTTCGAACGCTTCCGGCGACACCGCCTTGCCACCCACGTACACGTTCAGCCACCCGGAACCGTCGTGGACGCACATCGGAGTGCCATCGAGCGCGAAGCGAGGTTGTTGGAGAGCGCCATTCTGAGGACGCCACTGTGTGATGTAGCCATCGTCGAGACGGCAGTCGACCCTGTCAGCGGCATCCCATGCCATCGCCGGAGGAGACCAACCCATCCACGACACCGTCGTTCCATCGGGACTGACTGCCGGATCAAAGCAGAATGCGTGGTGCCCGTCGTCAAGCCGGCGCGATAGCCCGGATCCGAGATCTGTCAACCAAACCTCTGCCTCATCGAGCACGTAGGCAAGGATCTGCGTCTCCGACCCGAGCGTTTCTCGAACCACCGGCCCGCGACATTTGCGACCGTGCTCGGTGAGCCTGCCAGTATCCGTTCCGGCGATACGCCAGAGTTCACCGTCGACGCCTACATAGACGAGACCATCACCAGTCGGCAACCACGAGAAACACCCACCGGAGAATCCGCGGCCCGGTGCGGGGTCAGCGCCAAACGTGATAACTCGGTCGGCGAACCGTGACTGCACATCGACCTCGACGATTGCCGAGTGTCCTCGCCAGTGCTGTACAACGGCGACCGTTTCACCGCTCGGTGAGAGTTTCGGCTCGGTGACGTCTCGCCCCGATAGCACCAGTTCGAGGGGCACCGGACGATGGTTGAACACGCAGTAACTGTACGACACCGCCACAGGCGCTCTTTGATCATGAGGTTCCTCGTTCGTTGCCCGGTTACGTTTGAGGCATGGACACCCAGAAACGTGAACATCCCGACCGCAACCTCGCCATGGATCTGGTCCGAGCGACCGAATCTGCCTGCATGGCGGCGGCGCGCTGGGTGGGGCGCGGCGACAAGAACAAGGCAGATCACGCAGCAGTCGAGGCTATGCGCATGTCCCTATCCACCGTCGCAATGGACGGCATCGTCGTCATCGGCGAGGGCGAAAAGGACGAGGCCCCAATGCTGTACAACGGCGAGCGTGTCGGTGATGGTTCATATCCGCAGGTCGACGTTGCGGTTGACCCGATCGATGGCACAACACTGACTGCCCAGGGCAAGACGAACGCACTGTCGGTCATAGCGGTTGCCGATCGTGGATCGATGCTCGACCCCGGACCGTCGTTCTACATGGACAAGATCGCAGTCGGCCCCGATTCGGTCGGAGCGATCGACATCACTGCCAGCGCTACCCAGAATCTGCGTTGGATCGCCAAGTCGAAACGAGAAGAAGTCCGCGACCTGACCGTGATCATCCTCGATCGGCCACGCCACGAAGAACTCATCAGAGAAGTCCGGACAAGCGGCTGCCGAATCCGTTTGATTTCCGACGGTGACGTCTACGGTTCCGTCGCTACGTGCTGGCCCGACGCCGGAGCCGACGTGCTGATGGGCATCGGCGGCACCCCGGAGTGTGTCGTGTCTGCGGCCGCGTCGAAGGCAATGGGTGGTGAAATACAGGCCCGTTTCGCACCGCAGAGCGATGCCGAACGAGATGCGATGATCGAAGGTGGCTACGACCTCGACCGAGTCTTCGGCCAGGACGACCTCATTCAGAGCGACAATTGTTTCTTCGCAGCGACAGGCCTCACCGATGGCGCCCTGCTGCGCGGTGTGCGCTTCGACTCACGGGGTATTCGCACACAGAGCCTCGTGATGCGATCACGTAGCGGCACGGTCCGGATGATCGACTCACGCCACCAGGTATCGAAACTTCGCGAGTTCGCGGCAATCGACTACTGATCGTCCCCGCCACCTCCGCCAACGCGTGAACTTCTTGCGCACATAGTGCGCAACTTGTTCACGCGTTCGGGTTGGGGGGTGGCGGTTCAGGCGCTGAAGTTTCCGCCGGTCGCAATGCGGACCTGCGCGCGATCACGGCCGGCAATGGCCTCCGCAATGTTCTCTTCGATCTTTTCGTTACGCAATGTGTGCAGATGACGCTCGAGTGCCTCTTTGGCCCTATCGACGTCAATATCCTGGGCGAGTTCCGCGGTGTCGGACAGAATCGAGACCTTGGTCGGTGCGCCACTGACTTCGACAAAGCCACGGTGGATGGCGATGTCTTGGATCGTGCCGTCTGTCTGGAAGATCCGGGCATGATTCTCGACGAGCGCACCGAGGAACGCCGCGTGGCCTGCCTGGAATGCAACCTCGCCACCGCCGAGTGTGCGAGTGATGACCATGTCGGCCTCACCCGTATACAAGACCGCTTCAGGCGAAACGACTTCGACGATCAGAGGCTCCGGCACGGGTCAGCCTTCCTCGAGGGTCTTGGCTTTCGCCAGAACTTGCTCAACGCCACCGACGTTCAAGAACGCCTGCTCGGGAACCTCATCGAGCTCACCGTCGATGATCGCTTCGAACGACTCAACGGTCTCTTTGACCGGTACGTACTCGCCTACGAGGCCAGTGAAGACCTCGGCGACGTAGAACGGTTGCGAGAGGAAACGCTCAACCTTACGGGCCCGGTTGACGATGAGGCGATCCTCTTCTGACAGTTCGTCGAGGCCGAGAATGGCGATGATGTCCTGCAGTTCTTTGTAACGCTGCAACGTTTCCTGAACACGACGGGCGACGGCGTAGTGATGCTCCCCGACAACCTCAGGTGTCAGGATCGTCGAGGTCGATGCGAGGGGGTCAACCGCCGGGTAGATGCCCAGCGCTGCAACCTGACGTGACAACTCGGTGGTCGCGTCGAGGTGCGTGAATGTCGTGAACGGAGCCGGGTCGGTGTAATCGTCGGCAGGCACGTACACAGCCTGGAGCGACGTGATCGAGCGGCCACGGGTAGACGTAATGCGCTCCTGCAACTGGCCCATCTCGTCGGCAAGGGTCGGCTGGTAACCGACAGCGGCGGGCATGCGCCCAAGCAGCGTGGAAACCTCGGAGCCAGCCTGCACGAAACGGAAGATGTTGTCGATGAACAACAGCACGTCCTGATTCTGAACGTCACGGAAGTACTCAGCCATTGTCAGCGCTGAAAGAGCAACACGCAGACGTACGCCTGGTGGCTCGTCCATCTGACCGAACACGAGCGCTGCCTTCTCGAAGACACCCGACTCCATCATTTCGAGGCGGAGGTCGGTGCCTTCACGGGTGCGTTCACCGACGCCTGCGAACACCGAAACGCCACCGTGCTGCGAAGCAACACGGTTGATCATCTCGGTGATGAGCACGGTCTTGCCTACTCCGGCACCGCCGAACAGACCGATCTTGCCGCCGGCCACGTACGGGGTGAGAAGGTCGATGACCTTGATGCCGGTTTCGAACATGCGCGCCGAGGGCTCGAGGGCATCGAAATCCGGGGCGGGACGGTGAATCTCCCAGCGTTCCATCTCGGCGAAGCCTTCCGGAGGATCGTCGAGCGCCTCGCCCCACACGTTCCAAATATGGCCGAGCACCTTCTCACCGACGGGAACGGTGAGACCGTGACCCAGGTTGCGAACCGGGGCACCGCGTACGAGGCCGTCGGTCGGCTTCAAACAAACTGCGCGGACGCGTCCACCGCCGAGCTGCTGGGCAACTTCCGCGAGCACGACCACCGTCTCACCCTCGAGCGTGATGTCGAACTCGACAACGTGATTGAGCTCGGGCAAGGCGCCACGCGGGAATTCGACGTCGACCACCGGGCCGGCAATACCGACGACGCGGCCGTGTTTGAACTCGGCGCCCGCCGGTGTGTTCGATGATGTTTCTGTCATGGTCATGACTTTGTTCTCCTGGGATTGCTATGCGCTCAGAGGGTGGCGCCGGAGTCGGCTTGCTGGATTTGCTCGTAGATCTCATCGCCAAGATCGAGGTATGGCGAATCCTCGTCGTCAGCGTCGAGTGCCTCGGCGCCACCAACGATCTCCATGATCTCGGTCGTGATCGAGTCTTGACGAGCACGGTTCATAATGCGGCTGAGAGACTCGATGAGGTCTTCAGCGTTGTCGGTTGCGGACTTCATCGCCCGTTGTCGGAAAGCATGTTCTGACGCCGCGGCGTTGAGCAGCGCCGCGTATACACGAGCCTCGACGTACCGCGGGAGCAGTGTGTCGAGGATGGTCTCGGGATCAGGCTCGAACTCGTAGTCGCCGCCAGGACCCTCAGCGCCAGCGGGCTTGCCGTCGCCGCCTTCAACGGTGTCTGCCCGGAGCGGAACCAGTGGTCGCAGCACGACCTCTTGGCTACCAGCTGAAACGAAACGGGTGTAGACCAGTTCGACTTTGTCGACCTGTCCAGACACGAATAGTTCAACTACATGCTCACCGATTTTGCGGGCATCTTCATAACTCGGCTGATCAGAGAAGCCATTGAACGGTTTCCCGAGGTTGTATCCGCGAAAGCGGAAGTATCCATCGGCCTTACGACCAATCGGGATGACCGTGTAGTCACGCCCAGCGAGCACGTCGGCTTTGATTTCGCCTTCCGCTGCTCGCTGCGTACCCGAGTTGTAACCACCACACAGGCCGCGGTCCGCGGTGATCACGACGTAACAGGTGTGTCTGATCTCGTCACGACCAGCAAGCATCGGCGAATCGGATGATGCTCCGCCAGCCGCGAGGTCTTTGACGACTTCTGTGATCTGCTCGGAATACGGCACCGCAGCGGTCACGCGCGCCTGCGCCTTGACAATACGAGACGCCGCGATCAGCTCCATCGCCCGCGTAATCTTCTTCGTTGCGCTGACGCTACGAATTCGTTCTTTGAGGATCCGCTCCTGACCGCCGGCCATTATGCTCTCCCGCCATCTCGATTAGCCGGACGCGACGCGACACATGGCCGTGGCGAGGTGGCTACTCGGTTGTCAGAGGCTGGGGACATCTTCATTACTCGGTGGCTAGGGTTTTGTTGGACTCGGCTTCGCCCATTTCGTCTTCGTCGAGTTGGGTGGGGTCGACCGCGTAGTCGTCGGTTGTCACCGTGAATGAGGCCTTGAACTTCTCGATTGCGTCAGCGAGTTCGTCGGGGACTGCACCCGTCTTGATCTCCGACAGCAGGCCTGCGTGCGTGGTGCGCACATAGTCGAGCAACTCTGACTCGAATCGCGTGACGTCGGCGACTGGAACGTCGTCGAGGTAACCGTTCGTGCCGGAATAGATCGAAACGACCTGCTCCTCGACCGGCATCGGGCTATTGAGCGGCTGCTTGAGTAGTTCGACGAGGCGATACCCACGCTCGAGCTGAGCGCTTGACACGGCGTCGAGCTCGGACCCGAATGTGGCGAAGGCTTCGAGCTCACGGAACTGGGCGAGGTCGCCCTTCAGCGTGCCCGCTACAGACTTCATCGACTTGATCTGTGCCGCACTACCCACGCGGGATACCGAAATACCCACGTCGACAGCCGGACGCACACCCGACTTGAACAGGTTGTCCTGCAGATAGACCTGCCCGTCTGTGATGGAAATCACATTCGTCGGGATGAAGGCCGCAACGTCGCCGGCCTTGGTTTCGATGATCGGCAACGCAGTGAGAGAACCGGCACCGAGCTCATCGGACAGCTTGGCGGCACGTTCGAGAAGACGGCTGTGCAAGTAGAACACGTCGCCTGGGTAAGCCTCACGGCCTGGCGGCCGGCGCAGGAGCAGCGAAAGCTGACGATACGCCTCAGCCTGCTTGGACAGGTCGTCATAAACGATGAGCGCGTGCTCGCCGTTGTCCATCCAGTGCTGCCCAACCGCGCAACCCCCGTACGGAGCTAGGTACTTGAACGGTGCCGGGTCAGAGGCGGCCGCAACGACTACAACGGTGTATTCGAGAGCGCCGCTATTGCGCAGCAAGTCAACCGTCTGAGCGACGGTTGAGCTCTTCTGGCCGATGGCGACATAGATGCACTTCACGCCGAGGCCACGCTGGTTGAGGATCGTGTCAATCGCGATTGTGGTCTTGCCGGTCTTACGGTCGCCGATGATCAGCTCTCGCTGGCCTCGACCGATCGGGGTCATCGCGTCGATCGACTTGATCCCGGTCTGAAGGGGCTCGTGCACAGGCTGGCGACCCATGATTCCCGGTGCCTGGATCTCCATGCGACGGGTCTCGGTTCCGATGAGGTCGCCGCCACCGTCGATCGGCTGGCCGAGAGCGTTCACGACGCGCCCGAGCATGCCATCGCCAACGGGCATCGACAAGATGCTGCCCGTGGACTTGACGGTCTGACCCTCTTCGATCTTGTCTACGTCACCGAGCACAACGGCGCCGATCGAGGTTTCGTCGAGGTTCAGCGCGAGGCCGACGGAACCGTCTTCGAATTCGAGCAGTTCGTTCACTGCGGCGTCGGGCAGCCCGCTCACGCGGGCAATACCGTCGCCAACCGCGGCAACGCGGCCAACGGTCCGTGCCTCGTGCGAGGGCTCGAATCCTTCGAGGTTTGATTTGAGTGCCGATGCGATATCGGCGGCGGAAATGGTCAGCTCAGCCATGATGGGTCTTCCTGATCCTTTACAGACGGCTCTGCAGCTGGTCGATGCGAGTACGGACGGTGTCGTCGATGACGGTGTCACCGATTGCGGCGACGACGCCCCCGAGAACAGCGGGGTCGACGATCACCTTGAGATTGAGGCTCTTGCCAGTGGAATTCTCCAAGGCCGCCCTGAGGCGGACCCTTTGGTCTTCGGTGAGGGGCACGGCTGTGCGGACTTCGGCCACATCGAGTTGCTTGGCACTCGAAGCTCGCTGTACCAGGCTGTCGACGATCGCGGGCAGATCGCGGCTGCGGCCGGACCCGACGACCATCGAGACAAGTTGAGTAGTGGTCGCTGTGGCCTTACCACCGAGCAGATCTTCGACGATCGCCTGACGCTTCTCGGCCGGCACATGCTCGTCGGTCAGGGCGTTGCGCAGTGCATCGCTCGACTCGTAAGACCTGGCGAATCGGAACAATTCGTCTTCGACCTCGTCGAGAGTTGCTTCAGCGCGGGCGACCTCGAACAATGCTCGGGCGTAGCCCTCGATGAGTGCGTCACTCATGACGATGCTCCTACTCGTGAAATGAAGCTCTCGATGAGTTCTTGCTGTGTCGCATCGTCGAGCGCGTCTTGTGCGATTAACTCGACAGCGTCGCTCGAGTACCGTGCGATCTCCGCACGTAGCTCATCGGCCGAACGGTCAGCGGCGGAGGCGATCTCGGCGTCGGCGCGAACTTCGAGTTCGGCCATTTCGGCATCGAGCCGCTCCCGGCCATCAGCCAAGAGAGCCGTGGCCTGCGCATCGGCCTCGGCATACAGGCGACTGCGTTCGGAGTCGATGTCACCCTTCGCTTGACGGATACGGACAGCTTCGGCTTCGGCGTCGGACTTCGCTGCAGCGGAATCGTCGAGTTCTGCCTGGATACCGGCCGTGCGATCGGACATCGCCTTCTTGATGGTCGGACCAGCGAACTTGTAGATCGCGGTGAACACGATGATTGACGCCGCCGATGCGATGATCGTTTCCCAAGTTGGGGCGAACAGCCAATGCTCGGTGTGGTACCCAGCATCGTCGAAGGGAACCTCTTCCGAGGCGGGAAACGCTCGGGTAAGGACCAGAGATGCCGTGGCTAGAAGGCTCATGCCGGCACTTCCTGACCCATTGCGGCACGCACAGCGAAGGTGACTGCCTCTGATGATGGCTGAGTTCCTGTAGCCAGCCTCCCGGCAAGTTCGGCCACATCGGCAACCGCTGCTTCGACTTCCGGTAGTGCCGCAACTCTCGCTGCGTCAACCTCGGCAGCTGCCGCGGCACGCTTATCGGCAATGCGGGCGTTGAGTCCGCCAAGCTTCTCTGCACGCTCTGCTTCCAACGTGGCCCTTGCAGCCTCGACCCGGGTTTGAGCGTCCGCACGAACAGAAGCGACCTGGGCCTCGTACTCCGCAACGTCGGCACGCGCTGACGCTGTAAGCGTTTCAGCGGTGTCGAAATCGTCGTGGATGGTGTCGTAGCGCGACTTCATGCCCTTTTGGATCTTGGGCAGCAAGAACAGACGCAGCACTACAAACAGGATGACGAAGGCGCCAAAGCCCCAGGCCACCTCTTTCAGTTCAGGGAAGATCGGGTTGAGATCGCTCTCTGGAACCTCGACTTCTTCCTCACCCTCTTCGGCCCCGACAAAAGCGCCTTCCAGGAAGGACACTTCGATCGACGATCCGGAGGATGTCACGACGGCTGTCAGCACGTCATCTCCTTACGATTGTCACGTTGGGCGGGACGCTCGCGATCAGGCGAACTTGAGCAGAATGAAGACCACGAACCCAATGAGGGCGAGGGCTTCGGTGAAGGCGATGCCGAGGAACATCGTCGTGCGAACCATGCCGGCAGCCTCAGGCTGTCGGGCCATGGCCTCGACCGACTTGCCGACGATGTAGCCAATGCCGATGCCGGGGCCGATGGCGGCGAGGCCGTAGGCCATACCTGCTCCGGCTGCCGCCGCGATGTTCTTCGCGTCGTCCGGGTCTTGAGCCTGGGCGACGATGGCGCTGAATGCTTCCATTGGGTTTTCTCCTGTTGTGCTTTCGGTAGATCGGGGAATCGTTTGTAGGAACTGGATGTGTAAGAGCTGATGTGTCTGACGAGGCCGCGAGCTAGTGCTCTTCGGCGTGCCCGACGGTCGAGTTGTTGATGTAGACGGCGGCGAGGATGGCAAAGATGTAGGCCTGCAAGAACGCGACCAGAATCTCGAATCCAGTCAGGAATATCAACATGCCGAACGGCAGGATGCTCATCGGCACGAGGAAGATCTGGGCGGTGTTGGCCAGCAGCAACGCCTCGGTGAGTAGCGCGAAGGTCACGAGCAGAATATGGCCCGCAAGCATGTTGGCCATGAGACGCACAGTGAGCGAGAACGGCGTCACGATGATGGTTGAGATGAACTCGATGAAGCCGACGAGGGGCTTCAGGGCTGTCGGAACTCCGGGGGGCCACAGCAGGTGGCCGAAGTAGCCAATTCCCTGATGCTTTATGCCGGTGCCGATGTAGATCACCCAGACGAGCAGTGCGAGAGAGAGCGGGATCGCAATGCGAGCGGTCGCCGGCATCTGGATTATCGGGATCACGCCGGGGATGTTGCACAAGAAAATAAAGACGAACAGACTCAACAAGAATGGGGTCCAACCGAGCCCCTTCTTCCCGAGCGTCTGCATCACGATGCTCTCTTCGATGAATTCGATGATCACTTCGGCGAGGTTGCGGCTTCCCTTGGGCGCGGCCAACGGGTCTTTGCGGCTGGCCAACAAGAACAGCGTGATACCGATCACCGTTGCCGCGACCGCAATCAGGGCGATCTTGTTGAACGATGGCCAGAGGTCCTGCCAGCGCAGAATTTCATTGATCGGAGGGAACTCGAGTCCGAGCACGTGGTTTCCGTTTCAGTCGTGAGTGATGGAGAAGTAGTTGGTAATGGCGAAGTCAGGCGGCCGGTTGTGACCTGGTTGGCTTGAGCCCTGGATAAGCGAGCGAGAGTGCGACGTACTTCATCTCCCAGAAGAGGAGACCAAGGTGCGTGACAATGATGGTCGATCCGAGCGCCGGAAGTGAAATCCAACTGGCATCTTTGACCAACCACACGGCGATGAAGATCAGAGCGAGGCGGATGAGGTAGCCGAACAGGGTGGCTCCCATCATCAATCCGAGAGATATGCGGGCCGCCGCGGCGATGAACGCTGCTGCCAGAGCGAAGTTGGCAAGCACGATGGCGACGCCGTAAGTGCTCGACCATGCACCGTTGATTCCCCAGATGACACCGCAAATGGCAATCAGAATCGGAGCGACGATCAAGCCGCGCTTGATCATGTCTGTCGAGATGGCCACCTCGGGCGCCGGCCCCTCGAATCGGGTGGTGATGATTTCGACGTTGTCTTGATTGAAGCCGCTGGGGCCGAGCGCGCTCATCTCAGGACACGCTCCGCTTGCTGCGAGCAGCGATCGATCGTAGACGCTCGGCTTCATGCTCGGCCATGCGGTCGTCATAGCGATACTTGAACTTGGCGAATAGCCCCACCGCTCCGAGGATCGTGAACACAATCATCAGAACAGGAGTCGTGCCGAATAATCGGTCCAAGCCGAAGCCGGCGCCGAAGAACAAGGCGATAATAATCGCGGCCTCGATGCCGAGGCCGAGTGAATCCTCGGTGTTGACGCGAGACTGTTTCGGAGGGCGGCTCATGGGTAGAAGACGTTCAGGAGTTTTCTAGGTGGAACGCTTGTGAACGTATGCACAACCTACTGGTCGATCCCAACGGAAGGCAACTCTTTGTCAGAAGTGTTGAGTGAATCCCCGTCGCCCCCGGGCGCGGCGTCACCATTTCCACGCCGCCGAGCGCGAACGCTCGGATGGAGCACGGTGAAGAGGATGATCCCCAAGGCAGCAATACCGAATGGGAGGTAGGCCGGGTTCTGGCCGGTCAAGGTCGGGTACAAGACGAAACCCGAGAGCAGTGCAGTCCATGTCCACAAGATCACAACACTACGCCGATGGCCGTGACCCAGATCCATCAGACGGTGATGAAGGTGACCCTTGTCGGCAGCGGCCAGAGACTTGCGCCCGGTGGCCCGGCGGATGACCGCAAACAGGAGGTCAAAGATGGGAACCCCGAGGATCAACAGCGGTATCGCCAGCGGTGCGAGGAAGAAGTACGTCTGGCCGACGAACTCCTCACTGAACGAGTCGGCTCGTCCACCCACGACACTCGTGGACACAGCGAGGAACAGACCGAGCAGCAAGGCTCCGCCATCGCCCATCATGATCCGCGCCGGATTGAAGTTGTGCGGCAAGAACCCGACACATACTCCAACTGCGATGATGGCGATCAGCGGACCGATGTTCCTGACGTCCAACAACCCCGTGTTCGTCAACTCCTGGCTGTAGAGAAAGAACGCAAACGCGGCGATGGCCACAATGCCCGCCGCGAGACCGTCGAGGCCGTCAATCAGGTTGATGGCCTGCGTCATTCCAATGAGCCACAACACCGTGACGAGAGGCTGCAGATCGTCCGACAGGATGATCGGCCCTTCGTAGAATGGCAGGCGGAACGAAAACATCACCACCCCGAATTGCACCAGCACGAGTCCCGCCAGAACAGTGCCTGCCAGCTTGGCTGGCGGCGAGATCTCTCTGATGTCGTCAATGAATCCGACGACAAAGATGATCGCGGCGGCGAGCAACACTCCGAGAGGTTCGGAGTTGCTGTCGAACAACACGTCGAACACGTCCGTGAACTTCGCTGTAGTCAGTGCGGCGACAAATCCGAGAAACATCGCCAGCCCACCAACGTCCGGAAGGGGCGTCTGATGCACCGTGCGATCGGTGGGAAGATAGACCCAGCCTCGGCGCCGTGCCAGCCAGCCGACTATTGGCGTGGTCGCAAACGTGACGACAGCGGCGACGGCTCCGATCAGGAGATAGGAACCAATGTCTGGCACGGTCGCTCAGTCTACTGGGGTCGTTCAGTCCACTGAATCTGCGTACGCAGGGAACCGCGCACACAGCTCGCGGACAGCCTCACGGACAGCTGCCAACTCCGCTGTGTCGTCGCGACCTCGAAGCGCTCTGGCGATCAGCGAAGCGATAACCGCCATCTCCGATTCTTTCATTCCCTGTGTGCTGACCGATGGCGTTCCGATACGGACACCACTGGTCACAAACGGACTTCGGGGATCGTCGGGGATGGTGTTCTTGTTGAGCGTTATGCCGGCTTCGTCGAGGCTCGCCTGCGCGACCTTGCCGGTCAACTCTGCGTCGAACGGAGTGAGATCGACGACCATCAGATGGTTGTCGGTGCCCCCCGACACCAACCGGAAGCCTTCTTGAACGAGTGCGTCGGCGAGCACCGAGGCGTTTGCGACGACCTGGTGGGCGTACGTGGAGAACGCCGGATCCATTGCTTCACGAAATGCCACCGCTTTAGCTGCGATGACGTGCTCGAGTGGGCCACCCTGCCAGCCGGGGAAAACGGCCTTGTCGATCAGCTTCGCATATTCCCCTTTGCAGAGAATGCAACCACCGCGAGGCCCACGCAGAGTCTTGTGCGTGGTGAAGGTGACTATGTCGGCATGCGGCACTGGGTTCGGATGGGCTCCACCGGCGACCAGCCCGGCGAGGTGAGCAATGTCGAACATCAGCAGCGCGCCGACCTCGTCGGCAATCTTCTTGAAAGGCTCGGCGTCCAGCCGGCGCGGATAGCTCGTCGTTCCCGCCACGATCATCTTCGGCCGATGTTCGAGCGCCAGCGCGCGAACCTCGTCCATGTCGATCCGATCTTCGGCACCCGTGCCGTAGGCAACAAAGTTGTACAGCATCCCACTCACGTTGACCGGCGACCCGTGCGTGAGGTGACCACCGTGGTCGAGGCTCAAGCCCAACACGGTGTCACCAGGCTCGAGCAGTGCTTGATAGGCGCACATGTTGGCGTTTGCACCGGAATGCGGCTGGACATTGGCATGCTCGGCTCCGAACAGTTCCTTGACTCTGTCGATCGCCAGCTGTTCGATCTCGTCTACCACGACGTTGCCGCCGTAGTAGCGCTTGCCGGGGTAGCCCTCTGAGTACTTGTTGGTCAACACCGACCCAGTTGCGCGCATCACCGCGGGCGACGTGAAGTTCTCACTGGCAATCAGCTGAAGGCCGGTGACCTGTCGTTGGACTTCGCGTTCGATTAGCTCGGTTACTTCGGTGTCAGGATCTGTGTCGGAAGGAAATGGCATCGGATGGTCCTCTCAGAAATTTGATTCGAGTTCGGTGATTTGATCAACGCGACGAGCGTGGCGGCCACCTTCGAACTCGGTGGTCAGAAACGTCTCGACGATCTCGTCGGCAAGACCTTCGCCAACGACGCGAGCTCCCATCGACAGCACGTTGGCATCGTTGTGTGCACGTCCGAGGCGGGCGGTGTACAGGCAGTTGCAAAGGGCGGCGCGCACCCCGCGCACCTTGTTCGCAGCCAGCTGTTCGCCCTGCCCGCTGCCACCGAGCACGATGCCCATATCGGCAATCCCGTCACGCACGGTTCGACCCACTCCGGCGCAGATCGCCGGGTAGTCGACAGACTCCGCCGAGTCCGTTCCTTGGTCATCCACTGTGTGGCCCTCGTCGCGAAGTTTTGCTACGAGGTGTTGCTTGAGTTCGAAGCCGGCGTGATCAGAACCGATCGCAATGCGTTTTGCGTCAGGCGGATTCGTCGCTGGTCCGTTCATGGCGCCCGAGTGTACGCGTCGATGAACGGACGACCGCTTTCGCTTCGTCGGCACGCGCGGACGATTTCTAGAGTTCTGCGCGTGACTCTCGACCCTCGCTCACCCGTGATCATCGGCGCCGGCCAGCATCTGCATCGCGCCGAAGGCATCGACGATTCGCTCGATGCCATTGCCTTGATGGAACGAGCCGTACTTGCAGCCACCGCAGACGCTGGGCTCGATGGCCCGCCAACACCTGATGCACTCCGCGTCGTGAGCCTGCTGTCATGGCGCTACGGCAACCCACCGCGGTTCCTCGCCGAGCAGCTCGGTATCGACCCAGCCAGGCTCGAGTACACCGCGATGGGGGGCAATACGCCGCAATCGCTCGTCAATCGAACCGCTCTGGAGATCCAGGCGGGAGCTCTCGACATTGCAATCTTGACCGGCGGAGAGGCTCGGCGCACACGCATGCGTGCCAAGAAGACCGGCACGCTACTGCCGTGGCCGAAGGCTGCCGCCGACGACCGCCCAACCATCATCGGCACAGAACTGGAGATGAATCTGGACGCTGAGACATTGCGTGGTATCAACCTGCCGGTCCAGATCTATCCCATGTTCGAAACCGCGCTGAGGGCTGCTTCCGGGCGCACCCCCGAGGAGCACG
>JADWMG010000336.1 GCA_015767405.1 Actinomycetota bacterium
CACGACCTCGCCGTCGTCAAGAACATCAGCGACCGTGTCGCTGTCATGTATCTGGGAAAGCTCTGCGAAGTGGCATCGAGCGACGACCTGTACGCCCGTCCGGCACACCCCTACACGAACATTCTGCTCGAATCGATTCCCGAACCTGACCCTGAGGCTGATCACAGCAGCGCCAACATCATCGGCGAGCCCCCTTCCCCAGTCAACCCGCCAAGTGGTTGTCGCTTCCATCCCCGTTGCCAATATGCCGACGATATTTGCTCTCAGGAAGAGCCCGTGCTCAAGTCCATGGGCCTGAACCACTTCGTGGCGTGCCACCACCCAGTCGAAGTGTCCGTCGAACTCGGCAAGCCGAGCACTGCTGCGGCCACCGGCGACGCCTGAGTGATCTCACTCCGAGCCGGTCCTGGCTGATACCGTCGCTGCGATGCCTGCGCTGACCAAGGGACTCGTACGGCCACGAACTACCGATATTGCAACAACGCTTTCCTGGTACCGCCACGGACACTCTGACCCAACCACCTGGCTGAAAACCGCTGGTCGAGGCTCGTCGGCAACAGGCGAGTTCGTGAGGGCGACAATCACCCCAGAGGGCCCCGCAACTATCGAGTTCAAGTGGGGCGCGCAAACATCCGTGCGCCAGTTCGGACCCGGTGGCGACTGGCTCGCAGGCCGCTTGCCAGCGATGCTCGGCGTCAACGACACGGCCGACCACTGCCTCGAACAGGCTCCCGACGAAAAAGTCGCCGAAGCCGCCCGGAACCATCGAACGCTTCGCATCGGGGCAAGCGGAGGGCTCTATCACGAACTGTTGCCAACGATCATCGAACAGCGCATCACCGCTGGCGAGGCTCATCGTCAATGGGATGCATTGTGTCGTCTGCTCGGCGAACCCGCCCCGGGCCCGTTCAGCGGGCTCCGCCTGCCACCCGCGCCCGACGTTCTCGCGCAGACCCCGAGTTGGCAGCTCCACCCGCTCGGCATCGAACGCAAACGTGCCGAGCCACTGACCACTATCGCCAAACACCCGACAAAGCTGTGGGCATGGGGCGCGGGAACACCCGAAGAGGCCCGGTCGAAACTGCAATTGTTGCCCGGTATTGGCCAGTGGACAATCGGCAAGGTGCTCGGACCGGTCTGCGGAGATTCCGATGCAGTGCCCGTCGGCGATTTCCACTTCAAGAACATGGTGTCATGGGCCCTTGCTGGTGAGGCCCGCGGTACCGATGAGAGAATGTTGGAACTCCTCGCCCCGTACGCCGGTCAGCGTGGCCGTGTCGTTCGACTGCTCGGCCTGGACGGCCACGGCGCACCCAGATTCGGCCCGAAGAAGCGCATCCTGGCGATGCACAGTTGGTGAGCGCCCACATGGACACCAGCGCCATCGACCAACCCGACGCCATAGAACCATCCGACGAAGGTCTCGAACGTCACGCCTGGAACAGAGCACTCTTCGTCGGGCTGGCAGCATTCGTTGTCTCGAGGGTATGTGTCATCGCAGGCACGGGCGTGCGTTCTGCTCAGCTGGTGGTTGACGCCCGCAAAGCAGGCGAGCCCGAGCCGAGCGCGTATCACACCGTTACCGAGGTTCTGACCTCTTGGGACGGACGCTGGTACCTCGAACTCGTTCGCCAGGGGTACCCCGACTCGATCCCGCCGAACATCACCTACGAGCAGTTGGAAGCGCGAGCGGCATTCTTCCCGGTGTATCCCTGGACGGTCCGTCTCGCCGACGCGCTACTGCCGGGCGGCGACACGTTCGCCGCGTTGCTCGTGAACTTCCTACTCGGCGCGTTGTCGGTAGTGCTGGTTGGCCTGCTCGCACGGAGGTTGTTTTCCATCTCGGTCGCGGCCCGGTCGATGACCCTCTATGCCGTTTTTCCTGGCAGCTTCGTACTTTCATTCGCGTACTCCGAGGCTGTTCTACTGGTGTTGGCCGCGGCGTGCCTGATCTTCCTGATCGACGAGCGATGGCTTCTCGCCGGGTTGGCAGCCGCACTCGCCACCGGCGCCCGCCCCAACGGAATTGCGCTGATCGCAGCATGTGCCGTTGCCAGTGCTCTGGCTATTCGCCGCTCACGTGACTGGTCGTCGCTGATCGCCGTATTGCTGGCGCCGATCGGATTCGTCGGATTCCAGTGGTACGTCGACCGCACCACCGGTGAGCGCGGTGCGTGGTTCCGGGTACAGCGCGAGGCCTGGTCGGAAGGGACCAGCTTCGGAGCGACAGCCGTAACGTACACGTTCGACTTCGTGACACACCCCCTGTCCTCTCCCACCGACGCGCTGACGGCGCTCACGGTCCTGTCCCTGATCGGCATGACCTACTGCGCTTGGAAAGTTCGTCTCTCCCTAATCCTCGCCTCCTACAGCGCGGTCGTTATCGCTCTCATGCTGATTCCCGAAACGGTGACTGCCCGCCCGCGTTTCCTGTTCACCGCATTTCCGCTGTTCATCGCAGTGGGAGCATGGTGGCCTGAACCTGACGATGACCCTGAGCATCATCGGGCCAGCTGGGACCGTGCTGGCTGGGAC
>JADWMG010000337.1 GCA_015767405.1 Actinomycetota bacterium
TCGAACCCCGTCAACGGTCAGTGAGGTTTCGGCGATATCGGTGGACAGAACGACACGTCGTCGCCCTGAAGGGGAGGGAGCCAAGGCATCGTCCTGTTCGGCGAGCGTGAGCGCGCCTGCCAAGGGGTACACGTCGACGTCCGGACCTAGGACGTTGGCAAGTTGTGCCTCGGTTCGTCGAATCTCACCGATTCCGGGCAAGAAGACGAGGATGTCGCCCGGTTCATCCGAGAGTGCTCGAAGGACTGCCGACACGACGGCTGGTTCGATGCGCTCGTTTCCTCGGCGTCGAGAGCGACCACGCGATGGCGGAGGGCGCGGTAGCCAGTTCGTATTGACCTCGAACATGCGGCCCGCGCTCTCGATGACCGGCGCGTCGAGTAGCTGGGTGAGGCCCTCGATGTCTGGTGTCGCGGACATTGCAAGGATCCGGAGCTCGGGTCGGATCGAGGATGCGACATCCAGAGCCAGTGCGAGTCCGAGGTCCGTGGTGAGGTTTCGTTCGTGCACTTCGTCAAAGATCACCATGCCGACGCCTGGAAGCTCCGGGTCGTTCTGAAGTCGTCGCGTCAGTACACCCTCCGTCACCACCTCGATCTGGGTTGCCTTACTGATGTGTCGCTCGTCGCGGGTTTGATAGCCGATGAGTTCGCCGACCGCTGTGTGGGTGGTCGATGCCATCCGTCGTGCCGCGGCACGGGTCGCGAGACGTCGCGGCTCCAGCATCACTATTCGCTGCCCGGCCAGCCACGGCTCTCCGAGCAGCGCGATCGGGATCACAGTCGTCTTGCCGGCCCCCGGAGGGGCTACGAGGACTGCCCGTTTGCGTTCAGTGAGTGCCGCCCGCACTGCTTCGAGCGCGTCGAGGACCGGAAGGTCAGGGAGTGCGTACCCGGTCACTGGCTGCGCTTGACGCGATCAGCCGAATGCGGGCGAACCGTGGAACGGACTCGGGTCATCGTGTCCGGGAATCAGGACCGAAGTCCACGCCGTTGCCTCAGCGATCGCCTCGGCCACTGTCCCCCATTCTGGAGGATTCCAGCCTTCCGCTACAGCGGCAACGTCTCCGTCGACCCGGATGAACGCGAACGCAGGAAGAGTCTTCAAGCCCATCGCTCGTACCGCAGCTCGTTCTGGGTCACAGAAGACGAGGTACTGCTCGGCCAGCGGCCCGAGAAATGCTCTGGCGTCTTCGGGGCCGGCCGTGACGATCAGATTGATTCGTGCGTCTGTGTCGCGGAACTGTTCGAGGATTCGGGTTGCGGATCGGAGCACCCAGGAACTCTCGTTGGTGTACGGGTCGAGCACAACGGACGCCAGATGGAACGTCGTCAGCCAATCCATGATCGGGCGGGTTTGACCGAGACCCTCCCCTTCGAGCGGGGTGAGCGTCAGGTCGGTCGGGAGCCTGAGATGGGTCCTGGAAGTGGTACGTGATGCTTGGTTGGAGGCGGTGTCGGCCACGGCCAGCGATCGTAGCGACCCTGAGCGCTGATTAGGTATTCAGAGCTCTGCCGCGCACGCGGGATCGGCGACTCGCGGCTACGTTCGCGAACGTGCACCCGATAGAGCATCTTCGTTACGTGGCGCGAGCCCAGGGTGCTGACCCAGCGTCGCTGGTCGAGGAAACCGCTCATGCGCTGGGGTCGCTGCACCTCGATTCAGCCGGGCTGGTTGTGGCCTGCCGACGGATCGTTGAACGTCATCCCTTCAACGGGCCCCTTCTGTGGCTTTGCTCCAGCGTCACCACCTCGTCCGAACCATTCGAGGCGGTCTGGGAACTGGCCGCGGAAATCCGCGCCGACCGAACGGGAGCTGAATTGGCCGCGGCGCTCCCCGACGGGGCGACGGTTGCGACCATCGGGTATCCAGATGTTGTTGCTCAGGGTCTCGTTCGGCGCGGCGACGTTCGCGTGCTTGCGCTCGATGTCGGACACACCGCCACGGGATTTGTGCGCCACCTCGAGCGGTATGACGTTGAATACGAACCCGTCGACGCTGGCGCTGCAGGCTCGGTGACCCGGTTTGCGGACGTTGTCTTGGTCGAGGCCCTGGCGGTCGATTCGGATCGCGCCGTCGTGCCGCTCGGTTCGTCGACGATCGCTGCAGCAGCATCTGTCTGGAAGACACCGGTCTGGCTCGTTGCCGGAGTCGGTCGACGGCTGCCATCGCCGATGATCGACTCGATGGTTGAGCAGATCGAAGCATTTGGTGCTGATCGTGACCCGTGGGATCTCGATGTCGAGGTCATTTCGACCACGCTCTTCACGGACGTGGTCGGCCCGCACGGCGGTGTCCCGATGGGCCCTCCGGCAATCGTCCCCGAGTGTCAGGTCGCCCATGAACTCCTCCCAAAAAAGCGTTGAAACCACGTTTGTAGGCAATTTTTTGGTCGTATACGCCCAGAAATTACCTACAAACGTTGATTGAGGTCACAGATGTCGGGCTGGTGGGGGGTGGCCGGTGATGTCTTCGATGATTACCCGGGCGTCGGCCTTGCGGTCTTCGGTAACGAAGATGCGCGCCATTGGTTC
>JADWMG010000338.1 GCA_015767405.1 Actinomycetota bacterium
GAAAGCGTGCCAGCGAAGTCGACGAAGGACTCGTGCGCCTCCACGTAGAGCTCGGCGATAGACGGAACCTGCGAGTCGATCAGAGCGTTCATCCTGTAACCCTGCCACAACTTGCAAAACGGGAGGATCGTCAGGAACTCGCAGCGTCTGTGTCAGCCGCACAGTTCTCATCAGGGCAATCATGACACTCGAGCTGGAGCGTCGTATGAGTGACTCCATGTTGAGCGCGCATCAACTCGTTGAGTTGATCGAGCATTTCCTGCGCCTCGTGCACACGCTGGTCCCCGTCGACTAAAACAATGTGGGCTGACACGCTCGAACGACCTCCGCCGAGCGGCCGAACGTGCACGTGGTGGACGCCGGCCACATCGTCCTGCGCGCTCAGCTCACCCTCGATGGTTGCTGCCGACAGGTGCCCGGGAACACGGTCTAGGAGGATTCCGGCGGCCGAGCCGAGCAGGTTCCATGTTGACCAGAGGACGAGCACCGACAGCCCCAGTGAGGCAACCGGGTCGATCCATGTGGGACCACCTAGGAGTATCAAGCCGCCAGCAGCGACAACAACGACGGATCCGAACAAGTCGGTGAGCAAATGCAGCCGGGCAGCGCGCAGCGAGACTGCCTCATCCCCGTGACCCCCGCCGACCAGTAGTACACCGATCCCGTTGACGACAATGGCGATGAGGCCGACAACAAGTATCCCGAGGCCCGAGACCTCCTCCGGCGAAATGAGCCGCCGTACCGACTCGATCATGATCCACGCAATCGAGCCGACGAGCAGCATCGCCGAGACAAATCCTCCGACTGCATCAGCCTTACCAAGGCCGTAGGTCCACCGCTCGCTTGGCGGTCGGCGGGCGATGCTGATCGCGATGAGGGCGGTTATCAAGCCGAGTGCATCAACGGCTTGATGGACTGCGTCAGCCAACACCACTACGGAACCGATGGCCAACCCGGCCACGACCTGGATAACTCCGAAGCCCGTGTTCAGTACTGCCGCGGCGCCCAGCCTGCGCGTCGAAGTGTTCGAGTGATCATGTGCATCCAAGTTCGCTTCAAGAGCATTCTCACTCATTGAGAATAGTGTAGCTGATTGCCGACCGATCGAGATGTGTCGATCCCGTCGGACCGCGCGACAATGGGTCGATGGCCGAGAGAACCTACGCGTCGCGCCTCATCGTGACCCGCGACGCGGAGACCGACCGCTACGAACTGCGGCGCCACGAGAACGACAACGAGAGCGAACTCCTGAGTTTTGCCGAGTGTTCACTTGATGTACGCCTGTTGACGGTGTCGTATGTCGAGACACTGTCCCAGCACCGCAACAATCAATTCGCGGCGATGCTGATGGCGGGCATCCTCGACGAGGCCCGGGTCATGGGCTGGCGAATTCGTCCGAGGTGCGGGTTCGCCGCGTCGCACATTCAAGACCATCCCGACATGCATTATCTGTTGGCTTCCTGACCACATCGGAGATACTCATGTGCCGAAACATCACCACTCTGCGAGGTCTCGAACCTGCAGCAACACCCACTGAGATAGAGGCAGGTGCGCGACAGTACGTACGCAAGATCAGCGGCGTTCAGAAAACGTCACGTACGACTGAGGCGGCATTCGAGCGGGCCGTAGCCGAAATCACAGAGGTAACGACTCGCCTGTTGACCGAGCTCCCGCCAAGAAAGCAACCTCCGAAAACTGAGCCACCACTCCGCCGCTTGAGTTCGTCAACCGCCGAAGCGTGATGGTGAATCCTCGTCTGCAAAGGGCATGACCGGCACTCAGTAATCGCCGTCAGGAATAAAAGGGGCTCTCACCAGTGGTGTGGTCAGTGAGGTCTTTCACTCGCTCGACGGCCTCGATTGCGTCGACGAGCATGGTCTGAACACCGTCGAGCATTGTCATTTTGCTCATCGAACATCCGTGGCACCCGCCGCCCATCGTGAGGTAGGCGGTGCCCTCGCCGTCGTGACCTACATAGGTAACGAACCCGCCGTGTGCGGCGAGTGCTGGATTCACTTCCGTGGCGACCAGAGCCTCGACTTCAGCCGAGAGCTCGTCGTCGTTCGTAAGCCCCTCGACTGACGGCGTTGCGGGCTGGTTCGGGTTGCGGATCACAAGCCCCTGAGTCGACGTGTAATCGAGCGTCGCTCCGGCCAGGAGTTCGATGTCTTCGCCCGGGATGATGACCTTCATGCCGTCGTGAGTGCGAACCTCATCGGTGAAAGCCGCCGTGAGAAACTCTTCGAAAGACAGGTCGTAGCGAAACTCTTCGCCCGGGCTCGAAGCAATAGCCAGGCGAAGTCCGAGCTTCTCGCCGTCAGCCTCGTCATCGCGCAGTTCGCGCAACTGATCGAGAGCTTCCGGTGTTACGGAGATGATCGGCTCGCTGGTCGCGCCACCGCCTGATTCGCCAGCCAATGCTTCAAGAGGACTCATCTGAGCAAGGCTACCGGCGACGCTTACGATCCTGAATCAATGCCCGTTTCGTGAGCCACCATCATGCCGCCAACTGCTCGCAGTCGACGCG
>JADWMG010000339.1 GCA_015767405.1 Actinomycetota bacterium
GCCGATTACCGCATTGATGATGACGCGCACGCTCGACGGGGATCGCAACGGCGTCACCAAGCTCCTGACCTGGGGCGGGCTACGAGGCGGCTTGGCCCTAGCCCTCGCCCTGTCGCTTCCGGAAAGCCACGACAAGCCCCTGATCGTCAACATGACGTTCGCCGTCGTCGCCTTCTCGGTCCTGGTTCAAGGCTCGACGATCGCAAAGTTCTTCAAGCCCGACTACTTGAAGGGGTTGCTGAAGTGAAGCGCTAACCGGTTCGCGGCCCCTACGGCAAGTCGTCGTCGACCGGAGGTGGCCGCTGGCCCACCCCAAAGGTGAGGCTGCGCGTCGTGTGTAGCAATGATGCAGCCCGCCGACCATCGGGAGGGCGACGACCTTCCCTCCATCGTTGGACTCGCGCTTGCGCAGCAAGTGAAGCATCGGGGTAGCCTAGCTCGACCCCGAGTACCGAAACGTCAACGATTGTGCAGTCGACGGGGTCTTGAGGAGGCACAACTGCGAAGAAGACTTGGAGCTATTCGGCTTCGCAGGTGGTGTTCTCGAGGTTGTGTCGCGACCGGTCGCGCTGGTCGATCAAAATGCAGTCGTCGCCATTGATCACCAAGCGAAACTGGATTGGGGCGTCCATGTTGCGGCCCTGAGCTGGCAAGCCCTGCATGCTGCGGGGTGGGCTGCGCTCGATGATCAATAGGCTGCTCTCGGTCAACGCGTTGTCCGCAAGCGTGACATCGGTATTCAGCACATCGTTGACGGCACGCTGCAATGCGGCACGGCTCGCGTCATCGGCATGAATGATGCGTGCCGCCTTGTCGTGTTCGGTTGCGACCGTCCGGCAGGCGCCGATGCCGACGACAAGAGCGGCAATCATTAGGTACTTGTCAATCGTCCTGTCGCTCACGGCAACATGATCCTATTCGTGTTCCAGAGGGATTTCGGCACGATTCCGTCGGCGGCGTTCCGCTGCGCACTGGACTTGCTGAGCACACCCCCCGCTCCCTCGGGTGTCGCGGGACACGTTTGGGTGTCGCGGTACGTTAGAGCAGCCGCCAGACGATCTTCGTTTGGATCACCCAGCCCGGCGGTGAAGTCATCTGCAACGGAACAGCCCGGGAGAACGACACCTGCAGCGGTCTGTGTATTGGCTGGCGAGAAACCGTCGATGTAGTCCCCGAAGTCCTTGTCGTTCACGCCTCTGAGCTGGATGGTGAAGTAAGTCGTGCCGCAATTGTCCGTTGGATAGAAGCCATAGGGTTTGCCGCAAGTCGTCGATCCAATCTGAATGACTTCGACATCGATGCCGCGCAGGCTGTTCATGACTGCTTCACTCGCGGAACACGTGGATGGGCTGGTGATGACGAAGACACGAGGCAGATCTAGTGTGGGCAGCGGCTGGTCCGGCGGCGCGTTGAATGGGGGGCCCAGAGTCGTGTCGAAAAAAGGCGTGGGTGATATTGCCTGGCCCGTCACAGGATCGGTAACCGGATGCTTGTCGTTGAACTGCGCTAGCTCGAACGTCCGTCCGGCCGTCGCCGCGGGTCCCGCAATCATGTATGCCAGCTCGCTGGCGAGCGCCAGGAACCCTCCGCCGTTGTAGCGGATATCGAGGACGAAGTCGTCGATGCCGTCACCTGCATTGAGTTGGTTCACCGCATTTACGAGGGCCAGCTCGGCGGTGGCGATGTGATCGTTGAACAGCACATACCCGACGCGCCCCGTTGGCGTATCGAGAACCCGGACATTCTTTACCGGCTCTGACTCGATGACTGCAGATGTCATCGTGATGGACCGGCTGTTTTGCGAGCCGACATCCTGGACTGTAAACGAATGCGTTTCGCCGGCGGCGGATGGGAACAGACCGGCATCCAACGCGGCAATCCCGTCTTGTGTGGTGGTGTCGATGTCGAACCCGTCGACGGCGACAATCCTGGCACCGCGTGCGAGGTCGACTTGGGGATCCGTCGCGGGTGAGTCCGGTTCGATGTAGGCGACGAGCACCTCGCGTGGTGGGCTAACGGAAATAAGCGCCCATGCCGCACCATAACCTGCGGCAGCACCCGACTGGGAAAGGCTAAACCACGCGTCGGAGTCGAAGGTAAAGTGGAATCTATCTTTTGGCTCGCCAGAAGGAGTGACTGCGTTGGTCCTCAGCCCGTCGAAATACAGAATCGGGCTGTCGAACAAGCCCGGATCCTGGTCGATGATTTCATCGTACCAAAGATAGGTGTCGTTGCTGTACGACCGGAGGAAGTTGTTCTCGTCGGTGGTCGTACCCTGGACATCAGGGTACGGCTGGTTCGTCGCCGGATTGATGCCGCTCCGAGGTGACTCACATAGCGCTTGAGACGTGGCAGCGGGCTCAAAGACGTCACGCTGCCAGTCGGAACCCGCTGTTCCGCCGCTACCACCCGGGACGGGTGTAGGGTCGTCACCACAGGCGACCATCAAGACAGTCAGGATGGCGATCGGTAGGTTGCGGACCGGTGTAATCATCGCTGCCTCGCGCCCTCGATTTGAAGTGCG
>JADWMG010000340.1 GCA_015767405.1 Actinomycetota bacterium
CCCCACCCGAACGGATAATGGGCGCGCTGTACGTCTCGATCAAGCTTCCACTGCCCGTGGAAGAGACCGTAGCTCGCCGTCTCAGCATCCTTGTCGAACTCAGGTAAGTGCGCCGCCTCCCTCGTTATGACGAACGGAAGACGACCTGCGGGCTCGACAGCTCCCGTCAGGACGTCGGCCAGGGCCGTTCCCCCCTCGACGCCGGAATACCAGGTCAACAACACCACGGGAACAGAGTCAGCCCATGGCATTACCACTGACGAGCCGCTTACGACAACGACGACAACGTTCGCACTGAGGGCCGATGCCGCCGCAATGAGAGATTCATCGGCATCGGAGAGAAGCAGCGAGGTCCGATCGCCGCCGGGCGCCATCGTTCCGAGATTCTCTGAGACGACCTCGTGTTCTGCCTCCAGATCTTCCGAGTGGCCGGGTGGAAGCTGCGGCTCGTACGGTGCGTCAACGCCCAGCGTCGCGTGATCCATCGGTGGAAACATCTCTGCAATTAGGGGAGCCGTTCCCGCGTCACTGATGTACTCGCCTTCGTCATCCTTGGTGTATCCGACAATGACGACCACCAGGTCCGCGCCGGACGCAATCGAAGCATCGTCGGCCGAGAATGTCACTGCCTCACTGCCAAATTTGGCCCGCAGCCCGTCGAGTGGCGTGACGACCCTCGACGCTTTCACGTCACTCGATCCACCGTCGCCGAGGTTGCGCATCGCTGCGAGGCGACCGAGAACTGCGACGCGGTTGATCGACGCCTGGTCGACCGGAAGCAGGTTGCCCTCGTTCCGCAGTAGCACGGTCGATGCAACTGCTGCCTCACGTGCCAACGATCGATGTTCATCGCATCCAACGACCGTGATAGGAGGCGGCGACTCGAAGACGAATGCAAATCGCAGGAGCGTTGCCACAACGCGCTCCACCGCCGCGTCTACATCGGATTCTGACACCTCTCCGTCATCGAGGGCGTCGGCCAATCGCATCGCGCGTTGCTGTCGGAATGGCATCTCGATGTCAAGGCCCGCTCTCAACGACTTCGCCGGATCACGTAGACCGAAGATGAAATCTGAGGTGACGAATCCGTCCCACCCCCACTCCTCGCGCAAGATGTCGGTGAGGAGCGTCGAGTTCTCACCGCACCACTCACCGTTGACGGAGTTGTAGGCACTCATCACCGAGGCGACACCTTCGGCTGCGACGCGCTTGAAGTGCGGCAGATACACCTCGTGCAGTGCCCGTTCATCGGCAGTCACGTCGACTTTGAACCTGGCGTTCTCCATCGAGTTGAGCGCGAAGTGCTTCATACAGGCCATCACATGACGTTGGAGCCCGCGGGTTAGCGCGGCAGCCATCGCTCCAACGTGCAGCGGGTCTTCTCCGTACGTCTCTTGTGCTCGTCCCCAAGCCGGGTGTCGGAGCAAGTTCATGCACACGGCACCCGTGTACGTCGCCCCGCTGGCGCTCAGCTCCCTGCCGATCGCCGCACCGATTCGCTCTTCTAAGTCAGGGTCGAACGTGGCCCCTCTCGCCATACTCACCGGGAAGGCGGTTGCGTCGCCGACAACGCAACCTCGTGGCCCGTCAGCAAACGCAATGCCGGGTATGCCGAGTCGCTCGACCTGCGCAGCGGGCCATGTGTGCTGGTAGTAGCCGCCGGAGGTCATGTTGAAAAGCCCAGGCCAGAACGGAGTATCGCCATCGAGACAGTCGAGCTTCTCGGCAAGCGTCATGTCGCCGACAAGATCGGCAGCCGCATCGTGGGGGTCACGGCCTTCTCGGACACCTTCTGCCGCGTCTTCAAATGGTGTGGACATATTCCTGACCATGGCACACGGCGCGCCCATGAGTGAAGGTCCGCCCGAGAGTGCCAAACTCTCCCTATGCCTGGCGCCTTCCTTCATCCATTCGCCAAACCCACGCGTGAAACATTCATCACCGTCGAACGCGGGAGTGGCGCTCTGCTGTGGGACTCCGATGGCAACGAAATGATCGACGCCATGGCGAGCCTCTGGTACTGCCAGATCGGACACGGTCGAAGCGATGTGGCCGACCTCGTCGCCGCTCAAATCGCTGATCTGAGCCCGATGTCCAACGCTCGCGTCTTCTTCACAGGTTCAGGATCGGAGGCCGTCGACAGCGCGATGAAGCTGGCACGGCTGACCCATGTGCGCGCCGGACATCCAGAGCGTCGGCTGATCATCTCCCGAGATCGCGGCTACCACGGCACGAACTACGGCGGTACCAGCGCTCAGGGACTGCCTCTCAACAAGGAGGGCTACGGCGAACTTCTGGCCGATGTCGTGCACGTACCCGCCGACGACGCGGAGGCACTCTCCGTGCTCATGTCAGAGCGCTCCGACGAGATCGCCGCCCTGATCATGGAACCGATACAAGGTGCCGCGGGGGTGTACCCACCGCCGCCCGGTTACCTCGAAGAGGCCCGGCGGCTGTGCGACCAGCACGGGGCGCTGCTGATCTTCGACGAGGTCATCACGGCGTTTGGTCGACTCGGAACATGGTTCGCAGCAGACCACTACGGGGTCGTGCCCGACCTCACGACTTTCGCCAAGGGAGTGACGTCCGGATACCAGCCACTCGGCGGCGTAATCGTTGGGCAACAGGTACGCGATGCACTCGAGTCCGACGCCGATTTCATTTTGCGTCACGGATACACCTATTCCGGCCACCCGACATCGTGCACGGCAGCGTTGGCCAACATCAACATCATCAAAAACGAAGGGCTACTCGCCGAAGCCATCCGCATGGGTGCTCGGCTGGAGGCCGGACTCAAGGCGATCGAGTCCGACGGCCGCGTCGATCACGTTCGCGGAGAGGTCGCGATCTTCGGGGTGGCGCTGCGAGCAGATCAGAACGCAATGACCGTCCGCGAGACGATGCTCGAGAAGGGCGTCATCGTCAGGGCGATCGGGACCGAGACCGTCACCCTCTGCCCGCCACTGATCACCACCGATGATCAGATCGACCGCATCATCGACGTCCTAGCCACCTCCCTCGAGTAACCAAGTCCCTCCGGTGAGCTTGGCCGCGACCTGTCCGCGCTCAAGCTAACCGCAACCGGGCCAGACGTTCCACCGATGAGCTTGGCCGCGACCTGTCCGCGCTCAAGCTAACCGCAACACGGGTTACGGGTTTTCTAGGAGGTTGGCGAGGCTGCTGGTGTCCCAACGTTCGCCGCCGCGCGCGGCAACCTGTTTGTAGAACTGATCGACGAGCGCTGTCACGGGAAGACGAGCGCCATTTCGTTCTGCCTCCTCGAGGCAGATGCCGAGATCCTTGCGCATCCATTCGACGGCGAACCCGAAGTCGAACTCACCGGCAGCCAACTTCGCAAAGTTGATGCCCTCCGCCAAGCCCTGCAGCAGCCCCGCGATGCAGATCTGGTTCACCATCTTGGTGAGCTGGCCGGACCCCGCTGGCCCAAGGTGCACACACGACTTCGAGTACGCATCGATCACGGATTTGGCGGTGTCGAAGGTCTCGTCATCGTCGCACCCGCACATAACGGTCAGTTGGCCACCTTCAGCGCCCGCTTGGCCGCCGGACACCGGAGCGTCGACGAATCCCACCGATCGCTCGGAGCATGCGCCGGCCAACTCGCGGGCGAGCCCCGCCGACGCGGTCGTGTGGTCGATGAGAATGCTGCCAGGGCTCATGGCAGCAAGCGCTCCATCGGTGCCGATCACCACCTCACGAACGTCGTCATCGTTACCGACGCACAGTGCGACGATGTCGGCTCCTGCCGCCGCCTCCGCAGGAGTCGGTGCGGCCTGGCCGCCGTTCAAGGCGACCCACGCTAGGGCTTTGGATGCTGTGCGGTTGTAGACAACCACCTCGTGGCCCGCCTTGGCGAGGAACCTCGCCATCGGCGCACCCATGATGCCCATCCCGAGAAATGCGATCTTTGTCATTGTGGCGAGTCTGCCACGTTCACGTATGCACGAAACCAAAACCAACACGAGACGGTCACGAGACATCGAATCCCAGTTTCAGCAGTCCCCAGCAGCCACACTTGCCGGATGGCCAGCGATTCAGGCGAGTGGACGGTTCTCACATGGAACGTGCATGGGTCGGAGCGACCCAACATCGCAAAGTTGGCTGATGCGATCGGCCTCGAGACGCCTGACGTTGTGGTGATCCAGGAGATTCGTAAGAAGCAGGCTTCCGCGCTCGCGGCGGCACTCGCCTTCCGTTATTCGTGGGCCCGAAAACACTTTCCGTACACCCGAGTTCTCTGGTGGCGAGCCGAGGGCATGGCGATCATGACGCCTCACGCTCTTGACGCGGCGGGGCATACCGAACTCTCGGACAACGAGCGCTCACGGAGTTGGAAGCGGCGGATCGCCCAATGGGCACTGGTGGGCCGTGGCGACTCAACTGCGTTCAGGGTGTACAACGTGCATCTCTCGCCCCACGACTCGGCATCCTCAAGACGCGAAGAAGCCGTTCGCCTCGCAAAGGTCGTTGCAGAGCATGGTGATGTCCCGCCGGCGATCGTTGCTGGCGACTTCAACGATTCGTACGACAGCAGCATCATCTACGCACTGCCCGGGATCGAGCACCTGGTTCCCCCTGACAGCAGCCCGGCAGACGAACCGACACAACTCCTCGACCACGTGTTGTTGCCGGTCGAGGCTGAGCATGTATCGGTGACCGTGCCGTCGGGCGGTGTCGACTGGGCGGAACTCTCCGATCACCTACCGGTGACCGTTCGCTTCCGCATGTGAACGCCGCGCGCTAGAGCGCGGTCCGACTCACTTCTTCTTCTTCTTCGGAGCTTCTTCTTCTTCGGTCCCGGCCTTGAGCACACCCTTGGCCAGCGCGTCGTCGAGATAGACCTCTGCATCTTCGGCGGAAACCTTGAGCGCCGGCGAGATCTCAGAGATCAGGTTGACACGGGCGCGCTCGTACATGGTTCGCTCAGCGGCTGACAGAGACGCATCGCGGTTGCGGGCTGCCAGGTTTCGGACAACCTCAGCAACCTGATATACATCGCCGCTCTTGAGCTTCTCTTGGTGATTCTTGAACCGGCGACTCCAGTTGGACGGCACGCGCGGGTCAGGCTTGGCGAGTACCGACACAAGGTCTTCGAGCTCATCAGCGGAGACCGGCGGCCGCACGCCGACGTCCTCGGTGCTGGAGATCGGCACCTTGAGCGTCATCTCGTTGATGACCGTCTTCAAGATGAGGTACTCCTGCTTTTCGCCAAAGAACTCCATCTTCTTCGTCCCCTGGACAACGCATGCGCCGTGCTGGGGATAGATGACGGTTTCGCCCTTCTTGAATTTCACGCAGTACCTCGCCTGATCGGTGATAGTGCTGCAACGGCGCGCAGCGACAAGCCACGATACAGCGCTACTGACCGGATTCGACCGCCCGCGTGGAGCAGAACCCCTCAACTCGCGACTGAGCACCTGCTCTGAGTGCGATTCAGACATCGGTGAGCACGACGTCCGACCACGAGCCAAAGTTGGGTCCCGTATCCGTCGGGTCACTGGAGCCGAACTCACAGGTGGTCGCGCTCAGAGCGAAAGTTGCCCTCGCGGAACAG
>JADWMG010000341.1 GCA_015767405.1 Actinomycetota bacterium
CGTGGTCGTGCTCGCCCTCGCAACGTGGGTTGTACGGTGGTGGTATCCCATCGACGAATGGGTGCCGTTGTTCTTCGTGGTGGCGGCCGAACCCGCTCACCTTGTCCAGTACGTAGCGCTCTTCGCTGTGGGCGTCATCGCTTACCGAGGCGATTGGCTCCGCCGACTATCCACGAAGACCGGCATGATCTGGCTCGCCATCGGCCTCGTCGCCGCGGTAGGCATATACGTAGTCCGACTGAGCGCCTCCGACCGGTGGAGCGACATCTACGCCGGTGGAGGCTTCGGCTGGCAATCGCTGCTGGCGAGTACGTGGGAGGCACTGATCTGTGTAGGTATGTGCCTGGGTCTGATCGTCCTCTTCCGCCAGGTGTTCCATCGGACCAACCGCCTGCTCGTCGCGATGGCGGCGGCCAGCTACGCCGCGTACATCCTCCACTTGATGATTGTCGTCGGTCTTCAAGCCGGCATGGAGGGAGTTGACCTGCCTGCGCTCGCGAAATTCGCCATGGTGTTCACCTTCGGTGTGTTGCTGGCATTCGGCATCGGGCACCTGTCCCGACGGGTACCCGGGGTGAGGTCGGTCCTGGGGACCACACCCAGCAAGGCGGACACCGCTTCGGAGAGCCACACGGTGAAGCCGTGACCACTCACCCATTGCCGCCAATCGTATCTGGACGAGCGGATCGGGCGCCCTGACTCATGACGTCACACGGCGATTCTGTCGGACTAGGTAAGGGCGCGAAAGGGTCCGCACGGCGCCGCGATCTCGATCTCATGCGGACGTTCGTCGTGATGGGTCTGTTCTTCTTCCACTCGGCTCGCGTCTTCGACACGACCGAGTGGTACGTGAAGAACGATCGAACCAGCGAGTTCGTGGATGTCTTGCTCTCGTTCGCGGCGATGTGGGGAATGCCGCTGCTGTTCGTTGTCTCCGGTATGGGGATTTGGTATTCACTCCGTTCGCGGACGATCGGAGCCTTCGCCGGTGAGCGTGTTCGCAGGCTGCTGGTGCCGCTCGTATTTGGCTTGCTGGTCATCGTGCCGCCGCAGGTCTGGACGTGGCTCCGCGGCGATCCGGAGTACGACGAGTCGTATTGAGAGTTCCTACCTCGCTTCTTCGATATCAAACTCACACTCCGCAGCTTCCCATTCGTGCTCGGCGACCCATTCGTGCTCGGCGACGACCCGGCCGCGGGCCTCTTCGAACCGGGACACTTGTGGTTTCTCGTGGTGCTCCTCGCCTTCTCCCTGCTGTTCCTACCGATCTTCTGGTATCTCCGCCAGCCTGCAGGTGGGGCGCTGGTCAAACGGCTTGCCCAGCGCGCTGATCACCTCTGGGTCATTGCCGCCGCAGGGCTGCCGTTCGGTGTCCTTGATGCGGCCTTCGGCAACGACGTGAACCTCGCAGGATGGAGCCGCTACTCGTACGCGTTGTTCATCCTCTACGGCTACACCATGGCCGCCGATCGCCGATTCGGACGAGCCCTGCACCGACACCGCAAGGGGGTCCTGCTCCTCGCCGTTGCGACGTTCGTGATCGTCGGAGCTCTGTTTGTTATCGGTGGGGATCGCGAGGGTTCAGACGTGATGCTGGACTACGACGCCGTCGGCGTCGCGATGCGAACGATCCGCGGTGTCAGCGGATGGCTCTGGGTTGCCGCAATCATGGGCTTCGCCAGCGGTTCCAAAAAGCCCGAACCGACAGCCAAAACTGCGAACCGGGAACCCACCGCCCTCGACCGGTTCAGTGCGTACACGTCGGAGGCGGTGTTGCCAATCTATGTCCTCCATCAGACCGTGATCGTCCTCCTGGGTTTCTACATCGTGACCTGGCCAATCAACTCTGGCCTCAGGTACGTGGCGATCGTCCTGACGTCGATGGTCACCGCCTTTGTTGTCTACGACGTGGCCGTCAGGCGAACCAGGCTCACCCGCTTCCTCTTCGGCATGAAGCCACCCGCCAGATCGCCCAAATAGCGCTCTCTTGGGAGGCCGGGTCTCGACAAAGGCAAAGGGCCAAGCCCGAGGCTCTCAGTAGCCTGCGGCCACCGCCGGAAACGCGGCAGGACGTACAAGCAACCGCTCGCGACGGATCATCGATGTTGATAGTGACCAGACTTGCGCACATGGCCGACAGCGACGAGTCTTGCCTCGAGCGGGGCGAAGCGCAGCACGCTGGCGAGATCAACCCTGCCTAGTCTGGTGGCACGTGACAACTTTGAACGGATGAGAAGACTGGTGGCCGCGATTCTTGTGTCGGGTTTGGCGCTGTCGGCGTGCGGAGGCGAGCCGAGCCTCACCGAATACTCCACCGAACTCGAAGCCGCGGTCGCTGAGATGAATGGTCGGCTCGACGAACTCGATGCCGAGCTATCAGAGACCAGCGACGTCGAGCAGGTCAAGCGATATGCAAACGAGCGCGTCGCGGCTCGCTACGCGTTCGTCCGCGTCTTTGAGACTCTCGACCCACCCAGCAACGTCAGCGATCTTCACGACGCCGCACT
>JADWMG010000342.1 GCA_015767405.1 Actinomycetota bacterium
CGCGCTTCTTGGGGTCGCTGCTTTTCGACGTGCGCCCAAACGATCCGATGACCCTGGTGCTCGTAGCGGTTTTGCTCTCGACTGTTTCGGTGGTTGCAGCGTACCTGCCTGCGTGGAGGGCGACGCGGGTGCAGCCGTTGGAGGCTTTGAGGGAAGGGTAATCCAGCGAGAAAACGAAGAGCCAAGGGGATCGCTCCCCTCAGCTCCACTTTGAACGCCTTGCTGCGGATGACCCGCTGGTAGGCAGTATGGGCGTTGCGTATGTGTCCGCAAAACGTGGTGATCCTGCTGCCGCCGATGGGGTAAGCAAACCCCCCACCCGCACTGGCCGCCATTTTCCTGACCCACAGTGCGTTTTCCTGATTTAGCACCCCACCGAACCACCGAACAAATTCCTACCCCTCCAATGGAAAAAACATGGCGAGAAAGGAGCGTCACAGCGGCAGTGAAATGGCACGCAGCGAAGAGCGACCAGGCGGGGTATATGTCTTGGTTGTTGTTGTTGTGCCTGTCGCAAGGAGGCCGAGTGCCGAAAGTCGAACGGAAGACCGCAATGATCAGAGCCAGAACCGAACCCGCTCTCAAGGCCGAAGCCGAGGCCACGCTCGAGAAGTTGGGTCTGTCGCCATCAACGGCTATCAACCTTTTCTACCGCCAAATTGTCGAACACCGTGGCCTCCCGTTCCAAGTCAGACTCCCCAATGCCACTACACGAAGAGCGATGCGTGATGCAGAGTCGGGGCGAGACCTTACGCACGGCGAATCGGTCGACGACTTGATCTCGGACATCGACGCTGCCGAAGAGTGACGTGTGCTTCGTCCAGCTGCCAACGCGGCATCGTCCACACCCGTTGGGCGGCCCATGGGACGGCCATTGGGAGTGCCACATCGAGCCAGACTGGTTGCTGCTGTGGTACGTGACTGACACTGACATCGTCTTCGTTAGGACCGGCACCCACGCGGACTTGTTTGGGTAGGACCGCATGGCAGGTGCATCGGTTTGTATCGGATCACCACCACACCCCCCCACCCCTCGTCTTCCACGCGATTCCAATCTGGCGGAACCACACCCAGAAGGTGCTGCACGAAAAAGTCGAAGCGCTTCCTGGTGCCATAGGATCCACCCGATCCATGATTGGCGCCGGGGACCATGAGGAAATCGAAGTCCTTGTCTGCCTCGATGAGCGCGTTCACCACTTGCATCGTGGAGGATGGATCCACGTTGGTGTCCATCTCCGGGAGGATCAGCAGCAACTTGCCTTGTAGCAGGTGGGCGTTGTCCACGTTCGATGAGGCGGAGTAGTGGGGGCCGAGCGGCCAGCTCATCCACAGTTCGTTCCACCAGATCTTGTCCATGCGGTTGTCGTGACAGCCCGCCGCCGACACCGCCACCGTGTAGAACTCGGAAAAAAAGAGGAGGGCTGCCATCGAGTTCTGTGCGCCGGCCGAGGTTCCGTAGATGCCCACGTCACTGATGTCGTAGTACGAGTACCTGTCCGCCACCGCCCGGTGCCAGAGAATGCGGTCCGGGAAACCGGCGTCCTTGATGTTCTTCCAACTCACGTCGTGGAACGCCTTGGATCGTTTTGCCGTACCCATGCCGTCGATTTGCACGACGATAAAGCCCAACTCGGCCATGGCCTGCATGCCGCGTTGTGCACTGAACGTCTTCGGCACGAAGGCGCTGTGCGGTCCGGCGTAGATGTACTCGATGACCGGGTACGTCCGGTTGGGATCGAAATTCGTTGGTCTGATGATGACGCCCCAGATGTCGGTGGTGCCGTCCCGCCCCTTCGCTACGAACACCTCCGGGTACCGCCATCCCGTCGCCAGCAGGGTGGAGTCGTCGGCCCGCTCCAATTCCATCACGACCTCGCGGTCACTGGTGCGACGGAGTTCGGCCACAGGAGGTTGGTCCACTCTGGACCAACGGTCCACGTAGTATTCCCTGTCCTCAGAGAAACTCACCGAGTGATCTCCGTCGGCTTCGGTGTAGGCCACCAGCTCGCTGCCGTCGAAGTTGATCCTATAATAGTGCAGGAAGTACGGGTCCATTCCATCGTTTATGCCACTGGCGCGGAACCAGATCTGGCGGTTCTCCTCATCCACCCATTCCACGTTGCGCACCACCCACTCGCCATTGGTAATCTGATTCTTCACTTCTCCCGTGGCGCCATCGTACAGGTACAAGTGGGCCCACCCGTCCCGCTCCGACATCCAGATGATCTCTTCGCCGTCGTTGAGATCGTGGCGGTAGTGCGTGCCGCCGTTGCCCCTGGCCTCCGAGTAATAGAAAAAGGTCTCCGGTTCTTCCGAGATTACCGCCCGAGTCGCGCCCGTCGCTGCTTCGATCTCGATGATCCGGTAGAGCTGGTGGCCCCGCTGGTTGTACTCGAAAGTGAGTCTCTGACTGTCTTCCCTCCACTCCAACTCCGACAGGGTGTAGGCGTTGGGGAAAAGAGTCTCATCCACCTTGATCTGCCGCCGCGCCTC
>JADWMG010000343.1 GCA_015767405.1 Actinomycetota bacterium
CTTCGACCAACGGGAACCATCCCATGACTCGCCGGAAACCCTTTGCAGCAGGGTGGACCGAGACTAGGACGGCAACGAGTGACAAGATCGATACGAGTGGCAACAACCACTGGTAGACGTAGCCAGCAGTCAGCTGGGCGACCACGGCGGCGCACCCGAGAGCGGCTACGGCTGCCGCGCCAACCATGTCGAGCACACTGCCCACAGGAGCGTCTTGCGCGTCGGGTGAGCGCCAAGGCCGCCATATGAATGCGGCACCAGCCCCAAGCAGGATGCCTCCGGCCCGGGTGATCGTGGAGAGGTAGAGGTAATTGGTCCGATTCACCCCGACGAATGCTTCTGGTGGCCCACCGAGCGGCGTCGGAGCACGTGACTGCATCCAGAACATGTAGATGAACGTCAGAAACGCGGCGGCCACGACGAGCCATCCAACAATATGGCGAGCAAGCCGCAACCGCATCAGAGCGACAAACACGAGGGGCCAAATCAGATACCACTGCTCTTCGACTGCCAAGCTCCAGAGATGGCGCAGCAAAGACTGCTCGCCAGAAAAGTACGGCACTCCGCCGAGGATCTGACCCCAGTTGTTGACGTAGAAGATCGACCAGGGGATCTCGCGACGGAGCTGTGACTGCTGGGCTGCCGAACCAGCGAGGGCAGCCCATACCGCTACCGCGAGAAGCAGTGCGTACAGCGCCGGAAACAGTCGGCGGATACGACGCAACCAGAATCGACCCAATATGACGCCATCACTGCGATCGTGTTCTTCGAGCAACAGCGATGTGATGAGGAAGCCCGACACCACGAAGAAGACCTCAACACCGAAGAACCCGCCGCTCATCCACGAGAAACCGGCGTGGTACAGCAGTACGACCGCAACTGAAAGCGCCCGCAGACCGTCAAGCGACGGCTGGTAGCCCATTGATTGTTGACCATCCGTCGCCACGGCGCGACGCGCATCGTCGCCACGAACATCGCCTTCAGCGAGGTCGCGGCCGTTCATACGCGCCGTCACCGGCGAACTGTCGTGCCGTCTTTGGTCGTTTCGACAGTCCAGCCCTCGGCTTGCAGATCAGCGCGCATCTTGTCGGCGGTCTCAAAATCTTTCGCCATCCGCGCCGCGTCGAGTGCACTCGCACGAGCAAGGACATCTGGATCCACGTCCACCACGCCCGCCAACTCGAGTCCAACGGCGGCACAGATCTCCCGAACCGCGGCCACAAGCGAGTCTGCGGCAGCATCATCAGAGTCGAGCGCGGCATTTGCTCGACGAACCGTGTCGAAGAGCAGTGCAGTTGCCTTCGGAGTATCGAGATCGTCATCCATCGCCGTACGGAACAGATCAAGTACTTCGGCGCTTGGGGCAACGTCATTCACTCCCGCAGTCCGAGCCGAGAACGCATCCAAGCCAGCGAGGGCTTTCACCGAGGCGTCGATGTTGTCCTGGGTGATCTTGACTGGGCTGCGGTAATGCGATTGGAGCAACACCATCCGATACGCGCGGGGGTCATAGATGGCGATGAGGTCGAGCAGGTTCGACACGTTGCCGAGGCTCTTCGACATCTTCTCGCCCTCGGCATCAACCACGAATCCGTTGTGCATCCAATGGTTCGCGAACGTCTTGCCGAGAGCGACTGCCTGGGCGCGCTCGTTCTCATGGTGCGGGAACCGCAGGTCTTGCCCTCCGCAATGCAAATCGAACCCCTCACCTAGCAAGTCAAGGCTCATCACGACGCACTCGGAATGCCACCCGGGGCGGCCGTCGCCCCAAGGTGACGGCCACGACGGCTCGTCCGGTTTGGAGAATTTCCACAGCACAAAATCAGCCGGATGTCGCTTCTGTGCGACCCCGAACACCTCGCGTTCCCCGCCACCCGACCGCATCTCATCAATCGATTGATGCGCGAGCAGGCCGTAATCGTCGACCGATTCGACGTCCATGTAAACACCGTCATCGGTCAGATACGCATGGTCGGCGGCGATGAGATCACCGATCATCACAACCATCTCCTCGACGTACTCGGTGGCGTGGGGCACGTCATCGGGGCGCTGGACGTTGATTCCCTCCATCGCCTCGAACCACACCCGTTCGCACTTGGTGGTGATGTCCTGCCATGGTCTGCCCTCGCGCGCTGCGCGATCGATGATTTTGTCTTCGATGTCGGTCACATTCGACACCAGACGCACGTCGAGCCCGGTCCAGACGAGATAGCGACGAAGTATGTCGTACACCAGCGTGGCACGACCATGGCCGAGATGCGGCGGGCCGTAGACCGTGGGACCGCAGAGGTAGATGCTGACCTTGCCCGGCTCGCGCAGAGCGAGTTCGCGAACCGATCGCGTCGCAGTGTCATAGAGGTTCAGCACGATTGTCGAGTCTACGATCCCCGCGACCCCTGAGCAGGCCGCCCTTTTCCACCCAATCCTCGTTTGTGTGAAATTTTCCGGTCGTATCTGGCAGAAAATTACATACAAACGGTAT
>JADWMG010000344.1 GCA_015767405.1 Actinomycetota bacterium
TCCTCAATACCCGCCTCATTAGCCAGGAACATGACGGCGATTGAACGACTCGATACATGGGTCTTTGGGATAAGACCCGTAATTCCCTTGATGGCTTCCTCAATTCCGGATTCATAGGGAACGGTAACCGATGATTTTCGAGGGTTCGATATGCTGTCTATCAACCTGCCGATCCCTTGTCTGCGAGGCCTTCTGTCGTCGGAGTGCGGCCGGGTCGACCTGGGTGACGCTGTCGTCGGGGTTGCGGACGTAGATGTTGCCATCGGGCGCCTGGAAGGGCACGCCGACTGGCGGCATCATCTGCTCGGCCTGGGCTTGCTGTAGAGCGAGCTGCTGTTGCTGCGCCGCCATCTGCTGTTGGGGATCTGGTGCCTCCTCCTCTGGGCCGGCGCCGGTGTACGCGCCGATCAGTCGAGCAGCTCCCTCGCTGTTGGCAACGGTGGTCAACACTCGCTCGTACCAAGGCTTGTCTGAGTCGTCCGTGTCGGCGCCGACGCCGAGAACGTCTTTGACCTCGGCGATCTCTTTCGCCTTCTCGATCAGAGTCATGTCTTTTTTGGAGCGAAGCGTGGCGAGCTCGGCGCGGGCTTCCCCCAGTTCGCGGCTTAGACGATCAGTCTCCGACTTCAGGCCGTCGGTGCGCGTGCCATAGGCAACGTCATTCGACTTGACCTGGGACTCGTAGGAGTTCCGCATCATGTCGATCTCGCGCTCGTGACGACGGTCTTGCTGCTTCATGTCGTCGCGGTGCTGCTCGCGGATCATCTTGATCTCCGTGCTTTGGGCCTCCTTGGTCTGGCGTGTCTCGGACATAAATCGCTCGCGCAAAGAGTCGATGCGCGAAGACTCGCCGTCGATGGCTTTCTCAAGGAGCTTGTCGCGGAACGGATCTCCCTCTGGCTTCTTGCCCATGCTCTCGTAGAGCAGGGTTTGCAGGCGCGAAGATTCGCGCTGCGAGGATTCGAGCTGCGCAATGATGGGAGCGTTGATCGCCTGGAGCGCTGCGATGTCGAGTCCGCCGCTGTTTCGTAGGTTGTCTTCCATTCGGTCGGCTCGCTCCTGGGCGCGTTGCATATTTCTCTCCATGGTCTCGAATGCCTTATCGGCAAGCGGCTCGGCCGTTTCGACGGCGATGGAGTTGCCATTGCCACCCGCTATCAACATGCGGCCGTCCATCTTCGGCTCGCCGGCGAGCTTGATTGTGCGTGCTCGGAAGTATTCGTAGTTGCCCTTTCCGTTAGGCCGCTGAATCTTGAGCTGGAAGTCTCCACCGCCCCAGTGCTCGCGAAGGTAGTCCTCGTCGATTCGCTCTTCGACGGTTTCGAGCTGGCCACCAATCGACTCGCCGTTAGGTCCGACGGTTGGTTTCTTGCGAATGATCTGCACGCGGACGGCGCTGTCGCCGGCGAGCGTTTCGATCCACTCGCGGACAGACTGATCGTCTTCATCTCGCATTTTGCGAATGGTGTTGCCTGAGTTGGTTGCGACCTCTGCTGCTGCTTCACTCATATTACTCAGCTCCTTCGGCCGCATCTAGCGGATCGGGAATGTCGTCTTCGTCGTCGAGTTCTTCTTCGACTTCGTCGCCAACTGGTTGCAGTGGTACCGGCGCCGGCGTCTGAACTTTCTTACCAGGCTCGGTGTCGGCTTCTTTGGGCTCGTCGCCCTCGTCCTCGTCCTCGTCATCAGGCCCAAGGTCGACTGTCGCATCGACAACCTCCTCGGTCACGACCTCGACGGCCTGCTGGTAGGCCCCGGTCATGTCGGCAATTCTCTTCTTGCTCACTTCGTCGATCACGTCGGGGTGATCTTCGAGCAGCTTGTCGAGCGCAAGTGCGATCAGCCGGCCGGTCTCGAAGACGCCGATGATCTTTGCCGTCAATTCGGGATGCAGAATGTTCTGCGACTGGTCGATCAGTTCGTCGATGGCTTCGCCCTGGTCGTTCAGCTCGGCGACGACCTCTTCCTCGACTGCGCCCACCATGGCCTCAAGTGTCGGGTAGACGTTGTTTGCGAATTCGCTTTTGATGAACGCGGCCAGCGAGGCGTTGTCCATTGCTTCAAAGTCCATGCGCAGGATGCGTTGGCGCGACACCTTGGCGTCGGCCTTTAGTTCAGAAAGTCCCATATCAGTCCTCTATTCGGTTGAGCAGCTCGTCGTCGACAAGCGGCAAGTGCTCCGGGTGGAGCTTGAAATATTTTCGTTGGCGCTTATCGCGTTTGCGAAGTTCGCGTGGCGTGAGCGGATCCCAGTCCGTGCAATAGAAGACGCAATCCTCGGTCAGCTCGGTCTCCATTCCTTGCTGGAGCCGGCACGAGCGGTTGACCTGGCGCGGAATGCGAAGCGGTTTGCCCGACTCGTCCTTCAAGCCGTCCTCGTCATTCCAGGTATCCGCCGGATTGCCCGATGCCATGAAGGTGTGGATCTCCCAATAATTGCGACACGGGCCGCGGAGACACCAGAAGTGCTCTGGAGTC
>JADWMG010000345.1 GCA_015767405.1 Actinomycetota bacterium
CTGCCGCGCCGTCGAGCATCGGCCCCTGCACCTCTGCGATGATCTCATTCACTCGCAAGTAGTCCGTCGGGTCTGCAATCATTCCCGTATTGGCACCGACCACCTGCGCGACCGCGTATGCCAGATCTCTGCTGATGTGGGCGTTCATCCCCAAGAACACATCAGCAGCGGCGCTCGTCCGCCCCTCCTCGGCCGCTTGGAAAGCTAGTCGCCACGCACCCGGAACATCCTCGACACGGCCCGCCTTCCAGTTGTCGATGGCATCGAAGTAGAGACGGGCGAACAGTGCGTCGAGTTGCGATACAACGGCTGGTTCCACGAAGAACTCGGGGTCTGCGACGCGCCTCTGAACCTCGCGTGTTGTCTCCAAATACGTGAATGCGAACGGTGCGGTGTGCTGACAGGCGAGCGCAGTGAATCGGGCCTCCATTTCGGCGACGACAACGTCGAGACAATCAACTCTTCCCGCCTGACAGGGGTTTGTCGAGTCCGGCTCGAGCCCAGGTGCAAGCCCGTCAATCGCGGCCCAGGCCGGGGTGACCGGAGTACCCGGCGTGACAGGTCCGGGGCCGAATCCAGCCCCGGTCGCTCGACTCGCATCAGGCCCAGGAAGCAACGCTGCGATCAGTAGGCCGATAGCCGCGGCTGCCAGGCCGAACCAGATCAGGAGTCGGGCCCGTCGATGGTCGCTCATCGTCCCGGGTCGTAACGGCGGAGCACGAAAGTCGTAGCGATGAGCGGGAGGATCGTCAGCAGCAAAAGAGCGAAGAGTGATGTGAGCCAAGCCCGGCGTGTGTGCTCCCAACGCTTCTCTGGCTGAGCCTCCTTGGTGAGTACTTCAACTGCGGGGCCAGGATCTGCGGAGTCCACAGTTCGGAGTTCACGCAACCGATCATCGAATATCTGGAGATTGTTGATGTCGGTCGTCGATGCTGCACCGGCGACTCCCCAATGGGCGCTCGAAAACACCGACGCCTCGCGAAGCACGGGCTTGTCGACGATCTCTGGCAGCATGATTCCCGCTGACAACAACAGCTGGAGAATGAGGACCATCGGGAGCAGGCTGGTTGCACGTTCCGGCGTTCCCGCTAGTGCTGAGATGAGCAACCCAAGTGCCATTGCAGCCAGCCCGGCGAGAGTTACGACGACAATGAGTTCACCGCGCCCCCAGCCGAGTAGGACGGCTGATACGGGGCCCCGCTGACGGCCGAGGGCCAGTGAGACGATCACGATCGACTGGACGATGGTCAGGCCGGAAAGCACGAGCGCTTTCGATGTCACGTAAGCGGAGAACGACAGCCCAACCGCACGTTCACGGCACAGAATAGGGACCTCTCCCGCAATTTCGCGGATCGAGTTGTTCGCCCCAACCCAGCTGACAGCAAGCACAAGAACAAAGAGCACCAGTCCGGCAACCGAGACGAACCTCACCTCTGTGAGCGCTGGTGGGGCAAGCTCTCCCGGCGGCAATGCCGCTAGGAGAAGCAACCCGATGATTGGAGCCTGGAGAAGTAGCAAAGCCGCATTGCGTCGGTCGGCGGCGAGCACTGCAACATTTCTGGAGCTGAGCGTGGCCACCTGCGACAACCAGCTTCGCCGATGCAGCTGGGCCATCTCTGGAGGGGCAGGGCGGCCAGCTGCGACAGCCGGAATGGACTGAGTCTTGACCTGTTGCTCGATACGCCAACGATCCCCGGGATCGGCGGCAAGATCTGTGAAAACATCGCTGAGATCCTCGCGCTCAAACCGCTGAGCGGCACGGTCAGGTGGCCCGAAGTATGTCGGGACGCCACCCGGCGCCAATACGAGCAACTGATCACAGACATCGAGGTTTGCCAGCTCATGCGTCACAAGAATGATCGTGCGGCCATCATCTGCTAGTTCGCGGAGTTTCTGCATCAGCACGCGTGAGATGCCAGGATCGAGTCCAGACGTGGGCTCATCGAGAAAGAGGAGTGACGGTTCCGTCAACAACTCCGAGACAACGTTGGTTCGCTTGCGTTCTCCCCCAGACAATTGGTCCAGCGGTACGCCATTTCGATGGGCGATCCCCAATTCGATGAGTAGGTCATCGATTCTCGCTCCGGCCTCCTCATCGGTGACATCCTCGGGAAAGCGAAGGCGTCCCGCGTATTCGAGCGTCGAGCGAACCGTCAGGTCCTGGTGGAGCACGTCGTCTTGCGGGACGAAGCCAATGCGGTTCTGAAGCTCGGCGTAGTCCTCATACAGATCTCGACCGTCGTACAGCACATGCCCAGCGTTTGCGGGCCGTAGCCCGGCCAGCGCCGCAAGTAAGGAAGACTTGCCTGAGCCCGACGGCCCGATCACAGCGAGCATCGACCGCTCGGTCAGCGAGAATGAGATGTCGTCGAGAAGCTTGTGCCCGTTGGCCAGGGAGGCTGAGAGCCCTGACGCCTCGAACGTGACGGCCCCCGTGTCCTGATACTCCTCGAGCCGCCCCCCAGA
>JADWMG010000346.1 GCA_015767405.1 Actinomycetota bacterium
CTTCAATCGTATCGATAGAAGGGAAGCCATCCTGCCAACCACAAACATCATCACACGTTGCGACTCGAGAATTGGCTTGAATAACAAATTGTTCGCACAGCTCAAAACCGAGTTTATGCGTATTCAGAACAAGCGTCCAGGGTTTGAACGAATCCCATTTCTTTTTGTAGAATGATTCTATTATTTTTTTTCTAGTGTGTTCTTCTTTCTTGATTTTTTCCGCTGCTGAGCGTTCACCTATCTGTTCCCAGGACATGAGGTTCTGAATTCGAATTTTGGCGACGGGCGGGTCACGCAAGCTCAAGCCATCACAGCCACGAGCAGCATTACAAGGAAGACGGTCACGTACAGCCCCCGCGACCAGCGATCGATAGTCCTTGCGATGCCGGCCCGCTCACGGGCGGCCAGATTGCTGGTGAGCACCGCCTCGCCGAGGGCGAAGAAGACGAGAACCGCGGAGCCCAGAACCACCACGTCGGCGCGGGTCAGATACTCGATTCGAGGCAGGAGCTGCCTCGTACTGAGCAGAAAGGCGATGAGGGTCAGGGCGGCGGCGGTCGAAACGGCGATCTGCGGACCGAAGTGTTTGGGGTCGATCCAGAACACGGTCCAGGCCATGAACACGATCAGGATCAGCGGCACGAAGACGTTCCACACGTAGTAGCCGGGCAGACGGTCAACGATCACCTGGTGCTCGAGTCGTACGACGCTGATGTCGGCCGCGGCAAACCGCTCGGTCGATAGTTCGGTCGTAACGTCGACGATCTGCCACCCGTCCGGTGGCAATCCCTCGCGCCGGGTGGTCAGGCTTTCGTCGAAAATGAGGTCGATCTCGTCTGGTCCTTGTGCGGGAGAGGCGAGTTGGACCGAGACCGTCTGCCGATCAAACGGGAAGTCCTGGAGTTCGAGAGGGGATGCCAACGTGCCGCTGAAGCGCTGCAGGTAGGTGACCGAACCGTCGGCGTCGACCTCGACCAGATCGTCGTAGTGGGAGTCGATCTCGCGCTGGTTGATGATGTCGAGGAAGGGGTGCCAGATGTCCGAGAACCGCACTGTGCACTCGTCGAGTGAATTGCCGCGTGACGCCGCTGAAAGCCGCAGATCCTGCCAGCGGATCAGGACGAAGAAGTCGACGGTGAACTCCTGTGCGACCTCGTTGATGTCGGCGATATCGATCAGCCGAATCGCGACGCGGACCGGAGTCGGCGGTCCGTCCGGGTCGGGCCGTGCCTTGGTGAGGCGCGTAGCAATAGAGCAGTCCGGTTCTTCGCCTGCCAACGCCGATCCCGGGATCGTCAGGAGTAGCGTGGCGAGGATGACGTGGCACAGCGCGACGAAGGTGGTGTGCTGCGGCTCGGAGCCGCCTGAACCGAAATGCCACCAGCAAATGCTCACGTCATCGTCCATTTCTCAGTGGAACGGTAGCACAGGATTCAGGACAAGTCTGGTGTTGGCGCCGTGTGCGCACCATCAGCGAACCGAAACCAGAGGAGTTGGGGCGCGGGCCTTTGAGCTACCACCCGGAGGTGAGCAGCTGGCACACACCGCACTGGAGCGGCGCCCCCGTTTCACACGAGCTTCAAAACACCTCGGTCAATCAACCACGTGACCAGCAAGGGAAAACCAGCAGCGGTGGATTGGACAAGCGCGCCGCCGACACACTTCAGCGGCTCGCCGGCTGCGACCCGATCGCCGTGGTACGCTCCAATGACCGTTTGAAGTTGAAGTTCGCTGGAGGGGCACAAGCGATGAATGGCGCGAAAACTGTGTTCGTCTTGATCGCGCTCGCATTACTCACTACGGCCGGCAACCTTGATGCGTTCGAGCGCGACACCCACTACTACCTCACGTTCGCGTTGTCGCTGTCGACCTGCTTCGATTGGGACGAGGCGCACATCATCGCCAGCGCCGACTGGATGACGGACAACAACCGCACGACGGTGGCCGAGATGAACCCGCTCAAAAAGCGCAACAAGCGTGGCTGGCATGCCTTCGGCCACTCGCATGAGCGCTACAACGAGCTGTGGCACCGGGTCGTGTCGGAGCCCGACGAACTGCGACGATTGGTCAAGCTCGGGCAGTTCCTCCACTTCCTCCAGGACTGGGAGGCTCATGCCCGCTTTCCGGTCGGGATTGGCCACGCGGCCGCAACCATTGGAGGAAACGACCCGGACTCCATCGCCAGAAGCGAGCCGCGTACTGCACATGCGGCGCAGGCCACCCTCGACCACATGGCCCTCATGTGCTCCGAGATGGACCGACTTCCCGAGGGTTACGACGACCCGGACATGGCGTTGCCGGAGATGTTCACCCTTCTCGCTGAGGACCGTCTGATCTGGGAACTCGTGGAGACCAGCAGGCCGAACTGGCGGGCTCGTCTGAAGGGCGGGCTCACCCGTGAAGGGCGTCGCGTGATGGCGCGCAACATCCATCGCATCGAAGAGTACGTGGAGCGGCGTATGGCC
>JADWMG010000347.1 GCA_015767405.1 Actinomycetota bacterium
GATTCCGAGGTTGGCGAAGAATGCTGAAAAGATCGCCTTGCGGCTTCCGTCGGTCACGCCGAGATACTACGAGTTCGCGTCGACTGCGAGCAGTTGGCGACATGATGGTGGCTCACGAAACGGGCATTGATTCAGGATCGCAAGGCTCGCCGGTAGCCTTGCTCAGATGAGTCCCCTTGAAGCATTGGCTGGCGAGTCAGGCGACGCCGCGACCAGCGAGCCGATCATCTCCGTAACCCCGGAAGCCCTCGATCAGTTGCGCGAGCTGCGCGATGACGAGACTGACGGTGAGAAGCTCGGACTTCGCCTGGCGATCGCTTCGAGCCCGGGCGAAGAGTTTCGCTACGACCTGTCTTTCGAAGAGTTTCTCACAGCGGCTTTCACCGATGAGGTTCGCACTCACGACGGTATGAAGGTCATCATCCCGGGCGAAGACATCGAGCTCCTGGCTGGGGCGACACTCGATTACACGTCTACTCAGGGGCTCGTGATCCGCAACCCGAACCAGCCTGCAACGCCATCGGTCGAGGGGCTCACGAACGACGATGAGCTCTCGGCTGAAGTCGAGGCATTGGTCGCCACAGAAGTGAATCCAGCACTTGCCGCACACGGCGGATTCGTCACCTATGTAGGTCACGACGGCGAGGGCACCGCATACCTCACCATGGGCGGCGGCTGCCACGGATGCTCGATGAGCAAGATGACGATGCTCGACGGCGTGCAAACCATGCTCGTCGAGGCAATCGAGGCCGTCGAGCGAGTGAAAGATCTCACTGACCACACCACTGGTGAGAGCCCCTTCTACTCCTGACGGCGATTCCTGAGTGCCGGTCACGCCCTCCGTAGTCGGGGGTTCACCATCACGCTTCGGCGGTTGACGAACTCGAGCGGCGGAGCGGCGGCTCAGTTTTCGGAGGCTGTTTTCGCGGCGGGAGTTCGGTCAGGAGGCGAGTCGTTACCTCTGTGATCTCGGCTACGGCTCGCTCGAATGCCACCTCTGTCGCCCGTGACGTTTTCTGAACACCGCTGATCTTGCGTACGTATTGTCGCGCGCCTGCCTCTATCTCAGCGGGTGTTGCTGCGGGTTCGAGACCTCGCAGAGTGGTGATATTTCGGCACATGAGTGTCTCCGATTTGGTCAGCAAGCCAACAGATAGTGCATGTCGGGATGGTCTTGAATGTACGAGGCGGCGAACCCGCACGTCGGGCGAATTCGCCAACCCATGACCCGGGCCTCGTCGACGATGCCCGCCATCAGCATCGCCGCGAATTGATTGTTGCGGTGCTGGGGCAGCGTCTCGACATAAGACACCGTCAACCGGCGTGCATCGAGTGAACACTCGGCAAAACTCAGGAGTTCGTTCTCATTGTCGTTCTCGTGGCGTCGCAGCTCGTAGCGGTCGGTCCCCGCGTCGCGGGTCACGATGAGGCGCGCCGCGTATGTTCTCTCGGCCATCAATCCATTGTCGCGCGGTCCGACGAGAACAACACATCTCGATAAGTCGACAATCAGCTACACTATTCTCAATGAGTGAGAATGCTCTTGAAGCGAACTTGAATGCACATGATCACTCGAACACTTCTACGCGCAGGCTGGGTGCAGCGGCAGTACTGAACACGGGCTTCGGAGTTGTCCAGGTCGTGGCGGGATTGGCCATCGGTTCGGTAGTTGTGTTGGCTGACGCAGTGCATCAAGCCGTTGATGCACTCGGCTTGATAACTGCCCTCATCGCGATCAGCATCGCCCGCCGGCCTCCAAGTGATCGGTGGACCTACGGCCTTGGCAAGGCTGATGCGGTCGGAGGATTTGTCTCGGCGATATTGCTTGTCGGCTCGATTGCGTGGATCATGATCGAGTCGGTACGGCGTCTGATCTCGCCAGAGGAGGTCTCGGGCCTCGGGATACTTGTTATCGGTCTCATCGCTATTGTCGTCAACGGGATCGGTGTACTACTGGTCGGCGGCGGTCACGGGGAGGAGGCAGTCTCGCTGCGCGCTGCCCGGCTGCATCTGCTCACCGACTTGTTCGGATCCGTCGTCGTGGTCGCTGCCGGCGGCCTGATACTCGTTGGTGGTCCCGCATGGATCGACCCGGTTGCCTCACTGGGGTTGTCGGTTGTCGTCCTCTGGTCAACATCGAACCTGCTCGGCTCGGCCGCCGGCATCCTCCTTGACCGCGTTCCCGGGCATCTGTCGGCAGCAACCATCGAGGTTCAGCTGAGTTCGCAGGACAGTGTGGCCGGTGTCCACCACGTGCACGTTCGGCCGCTCGGCGGAGGCCGTTCGAGCGTGTCAGCCCACATTGTTGTCGTCGACGGGGACCAGCGTGTCCACGAGGCGCAGGAAATGCTCGATCAACTCAACGATTTGATGCGCGCTCAACATGGAGTCACTCATACGACACTCCAACTCGAGTGTCATGATTGCCCTGATGAGAACTGTGCGCCTGACACA
>JADWMG010000348.1 GCA_015767405.1 Actinomycetota bacterium
GCCGCGGGAGGCCGTGAGGTTGAGAACGAACGGCCCAGGATAGTCGTCCTTGTCCTCGGCACGAACCTGAATCTCGCTGCTGTTCTCGCCCGGCGGGATGTTGGATGGGATCGGGCTCAGCGAATACAGGAACGGGCAGGCGTTGCAATTGATTTCGCCGCACTCCGTTTGGTCGCACTCCTCGTCTCCGTCGCTGGCTGTAACGCAGAGCTCGACGGTCTGTGCTCCGAACTCGCTGCACACGTAAACGGCCTCCGAGGCATGCGGGTCCTCAAAGTAACCGCTCGTTGCATCCAGTGTCGTCGTGAGCTTCAACGGCCTGCCGTCTGGGTCGCTTGCCGATACGACAATGTTGGCTTCCTGCAGCTGCATGTCCTGAAGCAGGTGGAACTCTTCGATGACGGGACAAAGGTTTTGAGGGCACTCGACGTCGATGCACTCGGTCTGTACGCAGCCGTCCGCTTCTTCATCACTCACAAACCTCGCTTCGACGCAGATCCGAACCGGCCCCTCCGCAAAGGGATCGCACGTGAAGGTCGTCTCGGACGCGTCCGGGTCTTCAAAGGTTCCGCTTTCGGAGGTCAGGGTAGTCACCATGGGCCTCGGGTTGTTCTCGTCAGCGGGATCCGATACGACGACGGCGATCTCCGTCGTCATCTCGCCGGGCTCAATGGCACTTGGATCGGCACTCAGCTCTACCTGGGGACAGTCTTGTTGACCGTCACCGCCACCGGCACATGCTCCTATGAGCAGGGTCGACGCAACTACCGCGCAACATCCCAACCGTGCATTTCGCATGACGTGTCTGGCTACACCGAGATGCGTGCGAAGATCAAGCGCGAACTCACGCTGACGTACCGCATGGATCGCCGAACCACTGACGTTGGTGAGCAACCGCACAAGACTCAGCTCACCTCGTCGGCGGGTCGCCATGATTGGATGACCGAAAGCGGCTAGCCACGCTTTCCGAAACCCAAACTCTACCTGGTCAGCACCGCCGGTGGCCGTCGTTGTGATGATCACGGTGTCGAGATCGAATCTGTGAGGACCGGGAACCCCGTTGTCGTCACGGTCGCCTTCGAGATCGAAGTTGCTGATCGGTGCCGCGGCGAGAGTGGTTTCAATGGTCCCGGGAGCCGCACCGGTGACCCGAGTCACGAGCTCGACGGAGACGATGTCGATGGTGCTCAGCCTGCGATGACCGTTTCTGGCGATCCGTTGGATCTATTCGGACTGTCGTCTTCTATCGCACCGTGTGTGAGCCAACTCACAGAATGCGCACAAACGACAGATTGTCGTAGAAAGGCGTACGGATTGAATTGATCTAAGGTGCGCATGCGCAGTAGATTCCCGGCTCCCCCCCTTTGTGAAACTTTGGCCATGCCCGGCCGCTCGTATCGATGCTGCGTAAAACCTCCACGCGCGTGCTTGTTCTGTCCTGTATCGCTTTCAGCGTTAGCTGCGGTAGTGGGGATCCGAACAACGACTCCATCGGCAACACCGAAATCAACCTCGTGGTTTCAGATCCGGCAATTCCCCCTGAGGAGGTCTTGAGTTTTATCAGTTTCGTGAGCTACCGGATCACTTGTCCGGACAGCATCCTCACGCCCTACAACGACGCGGTCGACTGGGAATCGCGCTTCGAGGTTCACGCTGATGAGGACCCGCCGATCCGGGCATCGGTTTACGATCTTCCACTCACAGAGTGCACCATCTCAATGTGGGTCTTTTACGAAGACGAGGTCATCTGCTTCGGAACGGAGACATTTACCGTCATCGACGATGGTGATCCGTCTACGACGAACAAAGTCAACGTCGGCATCGTGTGCAGCCTCAGCGTCAGGACTCCTGCTGCCGACGTCGGTATCGACGGTACGTATGAGTTCATCCACGGCAACTATTGCCCGAAACTCGTTTGGCTCGGCGCGGTTCCTTCCGCGACGAGCAATGAACCGTTTTCGTTTGATATCAAAACGTCTTCGTTTGATCGGGACAGCACCTGTGGCCTGAACTGCGATCCGCAGACCTGTGACTTCACCCAGAATCCCCCAGTTTGCACGGCTGCTCCAGACCCCGGCTTCTTGACCACTCTGTCTGCGCCGGCGGGCCGCGGTAGCTTTGCAACCGCGAGTGCGACCGGTACTCCACTCCCGGATGGCGCCGGTACTCCGGTTGAGTTGAAAACGACATATGAGTGCGATCCGCTCTTTCCGGGTCCCACGGAGATTTGCGCCGCCGCGCACGACGGGGACGACGAGTGCAGCCAAAGCAGCCAAATTCGATGCACCACCATCGTATGCCCCGACCTGTGTGCAGGCGACCCTTGCCACGACGGAAGGGAATGCACCAGAGACCGCTGTAACCCGCTTGATGGCTCGTGCACCAACGATCCCGCGCCGCTGGGGATCGCGTGCAAGCGCTGTAGCGGCACCTGCGACGGCA
>JADWMG010000349.1 GCA_015767405.1 Actinomycetota bacterium
ACTCCAGATACCATTGACATGGCTGCCCCTTTCTCTCGCTTCAGGCAGAAGGGGTGGCACACGCCACCGGGACGGCGGACCGAGACCAACCGAGCCGCCGCTAGCAGCTCAACCGGACCCTCACCGCCCGACCGGGGCGTGCAACACCACCCACATCATCGCAAACGCGACACACCCAGCCGGACATGGGCGGGCATCGAACCCTGGGTACGCGGATTTGGGGTCAGGATCCGCTGTCCGGCGAGTCGGACGCATCAGTGGCCGGACCAGTGCGCGTCACCACCGCCTTCGCCGCGTGGTGCTTGAGTCGGGCGTTGAGCCACACGCTGATGATCGTGAGTCAACCGAGGATGTAGAACACCGTGAACAGCTTCGAGGCATCCGTCGACGGAGTGAGATCACCGAACCCGACGGTGGTGACGGCGACGGTGCAGGAACAGAACGAGTCGACCCAACTCCGGTCTTCGAGAATCCGATAGGCCACGATTCCCAGCGCGAGGATTCCGAGGGCGCTTGCGCCAAGGATCCTGTTGGAATGGGTGAACCAGAACGAGAGCTTGGCTTGCGCCTCACCGGTACCGCTCTGTGCACTTCCCCATGCGCCATCTCCTCAGCCCGTCATCGATCTCGCGTGTTCCGCGGCGAAATCCTGGAACACTCGAACACTGACGCGGTCCGCCACCGGACGCCGGCTCAGCCCTCTTTCGCCTCGATCCGTCCGGAAGCGATCGCGGCCGTGAAGGCCTCAAAGTCCCGTTGGGCCTGGTCGGCGTAGGCGTAGGCGAATTCAGTGAGCGACTCGGCGAACACGGTCCCGGATCCGATGTACCCGGAAATCTGGAACGGATCACCCGAACGTGCGTGTGAATGGGCGAGCGTCCAACCGCAGATCTGCGCGTACTGCTTCAACAACCGTGGGCTCATCTTCGCGATGTCGGCCGAACCTTTCATGTCGTAGAGCTGGCGCCAGTAGTACGCGTGGCCACCGGCGCCGACCGACCAGCCGAGGAAGATATCGCTCGAGACCTGCATCAGGCGCTGGCCCCTGACCACACGCTCACCGTGGTGGGAATACCTGCTCTTCGGCAGATAGTCCTTCAGTGCGGAGGCCGTGGCTTCCTTGACCTGGAGGAACAGCGGGTCGGAGTCGTCGTTCGCCTCGAGAAGCACGATCAAGCACCGCGTCCCGACGCTGCCGACGCCGACCACCTTCAACGCAATGTCGACGAAGTGGTACTTGTCGAGGAGCACCTTGCGATTGTCGGCAAGCGTGCTCTTGTACTCCGAAAAGGCGCGCTCGATCTCTCTTCCCAGCTCGTCCGGGTTGTCCGACGCTGGCAGATCCCGCAATGGAATGATCAGCGGCGGGTCGCTCTTGATGCGGAGTGCACCGTCGACCTTCTCAGCCAGCTTCTTCAGCGCCTTCATGCTGCCCTTCGAACGATATTTCGTTGCACGCTTCGCTACGAAACTCCTGTCCTTCTTCTTCGGCAGTGCATCCGTGATCTGTTGCATGGTGAGATGCGCATACCACACGTCGAGAGTGGCCATCGTGGTGTACTTGGCCATTGCGTTCTGGTAGCCAACCACAGCGCTCCTCGTCATGTCGTGGGTATCGGCATCGTCGAATTCGTTGTCGCGCCCGGCGAGGACGAAGCTGGCCACAAGGCGCTTCAGATCCCACTCCCACGGTCCCGGCAGTGTCTCGTCAAAGTCGTTGGTATCGAAGATCTGCTGGCGTGTCGGCGTACCGAACGAGCCGAAGTTCGACAGATGCGCGTCACCGCACAGCTGGCTCGTGAGTCCCGTCGCCGGCGTACCAGCCAGATCTGCCGCCATCACCTTGGCCGTGCCGCGATAGAACGTGAAAGCCGACTCCGCCATCCGATAGTGGCGGATCGGGACGAGAAACTGCAGTCGGTCCTTGTCCTGATCGGTGATCAACGTGACGGGGTCAGCCCGTTCGGCCGGCGGCGCCCACACCGCATGGCTCGACCTCGGCACGGTCTTCCGGATCTCTTTGCCGCGTGCTCTGCGGTCCGCGGGTGTGGCTGACTCGGTCATCGTTTCCTCCTCCAAGCCGGCCACACCGTTGCGGCCCCGCTTCGTCTACTTCGTATTGGCTATTGCTGCCAGTCGATCAATACGGATCTGCGACGTCGCGTCCGTGCACGGTGAGTGCCCAGATCACGAAGATCGACACCGCAATGAACACGATCGCCCACACCGGGTACCAGGGCAGCCACGCAAAGGCGACCAACGCCCACAACACCGCAATGATCACACCGATCGTGCGCGCCCACACCGCACCCGTGAACAGGTAGAACCCGGCCAGCAACACCACGATGCCGAGGATCAGGTGAATCCAACCCCACGTCGTCACATCGAATTGGAAGATGTACTCATGACCAACGACGTAGAACGTGTCGTTCACA
>JADWMG010000350.1 GCA_015767405.1 Actinomycetota bacterium
GGCGAGAGCAAAATGCGCAAGAGACCGGCAACTCCGGTGCCGGCGGGGGTTGAGAACGCGAAATACACCCGAGCCCCGGCGTGGTACCCTTGAGTAGGCTGTAGCGAAATCCGGGGGCTTTTCGCGGCCGGAGAAAGTGGTGGTCGAAGGCGGCCTGCTCGTGTTCATCTTGGCCCTGGCCGGGGTTGGCTTCAGCATCTTGCGCCGCCCCGAGGCCGGCCCCACGGCCTTCTGGACCTGGGGCTGCTTCGCGCTCTTCGGCTCCGGCCTTTGCATCTTCATCCTCGCGGAGTTCCGCTGGAGCTTGCCGGTCGGTCATGCGCTGGCAACCGCCTATCCGGTGTTTCTCCTGGCTGGAGCGCTGGTGTACGCGGAGCGCAACTGGCGGCGCTGGCTGCTCCCCGTGGCGCTCGCGCTGGGGTTCTTTCGCGGCCTGCTAGCGATCGGCGGGCTCTCTGATCTCTCCCACGGAATCGCGCTCGTGGTCGAGCCGACGGCGGCGCTGGCGGGCGCGGCGTACGTCTTCAGCGCCACGCGAGGCAGCGCCGCGTCGGTCTGGCAGCGGGCGCTGGCTCCGGCGTTGGTCCTGATCGCTGGCATGGAGGCGGCCTCGGCGCTGTGGATGATCGGGCGGGGGGCCATGCCCGCGGGTCTGGTGGGGGCCTGGCTCATCGCCGTTCCGCTCGTGCTGGCACTCGCTAGTTGCAGCACAAGCAGTGAACCAACCGCAACCTTCACCGGAGATGACTGTGACTATGACGGTCCTTCCGAATTCGATGTGAACTCCACAGTCACGTTCACTGTTACCAACGAGTCCGATACGACCGACGTTGGCTTTTCGGTCTTGAAGTTCCCTGAGGGGACAACTGCCGAGGAGATCTTCGACGAGGGCATATTCAACGTCTTGGCGGATTTCGACAATGCCCTTATTGACTTCCGGAGCGCACCCACCGTCATCGGTGAGGAATACGATCTGACTGTGACATTCACCGAGACCGGGCAACACGGCATCAATTGCTTCGACCTCTCAGCAGGAGGAGTTGACGAGACCGAGGCAGACTACGTAGCCATGTTCACGGTCAATGGATAGCGACACCTAACCGACCGATGACTCACGCATATCCGGCAACAAGGGCGATCTGACCTGACCATCGCCCCCGCCCATATGTGCCGATATGGGCGGGTCGAACGGTCCTGGCGTCAGGAATGTCCCGCCAATTACAGTGGCCGTGGACGACCGCATCCGAAGGGGCGGTAGGAGGTCTCGGTGTTGGGCAACGTGAACAGAGTTCAGTTCGGACTAGGGCTGCTCGTTGTCCTGGTCGCCGCCTCGCTTCTGCTGCTTGACGTCATTGAGTCCGGAGTGGCGATTGCAATCGGACTCCTTGGAATCATTCTGCTCGCCACATCGGGTAGACGACGCGGCTAGGTGTACTCAGCCATCAGGTTGGTGACACTCGGCTGATGGGTGGGCGTCGTCCGAGGGAGCCGTGGTTCCGTCGGTGGTTGTAGTGGTCGAGCCATGGTTGCAGGGCTTCGGTTCGTTCGCTATTCGTGTTGAAGATCTGCCGGTAGGCCCATTCGGTTTGCAGTGTGCGGTTGAAGCGTTCGACTTTGCCGTTCTGCCAGGGGCAGTGGGGCCGGATGGTGACGTGTCGGGCACCGATGGCGCCCAGGGCGTTGGTGAAGGCCTGGCTCTTCGTGTAGGACCAGTGGTTGTCGGTCATCACCGCCTCGATCCTCGGGATGCCGCACGATGCGAAGAACTCGGCGGCTCTGGTCAGGAACCCAGCGGTAGTTGTGCCTTTCTCGTCGTTGTGGATCTCTGAATACGCGAGGCGACTGTGGTCATCGACGGCTGAATGGACATAGTCGTATCCGATTCGGGTCTTCTTCTTCACCCAGGTGGATCCCGTCTGGCGTCCCCATGCTTTCCAGCCGCCCCCGTCAGGGATCCGTCCGATCTTCTTGACATCGACATGAATCAACTCGCCGGGCCGGTCTCGTTCGTAACGAACAGCAGTGGCTTTCGAGGCACGGATCACCTCCCCAGTGAGCGGGTCGCACTCGAACAGATACGGAACGTCGTAGCGTCGCAGGATCCGGCTGATCGTCCGAGCAGGGACACCAAGCTCGTCAGCGAGCCGATCCGGCCCGACACGCAGCCGGCGTCGTGCCGCTATCACCTGGTGTTCGATGTCGCTGCTGGTACGGGTCGGTGACGAATGCGGCCGCGACGACCGATCCTCCAACCCGGCGTCGCCTTCAGCATCGAACCGGGCAACCCACCGATGCGCACACTGGCGCGATACCCCCATTGCTTTCGCGACATGAGCGACAGGCATCCCCTCGAACCGGATCCGTTGAACCAGTAGACGACGCCCACGAACGGTGAGACGGGCATTACGGTGACCCATGAAGACCTCCAGTGGGT
>JADWMG010000351.1 GCA_015767405.1 Actinomycetota bacterium
ATCCGTCGATACCCCGATCGAGGGCGACAAGGCTGTTGTCACCGATGCGAACGGAACCGCCACCGTCACGTTCATCAGCGAGAACGCTGCAACCGTGGTTGCTACGTCCGCAGCCGATCCAGCGTGCACACACACCTTCGAGAACGTGACACCAGGAATCGACTGAGACGGAACGGACGGATCAGCCAGTGTCCTTTGCACTTGGTGCTGTCCGGCGCCGGTGACCAGTCAGCGGCACGATCGGCTGCAACCGCTGGCCGAGGCATCGCGTGACACGGCCGTGACACAGATTGTCGGGAAGTGGTGTGACGTGGTGAGAAGCTGCGAGATGCGAAACCGCAGGTAGATCAGCGTTTCCCCGCATCGCCCCAGGTCAGCGCAGGTGACTGAATAGTTCCAACCCAGCTCAAACCGGTGTCGAGAACCCTTCGACTCTCTGAGTCCAGGCCCGACTCCACCGTGACCGGCGACACGATGCGGATTGGGAGTATGACCGAGGGCGACTGCTGGTGCGGCGCGCCTATCCGGCGGGTGCCGTGTCGTTGCTGACCTTCTGGGCCTCGGCGGTGAGTTCGGTGACGTTCGTTTCGATCGGTCCGTGCTCTTCGAGCATCTTCTCCATCCATACACAACCGTGCGCGAGAAAACGGGCGGTCCGATTCGTGTAGAGATGGTCCGCGCCGCAGGCTTTGAAGTAGCTGGGACCGGGCCCGGCGTCGCCGACCCAGTAGCAGACCGCGTTCGGGGGGACCGTGCAGCAGCGAGCTGGCCGATTCAAAGGGTGGTCCGGTTATCTGCCACAACGATGTGCGCTTGGAGAACGTCGTCTTCCAGAACGGTGTCGCGATTGCTCTGCTCGGCTTGCATGCCGCCTCGATGGAAACGAAGACGAGTCGCTTCGCCATCTACGCGGTCTTCTTGCTCACGTGCGCAGCTGACGCTCTCGCGTCAGCATGCCACCGCTCACCACCCAGCGCCGCGCAACGAAGGCGCCAAGGCCGTCGTGCTCGGGTCGGGCTGCGACTTGGGGAATGCCAGCAGGTCCGGGTCTTTCTGCGTTCGCCTGGTGGGGCGCGTGCGAAGAGCCGACATATGATGCAGATCGACGAGAAGGAGACGCGTATGTGGTGGATCGGTGGGATCATCGGGCTGATCATCTGGATTCTGATTGCGTTCTGGCCTGCCAGGGTTGCGAGCCGAAAAGGGCACAGCTGGCTCGGCTACTTCATCCTCAGCCTCTTCTTCTTCCCGCTGGCGCTGATCATGGCCTACGTGGTGCAGGACCGCCGGGTTCCCGGATACTGACGCCAACGGCCGCTTACTCGCGCCGAGCAGGACTCCGGTCACAGATCCTGACCCCTGTGGATGGGCACTGTTGCGTTAGTCGATCAATGGGCGCGGCGAACCGGGCTGTCGATCATGTGATCTCAGCGGGTTTGCATGAGGACGAGAAACGAGTCGCGTCGCTACGCGCTCGCTCTCAAGCTCAACGACGCTAGAACTCGCTGAGGTAAACGTCGTAGCCCCGATCCGGCCTGATTTCACGTTGCCATCGAGGAATTCCCAGGGATTGAGCAGGCATTTCTGCCCTGAGGCAACCACCAACATGTTCATGTCCGACTTCTCTACGGGTCGACCATCGCGCGCTGCCCGATGTGCCGGCTGATCAACGGTCCTAGAAGAGTCTCGCGAGTAGTTGGTCAGGCGACCGAGGTCTCAGGGTCGTGAACCTCGCCCCGGATTCTGGAGCGGAACCGCCAGTACTCGGCGATGAGCGTCGCGATGAGGACGACGGTGGACGCGAGCACGACGTCCTTGGCTGCGCCATCCCACACGGTGACGAGTACGGCGATCACCACGACGCCGACCACACGTTCGTAGAGGTAGGTGCGCCAACAACGCCACACCGCGACCGCCTGCGCGAGGAGATACATGCCAATCGCTGCGATGAAGACAGTGGCGACCACGTCGTTCATCGGGTCATTCGGGTGGAGGAATGCCTCCTCGAGAGCGACCGCCAAGAGCACGATGCCGGCGATCATCGGATAGTGCAGGAGTGAGTACACGTCGCGGGCGATGTGGCCGGTCTCCCGAGGGTCGGCTTGTCGGAGGGCGCTCTCCATCACCTCCTGCAGTCGATCGAAGTAGGCCCACCACATCGCGCCCACTCCGGCAAGACCGACCGCCAACTGGAGCGCCAGCGATCCGTCGATCTGAAACCCTTCCAGCGCGACGCCGACGGCGATGATTCCCTCGCCGAGCGCGATGATGAGGATCAGCCCGTGGCGTTCCGCGAAATGTCCCGCGTCGATCTTCCACGTGGCCTGGCCGCCGAAGAGGGTGGCGATCACCTCGAGGGTCAACGCGCCGAGCCAGATCCATTGGAGTGCGTCGCCACCAACCAAGCCACCGACGAGGACAATCGCCGTCGCA
>JADWMG010000104.1 GCA_015767405.1 Actinomycetota bacterium
CCTCGTCGCTGTCAACTGAACAGGTCAGACCGTGGGCTTGTCTCAACCCCGAATGTCTTGTGTGGTTCCGCTGAACTTGAGCGCTATTCATCGCTGCACGAGACGTAGCCGCATCCGGTGAGTCGTTTGCTTATAGATGACATACGGCTCTAGATTCAGAGCGCTAATGAGGGACGATCTTGCTGTGAGGCGCGTTGGGAGAGGGTCTAGGCGGTGAGTGAGTCATCGTCTCCTGTCGACGCGGATCGTGCAAGCCTCGGCCAGGACGTCGCTATGTATACCAGTGCCGAGCAGTACCGTTGCTCGCTGCCGCAGTTCAAACTTGACGTTGTTAGGACCGGCGTTGGATCTGGACCGAACGAGGTGCATTCCACCGACGGGGGTTCCTTCACTGAGGCTTCTGTGTCAATTCAGTTCCCCGTTCTGGGGCATGCGCACGTTCCACATGATTTCGTCATCGCCATGGTCATCACTGCTGCGCCGCTGGCAGCGCTTTGGAATGGTGCCGACATGGAACCCGGAATGGTGCTGTTATACGGGCCGGGTGCGCACCACACCGCCGTCAGCCCTGTCGGGCTCGAGTTCGTGTACGTGACACACAAGGTTCGACCGATCGAAGAACGGGCGCAGATGGGTCGGTACCCGGAGATCCCTGCAGCCGGAAGTGTGGCCGTCGCTCACATGAAGAATGACTGGAAGATCATTGCGGCCGAAATGAGAGGCCTGGGCGAGCATGCGGGGCCCGACCATTCGCCAACGGGCGCATCGCAGCATGTCGTGGCCCTGATCGACAGGTTGGCCCGGAAATCTCCGACAGCGACGTCGAAGCGTTTGGCAAAAAGTCGCCTGATCGTGGCCGAATGCATCGCAGTGGCGGATCACCGAGGCGCACGCGTGACAATTGCTGACTTGATGACCTCCACCGCAGCGTCGCCGCGGCGCATTCGTCAGGCTTTTGATGACGCGTACGCCCTGTCGCCGATGCGCTATCTCCAACTGCGCCTGCTCACCAATGCAAGAGACCGGCTGAGCGTCGGGGGAGCGGGTTGTGGCACGGTGACTCAGGTGGCGTCCGATCTCGGTGTCACACATATGGGGCGGTTCTCAGCCCGCTATCGCGATGTGTACGGTGAGCCTCCATCGGAGACCGCCAGCAAGGCGCGGGTTGCGTAAACCTGTGGCGTCAAACCGAAGGTTCTGACCACGAAAGTCGCGCCCGAACGACGTCACGCGTCCGTCTCCGCGGCAGGAGGCGTGCTTACGGCAGCCACAGCGTCGCGGATGTTGTCGTAGATCCGGTCATCGCCGATCTCATCGCTGACTCCAGCGAGTTGGAGGAGGGTATGCGTCGTCGAGTGGACCCGAGCCAGCATCAATTCGACACCGAAGCGCTGGGTGTATTCGAACAGACTCGTGATCGCGGCGGCACCGGTTGAATCCACCGAGAAGACTTCCTCGAAGTCGATAACGAGTGCGTGTGGCAGGTTGTCGTCGGCGGCAGCGGCGATGAGCAACTTCTCGCCTGTTTCCGTGAAGGCCTCGGCGTTCGAAAAGACGAGCGGGGCCGAGAACCGGTAGACGATTACGCCGGGCACCAGCTCGGCATCCTTGTGTGGTTCACCGGTGCGCCCCTCAGCGAGCCAGCGTTTCGTGACGAAGTCGCCGGACGTCGGGTCTTTACCGAGCACAGACCGGCCTGGGAAACTGATTCGGTACACCATGTAGATGATCGACAGGATGATTCCAGTGATCATCGCCGGCAGCAGATCGAAGGCAAGGACGACGAGGAGAGTGGCGAGGCCGAGGGCGAAATCGATCTTGTCGATCTTCCACAGCACGATCAGAGCATGAGGGTTTGCGGAGCCCCACATGGCGTTGATGACGATTGCCGCGAGCGCTGCCTCAGGGAGCCACTGAAATGCGGGGGCGAGAAATGCGAGCACCAGCAAGACCACACCCGCCAACATGATGTTCGACATTTGCGACTTGGCACCGGCCTCTTCGTTGGCCGATGACTTGCTCAGGCTGCCCGTCACCACCATTCCACCCAGGATTCCGGCGCCGAACTGGCCTGCCCCGTACGCCCGGAACTCCTGGTTGGTATTGAGCTGATCGTGGGTCTTCTTGGCGATCTGTTTCGAGGCACCCCAGCCCTCTGAGAAACCCACAAGAGCGACGACGCAGCCGCCGAGTACGAGGGTCAACCAGTCTGAACCGCTGATGCCAGACGGCACTCCAAATGAAGGCAGGCCCTGGGGGATCTCGGCGACTAGGTCTGTGTCAGGGTCGAAGACGGCCACGATCACTGACGAGATGACGACTGCGGCCAATGCCGCCGGGATTTTCGGCACGAAGCGTTGGATGGCGAAGATGAGTATCAATGAGCCGACTCCCAGCGCTACCGCGGCCCAGGTCCAGTCACCGATGTCGGAGATGACAGACCACAACTTCGCAAAGGTGTTGTCGCCGGTCTGGTCGACACCAAATAGCTTCCCGAACTGACCAACAATGATCTGGATGGACAGCCCGATGATGAAGCCGGACATCACGGCCTTGGACATGAAGTTCGTAATCCACCCGAGCTTGGCAAGGCCTGCGACGACGAACACCGCTCCGCTGGTGAGCGCCAGTGCGGCGGTGAGGGCGACAGCCTGGTCTTGGTCACCGCCCGAGAGACCGCCAACAACGCTCGCCGAAACGGCGGCGACTGAACCCGCCGCCGCAAAGACCATCAGCTTCGAACCGCCGAACATGGCATACATCACAAGCGCCAACGGCGCGGCGTAGAGGCCGATCTCGGCTGGCACGCCGGCTACAGAGGCATAGCCCATAGATTCAGGGACCAGAAGCGCGGCGACGCTTACGGCCGCAATCAGGTCAGCGCCGGCGGATCCGTGCCAGTTGTAGTCCTTTAGCCACGATCCGATCGGGAACCATCGCTGCATTGCCGTTGGTGCCGTCGGTACTGGGCGGTCCTGACTCATCTGGGTTCACTTCCGTTGGATGAGGCTCTCGCCAAGGTCGAAATATTCATACGTGACGTTCTAGCCGTGTCGAACCTCTGCGGCTAGCCCTATTTGGCAGACTTGTGGTCGTGCCGATTCTGGATTGTGTTTGCAGACCGGGAACGCTAGAAATGACAGTGTGATCAGACTCCAGATTGATACCGAGGGCTACGACCTCGACCAAGACCTCAAGACGCGAATCGAGGATCACATCGGTGGTCTCGACGAGTACATGGACAGTCTCGATAGAGGCCACGTGACGGTGTCATGGGAAGGCGGAACCAACGAACAGACGAGGATTCGCGCCCAGGTGTGGGGTCCGGGCCACAAGTTCGAGGCCTCCGACACCGACTGGAATGCGACCACGGCGGTCGATCAGGCCGGCCACAAACTCGCGACGCAGATCCGACGCCAGCACGGCAAGGAAATTTCTGAGCGTGACCGTCGATAACGGCCGTACGCTTGAACCATCCCCATAAGAAGACACAAGGAGAAAAATATGTCAGGTGACAACCTCGCGTTGTATGTAGCAGCGTATTCAGATGCCTCTGCCGCCAAGTCCGACTTCGAGACGCTCAAGAGCGCCGAGGGAGACGACTTCAAGATTGAGGGCGCCGTGGTGATGAGCCGCGATGCAGATGGCAACGTCGATGTACTGTCGAAAGGAACCGGTGATACGGGTGGTGGTGCTGTCATCGGCGGCGGAATCGGATTCGTCGTCGGTCTGTTCGCTCCACCACTGCTCGCGGCCACCGCGGTCGGTGCCGGAATCGGCGCACTTCTCGGGCACCTCACCAAGAAGCACGAGGAGAAGGAGCTGGGCGTCGAGCTCGACGAGTATTTCCCACCCAACTCTTCTGCCGTAGTTGTCATTGTCGACAACAAGTACCTCGACCGCGTTCAGGCATCGTTGGTCAAGGCCAACAAGAATGTCAGCAAGGCGATCGACTCTGGTGACGCCGAAAAGCTGAAGAAGGCTGTCGCCGATTCGAGCGGCGACGTTCAGGACGCAATCGACTCCTGATTCGGGTCCACGATCTATTGAAAAGCGCGCTCCGACCGGAGCGCGCTTTTCGCGTGGTGGGCCGAATTGAGACTGCTTCTCGAGATTCGTGAAGGGGGCCCGTGATCACATGCGTCGACGCACGCGCCGTCGGCCACGACGACGGCCGCGCCGCCTTACTCCGGCAACGGACCCGGGCGTCATCGGTCGGCCGATCATGTCGATGAACAGGCTTGCGGGCCCTGTTGATGACGCCATTTCACCGTCGGTGACTTCGAACGCGTAGCTCAGGTCACCGTTGTTCAGTTTCGGATCGGAGATGACAGCGACGACGTCGTTGACAGCCTCGTCTTCGAATATCGACAGCAGTGCGTTCGGTGGATCCTGAGCGAAGCTGTTCTCGCCGTCATCCCACGAATCGACGAACTCGCCGGTCGAGATGTGGCCTGTAAGTCGGTAAGGGCGGTCGGAAAAGAACAGCGTTGCGCTCGAGACGCCTTTCAACGTAATCCGCCCGTCGGTTCCGACGTCGAGGCCATGCGACGTTTGGGCGAACATGTACTCGACGTCGTCAGGGACGGCGTCACTGAACATTGCGACGAGATCATCGTCATCTTGGTCGGTGGTGTTATCTGTCATCGTTTTCTCCTGGGGTATCTAGGTCAGTCGATGGTGACCGGTAGTTGGCCGATGTTCGGCTTGGTCCTCGCGACGCTACGACTGACGACGTTTGACTCCTGTCCAGTTTCGGCAGAGTGTTCGCGTTCTGCCGTAACTGGATAGCCCCTGCCCGTGGTCGCCCCTACCGTCGAGGACACGGCTGATTGTCGAGGCGCTGACGCGTCTGGGCTGTCGACACTCGAGAGAGAGAGAGCATCATGGCACGCAAGTTCGAGGGCACGATCGCCACCAATATTCGCAACTCGAAAGAGGATTGGGGAGCGTTCACACAGGCCTCTCCACCCGAGGGGTCACCAAATGTCGTGTTCCTGCTCTGGGACGACACGGGTATTGCCACCTGGGACTTCTACGGAGGGCTCGTCGAGATGCCGAACATGAAGCGCATCGTCGACAAGGGCATCCGCTACACGCAGTTTCACACCACCGCGCTCTGCTCACCCACTCGGGCATCGCTGTTGACGGGTCGTAACCCGTCAACCGTCGGGATGAACACGATTTCGGAAGCGACAATGGGCTTCCCGGGCCTGAGTGGCCACATCCCGCACGAAGCCGCAATGATCTCAGAGGTCCTCCAGGAGAAGGGCTGGAGCACTTTCACCTCTGGAAAGTGGCACCTGACGCCTCCTGATGAGATGAACATGGCCTCCACCAAGGACCATTGGCCAAGTCAGCGGGGCTTCGATCGTAACTACAGCTTCCTCGGCGGCGAGACGAACCAGTGGTATCCCGACCTGGTTAAAGACAACGAGATGATCGATCAGCCCTACCCGCCTGAGGACGGTTATCACCTCAGCAAGGACCTCGTCGACCAGGCGATCACCATGGTCGCCGACTCCAAGCAGGTCGCCCCCAACAAGCCGTTCTTCATGTATCTGACGCCCGGAGCAGGCCATGCGCCGCACCACGTTCCGAAGGAGTGGGCCGACAAGTACAAGGGCAAGTTCGACATGGGCTACGAGCAGTACGCCGTCGAGACTCTCGAACGCATGAAGAAGATGGGCATCATGCCCGATTCGACTGATCTTGCGCCGATCAACACGATGGTCGACGCGACCAATGCCGACGGTGAGCCATGGCCGGCGACCGATCATGTGCTGCCGTGGGATGGCCTAGATGATGATCAGAAGAAGGTCTTCACTCGGATGGCCGAGGTATTCGCGGGGTTTGAGTCCTACACCGATTACCACGTTGGCCGCTTCCTCGATTTCCTCGAAGATCTCGGTGAACTCGACAACACGATCTTCGTAGTTACCTCAGACAACGGAGCATCGGGCGAGGGGAGCCCCGTCGGCTCCGTGAATGAGAATCTGTTCTTCAACGGTATTCCCGACACGATCGAGAACAACCTGAAGTACCTCGACGTTCTGGGTTCGATCGATACTTACAACCATTACCCGACTGGATGGGCGCAGGGATTCTGCGCACCATTCAAGATGTACAAGCGCTATGTCTGGAACGGTGGTCTCTGCGATCCGCTGGTTATTTCTTGGCCCGACAAGCTGAAGGCTCACGGCCAACTGCGGGATCAGTATTGCCACGTCTCCGATATTGCCCCAACGATCTACGACATACTGGGAATCGAGTTCCCCGACAGGGTGAAGAACATCGACCAGATGCCGCTTGATGGTACGAGTTTTGCGCACACTTTCGATGACGGGGACGCGAAGACTGCCAAGAGCAGCCAGTTCTACGGTCTGCTCGGTACCCGCTCGATTTGGCAGGATGGCTGGAAGGCAAACACCGTGCATCCGGCTACGGGAGGTTGGAGCGACTTCGGCGGCGACAAGTGGGAGTTGTACAACGTCGATGTCGATCGAAGCGAGATGCACAACGTCGCCGACGCTTACCCTGAGAAGCTTCAGAACATGATCGAGCTCTGGTTCTATGAGGCCGGGTTGTACAACGGGCTTCCGATCGACGACCGCGCTCCTGCGGAGATGGTTGGCGGAACCGTTCGGCCATCGCTCGTTGATCTGACGAAGGATCGATACGTGTTCTACCCGAACACAGCAATGGTCCCGGAGAGCGATATGCCCTCCATCAGAGGTCGCTCCTACAAGTTTGTTGTTGAAGCGAACTTCGGCGACAAACCGGACGGAGTGTTGTTCGCGAACGGTTCGAGGTTCGGCGGGCATTCGTTGTACGTCAAAGACGGCAAGTTCAAATACGTCAACAACTTCATCGGGCTCAAAGAGCAGATCACCGAGTCGAGCCAGGACCTTCCGACAGGTGACTGCACGGTCGGCGTCTCATTCGAGATGAAGAGTGTGGACAAAGCCAACATGAAGACCAGTGGGACAGCGACCATCTTCATCAACGATCAACAAGTCGGCACACAGGACATCGAAACTCAGCTAGGCGGCTTTTCGGTCGCGGGTGAGGGCTTCATGGTCGGTCGCTGTGCTGGCGCGCCGGTCACAGAGGACTACCCCGGTGTCCATCCATGGGCATTCACCGGGGGAACGATCAAGAAGTTGATCATCGATGTGTCAGGCGAGGCGTACGTCGACCTCGAGATGGAGGCCCTGGCGGCGATGAAGCGGGACTGAGTGCGCAGCCTGCTCACATCGATCGCACACCGAAACCCGGGTAGCCTCCGCCTGTGAGTTCAATAACGGGCGGAGGCCCACCCGCCTTTCACGTCCTCGCCAAGCCCACGGGTCCGATCTGCAACCTCGACTGCGAGTACTGCTTCTTCCTGTCGAAGGAGATGCTTTATCCGGGTGACCGGTTCCGTATGGCCGATGAGCTGCTGGAGAAGTATCTCCGCCAGCTCCTGGAATCACACCGAACCCCCGACGTAACGGTCGCCTGGCAAGGGGGCGAGCCGACAATGATGGGCCTCGACTTCTTCCGTCGGTCCGTGGAGCTCGTCGATCAGATTCGCGAGCCTCACCAACGGATCGAGTACACGATCCAAACCAACGGTGTGCTCATCGACGAAGAATGGGCGGCATTCTTCAAGGAGAACAACGTGCTCGTGGGGCTGTCGGTTGACGGGCCGCGCAAGCTGCACGACAGATATCGCGTCGACAAGCGAGGGCTCGGGTCATTCGACCGTGTCATGGCCGGCTACGAACATCTCAAAGCGGCAGATGTTGATGTCAACGTCTTGTGCACGGTGCATGCCTCGAATCAGGATCATCCGCTCGACGTATACCGATTCTTCCGCGACGGAATGGGTGTGAACTTCATCCAGTTCATCCCGATTGTCGAGCGCACGACAGAGACCATGCTGCCTTTGGCCAACCTGGGGTGGAGCAC
>JADWMG010000105.1 GCA_015767405.1 Actinomycetota bacterium
ACAGCAGAGCGACGACGAATCACCCGAGCAAGCTATGACTCGGAACCGATCCATCAACGCAACAGTGCCGGTGCTGTTCGGGCCGTCGCTCACGAATCAGAAAATGGCGCCGGTCCCGCACGATGAACTTCCGGCAACCGGCGAGATTGGTCCGTTCGTTGTTATCGGTCGACTCGCCAGCAGTGCCAACGACTACGACGCTGCGAAGAAGCAGACGCGCCGTCGTCGTCCAGGTCGTCCGAAGCACACGACCGATCTAGAGCTTCTTCGCCAGATCGCAGAGGTCTACATGGTGCGTGGATCGCTCGCCGATATCGAAGCCCGGTTTCCCGATCCCCCGATGTCGAAGACGACCGCCTATCGACGTGTCAAGGAGGCGCGTGAGGCTGGTCTGATTGAGTAGGCGCGCGTTCTCAGCGCCTGATTCGAGCTCGCCGCGGACCTTCCGCGATCTGATGTGGACAGCCGACGTCGGCTGCTTGCACTGTCGCGCCAGCGATCAAACAACTCAACAGTGCCGTCGTACACCCGATCGACTCCGGCATTACGTCAAACTCAGGTCGACTCGACGAAGAAGCTGGGCATTTACCGCCACGACGATCGTGCTGATCGACATGACGACTGCACCGATTGCCGGTGGCATGAGGAAACCCCACGGAGCGAGAATTCCCGCTGCGAGGGGGATCATCAAGATGTTGTAACCGGCACCCCACCAGATGTTTTGCAGCTGTTTGCGGTAGCTGGCCGCGCTCAGTTTCATAACGCGCGGAACGTCGAGCGGGTTGTTCTTGACCAGAACTAGATCGGCTGACTGCACAGCTACATCGGTGCCGCTGCCGATTGCGATACCAATGTCGGCTCTGACAAGGGCTGGCGCATCGTTGACTCCGTCGCCCACCATGCCGACGGTTTCCCCGGTCTCTTGCAATTCGAGGATGTGACGTTCCTTGTCTGCTGGCAGTACTTGGGCGAAGACTCGATCGATATTGAGTTCCTTGGATACCGACGCGGCAACGTCGTGGCTGTCACCGGTGAGCATCGCGACCTGCACCTCCATGCCGTGTAGTACCTCAACAGCGGTTCGGCTCTCCTCTCGGACAACGTCCGCGAGCGCAAAGGCGGCCTCTGGGTTGCCGTCCCGAACGAGGTAGATCACCGTTCGGCCTTCCTTCCCAGAGGCTTCAGTTAACTCTGCGAGCGAAAAGGGAAGTGGGACACTCAGTGACTCGACGAGCCGCGGACCGCCGACCTGGAGTTGCTCGCCGCCGACATTCGCACTCGCGCCGATTCCCTTCTGTACGGAGAAATCGGTTGTTGACGGAACGACCAACGAGCGCCCCGTGGCAGCATCGCGGATCGCTGTTGCGAGTGGATGTTCGGAATCGCCCTCCACGGCCGCGGTGGCGGCCAATGCGTCCGCATCGGTGACGCCATCGATCGTGGCAATGTCAACGACTCCGATTTCTCCGGCCGTAAGAGTGCCGGTCTTGTCGAATGCGATGATCTGAAGGTTGCGTGCTGTATCGATCGCTTCACGATTGCGTATGAGGGTGCCATGGCGAGCGGCGATGGCGGTGGTGTTTGCAATGACGAGCGGGATCGCAAGCCCGAGCGCGTGCGGACAGGCGATGACGAGCACCGTGACGATTCGGGCGATTGTTTCCGCTTCGAACCCGCCGTCGATGGCTGTCCAGATCAGGCCGGTTAGAACAGCGGCTGCGACAGCGGCGTAGAACAGCAGCGAAGCGGCTCGATCGGCCAGTAGCTGAGTTGGCGACTTGCTCTCCTGCGCAGCCGCGACAAGCGCCATAATCCCCGCAAGCGACGTATCTGATCCAACGGCGGTGGTTAAAACCCGAAGACTGCCACTACCAGAATTGACCGTGCCGCCGATCACTCTGTCGCCCACCTTCTTGTCGGCTGGGCGGGACTCACCGGTGATCATTGATTCGTTGACGTCACTGGCTCCCCTAACTACGTCGCCGTCGGCCGCGACACTCTCGCCCGGTCGCACCAGAAACACGTCGCCGACTTGCAGCTCTGTCAAGGAACGTTTCTCGACGTCGCCATCAGCGCCGATGATGTCGACGGTGTCGGGCATCAGGTCGGCGAGCGCTCCTAAGGCTCCTGACGCCTGGCGGACGCTGCGCATTTCCATCCAGTGGCCGAGCAGCATGATGTCGATGAGCGTGACCAGTTCCCAGAAGAAGTCATCGCCGGTATCGACGAACTCCGTGGCGATCGAGAACCCGTAGGCGACGACAATTGCCAGCGAGATTAGGGTCATCATCGCCGGCTTACCCGCTCGAATCTCCCAGCGCGCCATGCTCAGAAATGGGAAGCCGCCATAGAAGAAGATGAACGTCGCAAAGACCGGAACAATCAGGAAGCTGCCGGTGAACTCCGGAGCTGTGTAGTTGAACCATCCTTGAATCGTGGTACTCCAGATGAGTACCGGGAGGCCCGCAACCATGCAGACCCAGAACCGTCGCCTGAACATCTGCTCATGATCAGCATGGTCGGCGTGACCACCGTGGTCAGGGTGGTCGTCCCCATTTGCGTCGTGATGCTCCCGTTCTGGTACATCAGAATCGCGAGGCAAACGTGTTCGCTCCTCATCTTCGAGGGTACAGAGTCGGCAACAAGTGCACGTTTCTTCGAGCGTTGTCATGTGGGCCTTGTAGGAAAAGTTGCGCTATGGCCAACCACGAAATGCGGGAGTCGGCCGGGTGCAGGACCTTTGGGTCTGATTGCGATGGACGTCGTTGTCATTTGAGTTCGTCAAATCGTTCCCGGTACTCGTCGGTCGATATCTCGCCCTTGGCGTACCGCTCGGCAAGGATCTCGCGTGCCCGGTCAGCTGGATCTCGAGGCGCCGTCTTACCGGTGTCGGTCGGCCCGACGATGGTGCGGACAACCCACACGACGAGTACCACGAAGAGTGCCATCATGACTACCGCCCACAGCCACATCCAGCCTCCATCCCAATCACCCATGTGACCGCGGCCGTCGGTATCGGCCAACAAACCAACAGCATCAATCATTGGTATCGCCCTTTCGAGTACTCGTGTTGTCGCACGAGGTCATTGATCGCTCACGCCAAGCATTCTGATAAATGTGACGTCCGGTATTCCACAGGCGTCGACGACGGTCGGTTCTGGGCGAAGAAGGTGCTCCTGTCATGCTGTGTGGATGGGATTCGGACCCGGGCGGCGCACGCGCTGTGCGATGTTGGCAGGCACGGCGATCGTGGCCGGGGCTTGCGCTGGCTCCGCCAACACGGCGACGACCACCCCGCGGTCGTCGGGCGATCCAGCCGGGGTCGTGGTGGACCTGGATGAATATCGATTCGTTCCGTCGACCTTGTCGGTTGGGGTGGATGTGAGCGTCGACGTTCGGAACCTGGGAGGTCTCGAACACACCTGGTCGGTACTCGCAGACCCGATCGACGGTGAGCGTGAACTCGTCGGGTCGACGAAGCTGCTCGAGGTTCGACTCGAGGTCGGCCAGTCTGCGAGTATCGAACTCGATGTGCTCCCAGCTGGGGTGTATCAACTCGTATGTGCGATCCCGGGCCACTTCAGCGCCGGCATGATCGGCGAGTTGGTTGTTACTTCGAGCTGAGAGTCAGCGTCCGCGGCAGTCGAGGCAGCGTTGAGCGATGACGGTCATGGTGGCAGCAGCGTCGGCATCGTCGCCGAGCATCGACTGGATTCGGTCGAGCATGGCCTTTGGGGCCACTGGGCCACCGCAGAGCTCACACATGGAGTGTTCCTCTTTGCGTACCGTTCGTCGGCCGAGTCGCCAATCATCGAGATTGACCCTGTGCTGCAGCGTGATGGCACCGCGCTCTACTTCTGGACAGCTCTGGACGCAGCCGCCGCAGGCCGTGCATGCGAGCGGATCGAACGACAGCTCGATCGATTGATCCGACTCGAGGCTGGCGAGAGCGTCGGTTGGGCAGACGCGGGCGCACATCTGGCAGGCCGTGCAGCTGGCGGGTTCGATCGAGACTGTGCCGATGTCGGCAGCCTGTAGGTCGACCGTCGAGCTCGGAAGCGAGTGCGCGGCTAGGATCTCGATGATGCGCGCCGACGCGCAAGGGCCGAGCAGGTCATCGGGGACGGGCCCGCTGATGTTCACGCACTCGTCAAGATCGAGTTCGAGGAAGGAGGCGGTCGTCGCGACGTCGGCCAGTGTGGATGTGAGTCGCCTGTCGTTGCGGAGACTGCATCCGCCGTCCGAACACGAGACGACATCAACTGATCCAGCGCCCATGATCATCGGCGCGAGGATCCATCCCACAGTCAACATCCCTGTGCATGGCACCTCGATTTGATGCCACCCGGGTTCGGCTGTGACCCGAGCCTCTCGGCATCGGAACCTGATTCCTGGTGGTTCGTCGGCACCTTCGATCAATGCGCGTATCTCCGCCTCGATAGCGGCCGGCGTGGCGGACGGGTTGGCGACAGCACCAGCCGGGCAGGCCGTGACACAGATGCCACACGTGATGCAGGCGTTCTTGTCGTACTGGATCTCGCCGCCCGACCACGAGAGGGCCCCGGCAGGGCACGGATCAACGCAAGCCCGGCATCCGTCGCCCGCACGACAAGTCGAATCGTCGACTGCTGGTGCACCGACGTAGCGGGGCTTGCCGATGGACAACAGCGCGCGCCGCGTTGAGCGGTCGGGCATGAGCATCTTGACGTGTTCGGGGCCCGGCTTGGGAGTCATCAACGTACGGGCCGCGGAGGCTGCCAGCCGGTTTGTGAGATCTTCGCTCGAACCGACGGTTTGCAGGTCGACCAGGCCTATCGCGAGCGGATCGAAGCCAAGTCGCCGCACCGCTGCCTGAGCGCTGCCCAGGTTGTATCGAGATCCGTGCACGCCGAGCACGAGGCGATCTTCGTCGTCCGACACGGAATCGGCGAGCCGGGAGGGGTAGTCGCAGAGGTCTTCGATGACCTTGATGCGCATCCCGGGTATCGAGATATCGGCGGGTACGACGGCATCGGCACAGATCGCGATCGTTGTCACGATGCACCGGCTTCGACTGACAGGTTCAGGACGGCGAGCCATTGTCGTTCGTGGTCGAGCAAGCTCACGAGGCCCTTGGCGAGTGAGGAGTAGACCCTGTCTGCACGAGCAGCGATCACCTGGTTCGCGAACGATGGCATCCAGCGGAACATGTGTGAGAAAGCAAACTCCGTCTGCCGGGCCACCACATCAGCGGTCGGTCTGCCGGCAGCGCGGAGGTCGGCCTCCGATCCGCAGAGGAGCGACATCGCTCGTAGCTCGCTGGCGGCATGGTCGACCATATCCGGTTCGCCGTCGGCGATCGGGAGACCGTAGCGCCGGTAGGCGAGTCGCAACTCCGATTGGATTCGGGCGACGTCGCCCGTTCGCGGATTGCCGAGGTGCGTCGACTCGTGCGGCGAGCAGAGCACACCGTGAACGCCGGTAGCGAACAGTGCGACGTGTGCGGCCTCGAGATCGGCCGGTCGAGACCCGGCGAGCGCGGTCACTGCATCGGCGACGTCGAGCGCGAACGCGAATTCGTACAGGCCTAAGGCATCGAAGATGTCGAGCGCCTCGCCTGCCGCGTCGTGGACCTCGTCGTTTGGGGCGGCGAACCCTGCGCCGAGCAGCCGGTAGACGCCCTGGCGCAGACGGCTGGTCTGCTCGAGAGTCACTCCCGCTTGTCCTTGGCGACCTCGTAGTAGATCGCGGACGAGAACGCGATGACCACCCCCAACACGAAGACGGCCGGCGACCATTGCACCCTGGGGTTGGAGCACTCGACGCCGTCCGAGCAGAATGGTGCCGCGCCGAAGAAGTATGAGGTGACCATCAAGGTGAGTCCGATGATGATCATTGCGATCGTGATCGTGTCGCGCCTGTTCATGTCGAGACCTCCTCCAAATCGTCGTCGAGTTCGATTATCGGGAACACCTTCATGAAGACGGCGACCATCAGTGTTCCAAGCGAGAACAGTCCGATGGCCACGCCGATCTCAACCCAGCTTGGCGTGTAGCTCCCGACGCCGTACGGAAGTAGTTGGCCGTGGGTCTGTGATGGAACCACGATCAGATACCGCTTGCCGAGAGCACCAACGTTGACCAGGACGCCGGCCGCGATCAACCAACTCAGCCGCCACCGTTTCTGCAGACCCATCACCGCGAGCGCAATCAATGAGACGAGCAACGCCAGTGTGGAACCCCAGAAGATCGGCGCGTACCGCCCCGTCAATAGCGCCTCGGAGAGTTGCTGTTCGGCGACGCTGGGCTGATAGGTGATCGTGAGTAGTTCGACGACAATGAAGTAGACGTACACGAAGAGCAGGATCATCAACGCTCGACCGAGCCATGAGAACGCGTCCATCCCGATCCGGTCCTCGGCACCGAGCGACTTGCGAATCATTGCCGCCATCACGATGATGTGTCCGATTCCAGAGACTCCGGCGAGGATAACGAATGCAGGTGCCTGGAGGGTGCCGAACCAGCCCGGCCGTCCGACCTGGAGACCGAACACGAACCCGAGCGACGAGTGCGCCACGACGAGCAGCGGGAGGATCGCCAGTGCCAGCCAGAACGATGTGCGACTGTCACGTGCGCGTTGATCGGAGGTGTCCTCGTAACCAGCCGACCACCATTGGAAGAACCTCCGAAGTTTTGACGGTTGCGACGCCATCCGGGAAGCGTCACGCCGTGATGTCACGTAGAGGTAGACGATGCTGGCGAACAGGTATCCGGAGATGACGAGGCTGAACGTGCCGAAGAACGGCGACTGTGGTCTCGCGTAGCGAAAGAGGTTGACGATGCCGCGCATCTGTTGTCCGAGATCGACGACTATCGCGAGCGCCCCGAGAATCAGGGCCACGACCGTCATCAGTTCGGCCATCCGGGCGATGCCGCGAAGCTGTTCGAGGTGGAACAGCCGGATGACCGCGGCGATGGTGATCCCGGCGAAACTCACGCCGACGAAGTAGACGACGAGGGTGATGTAGAGCCCCCATGTCGCTCCGCGCATCGAGCCGAGGTCACGCATGCCGGTCACGACGAGACCCTGGTTGCGTTCGTACAGGTAGGCGATCAATCCAATCACGACGCCGATGATCGGGAAGATGATGAAGGTTCGCCAGCCGCGGTCGAAGCGGCCTACCCCCATCGGGAGCTCAGTGTCCTCGGGCGCCACGTCCGGCGGCGGCACGTCAATCACGTCTGTGGTCATGAGTCGATCCCAGTCTTCGGTCGTTCTATCTCTCTGCTATCCGATGTTGGTGGCGCGCCTCCCAGATAGATAACGCCAGGGTCGGTTCCCAGTTCTTCGAGCAACCTGAACTGGTCGCGATTCCTCACGAAGGCCGAAATCGGGCTCTCGCCGTCTTCGAGGTCACCGAAGCGAAGAGCACCCACGGGACAGGTGTCGACACACGCCGGCACCATGCCCTTGTCGACTCGCTGCACGCAGAACGTGCATTTCTCCATGACCCCTTTGAAGTGCGCACTCCCGGCTGTCAAGCGTTCCTCGGAGCCCTGGACCTCATCGAGATCCGGGTTGCTGTACGGCGGAATCAAGCCGCCCGTCACGGCTTCGACATCGGGATCGTCGAACGACACCTGATAGTCGGCGAAGGCGTCCTCTGGGTGGCGCCAATTGAAGAAGTTCACGCCGTACGGGCAGGCAACCTCGCAATAGCGACAACCGATGCAGCGTTCGTAGTCGGTCAGAACGAGACCGTCATCGCGCTTGTAGCGCGCCCCAACCGGGCACACCTTGACGCACGGCGCGTTGTCGCAGTGTTGGCACGGCCTCGGCAAGAAGCTGATGTTCGTGTCGGGGTACTGGCCCTGCTCGAACCGGAAGACATACATCCAGAACACCGCGCTCGGCGTGTTGTTCTCGATCTTGCACGCTTCGACACAGGCACGGCAGCCTTGGCACCGATCGAG